>NZ_CAJZIE010000023.1:0-28585 GCF_916049665.1 uncultured Rothia sp. | reverse complement strand
GCGGGCACAGATTTTTTGGTGACGATTGGGGATGCTGTCCTGCGGTCGCCCCAGAAATAAACCGGTAGGCTTAATGGCATGACGACTACGAACACCTTCCCCGCCGCCATTCTCTTCGACCACGACGGAACCCTGGTTGACACCGAACCCGTATGGGCTGCCGCTAAGGTTGCTCTTGCCGCAGATTTTGGTGGCACGTGGACCGAGCAGGACACCCTCGATTGTCTGGGTCTGTCCATGCAGTTCACTCTGGATCGCCTGCGCGAGCGCGGCGTGGACCTGCCGGACGAAGAGATTAATGAACGTCTTGTGGCGAAGGTGCACGATGCTCTGGCGCACCAGCCGGTAGAGTTCCTGCCCGGTATTGAACGTTTCCTTGCGGAGGTTCGCGAGGCGCAGATTCCGGCGGCCGTCGTCACCAATGCGACCACTTCCGTAGCTCGCCGCACCGCAAACGCGGCTCCCGAAGGCACGTTCTCGGTCATTATCGGTAACGATGAGACCACTCACCCCAAGCCGGACCCGCAGCCGTACCTTTTGGCGGCGGAGCGCCTGGGCGTTGACCCGACCCAGTGTGTGGCGATTGAGGACTCCCCTTCGGGTGTGCGTAGCGCGACCGCGGCAGGCATGCGCGTGATTGTTGTGCCGGGTGAGCTGGAGGTTCCGGCAGAACTGGGCACCGCACGCTTCAAGCATGAGGAGCTGACCCTGGAGGCGGTTCGCGCGCTGGCGTAGCCGCGTAGTTCGCGGGCTGAAAGCTCCGTAGAAAACTGAATACGCTTCACCAATAAAGGGTGGGATGCGCGAGATGAGACACCACGCATCCCACCCTTTGTGCATGCCTAAATGGGGAGCTATGCGGGCGCTTGGGTATGGCTTTTAGGCAGGGGCTTTGGGTGTTGGCTTTTGGACACAGCGCGACACGCAGATGACAATTTATTACGAATTACTCAGAATAACCTTGACAATGGATTCTTAAAATGATTTACTCATAATAACGATTCGGCGGGGCACACAAACCCCACCGAACCAAAAACATCACAGCATCAAGAAGGAGACCATCATGGCATTCGCAAACTACACCGCACCCGGCCTGACCCTCGAAGAAGGCAAGGGCATTTCCGAGGTTCTCCAGGCACGTCTGCACGACCTCAACGACCTGCACCTGCTGCTGAAGCACGCCCACTGGAACGTGACCGGCCCCGGCTTCATCGCCGTTCACGAAATGATTGACCCCCAGGTCGACACCGTCCGCGAGTTCGTCGACGCCATCGCAGAGCGTATGGCAACCCTGGGCGCAACCCCCAACGGCCTGGCTGGCGCACTGGTCGCACAGCGCTCCGTCGAGGACTACCCCGTCGGCCGCGCACGCGTTGCCGACCACCTGCACGCCCTGAACGACGTCTACACCCGCGTGATTGAGGACCACCGCAAGGCGATTGCTTTCGCTGGCGAGTCCGATCCCGTCACCGAGGACCTGCTGATCGGTCAGACCGCTGAGCTGGAGAAGTTCCAGTGGTTCATCCGCGCGTTCCTGGAGAACGGCGAAGGCAACATCTAAGCCGCAACTATCTAAGTCGTAGCATCTAAACTGCAGTCCACTCGGGCGGCAAGCCGTATAGGCGCTAGATTTTAGAGTCACGAGCCGGGCGGGTGCGCTCTCCTTTTTTACGGAGGGTGCACCCGCCCGGCTTTTTATGCGCGAATCTGCGCCGCCCCTCGCTCTCCATTCCTACGCGGCTCAATCTTTTACTCCTCGTCCGCTCGGCATCACAAAGTACGTTGAGGCGAACTTCAACACCGGGTTAGGCCGTCCTAGATTTTCTGTTCGGAGTGCTCTACAGTGGTTCACTGGTCAACACAGAACACACAGATCGAACGCATGATTGAGCGCCCGGGAGCTGCCCGGCGCGCCCCGCACCGGCGGAAAGAGAGATATGAGCACGCACGCACCCTACGAGCACGGCGAAGAGACCGAGATGCTCCAAGGCGAGCACCAGCCGACCCGCCACAGCGCGGTCACCGACCCTACGCCCGCGCAGATTAAGCGTTGGCGCCGCTACCTAGCTGATGAAGAGTCGGAGGCGCGTATCTACCGCTACCTGGCTCGCCGCGCCGAGGGTACCGACCGCGAAATCTTGCTGCAGGTTGCCGAGGCGGAGAAGCGTCACCAGCAGCATTGGCGTGACATGCTCGGCGAGCACGCGGATGTGCACGTGCGCCCGTCCCTACAGTCTCTGCTTCTGCAGTTCTTGGCGAAGAATTTCGGTTCGGTGTTTATTCTGGCGATGGCGCAGCGCGCGGAGTCTCGCTCCCCTTACGCTGAGGACCCGGACGCCACCGAGGAAATGGCGGCTGACGAGGCAATTCACGAGGAGATTATTCGCGCCCTGGCGACCAGCGGCCGCGAGAAACTCTCGGGTAATTTCCGTGCGGCGGTCTTTGGCGCTAACGACGGTTTGGTGTCAAACCTGGCGCTGATTATGGGTATTACCGCCTCGGGTGCGTCCAGCTCGATGGTTCTACTCTCGGGTATTGCAGGCCTGCTGGCGGGTGCGCTGTCGATGGCTGCTGGCGAGTTCGTGTCGGTGCGTTCTCAGCGTGAGCTGCTGGATGCATCCCAGCCGACCCAGGTGACCCTGCGTGTTGCACACGATTTGGATTTGGACTCGAACGAGCTGGAGCTCATTTACCGTGCCCGCGGTATGGATCCGGAGGCGGCTCATCACCGTGCGATGGAGCGTTTCGGCTACATGGATTGTGACTGCGATCCGTCGCTGTCTCACCGCGAGGATGAGGATCGTGAGGAGAACGTGGCTTTGGGTACCGATATTGGTGCCGCCGCTGCTTCGTTTGCGTTCTTTGCTTCGGGTGCACTGGTTCCGATTCTGCCCTATATCTTTGGCTTGTCGGGTGTATTCGCGATGGTGCTGTCTCTGCTGTTTGTGGGTGCGGCGCTGGGCTTCACCGGCGGCGTGGTGGGTCTGCTTTCGGGCGCTTCCCCGCTCAAGCGCGGTATTCGCCAGATTCTAATTGGCTTCGGCGCGGCGTTTGTGACCTACCTGCTGGGTCTGGCCTTCGGCACGACGGTCGGCTAATTCCAATTCCTGAATACGCTTTAGACAAGTCTATATAGCCATTACGGCATGCTCTTCGCTCTCCCGTGAGGCCTGCATCCTGGGCATAGAAAACCCCGGCGGGTGAGTTATCCGCCGGGGGTTTTCTACATGCTCTTAGCCCGTATGAGGGGTTGATCTATTACGGGTGAATCTCCGCGGTGGTGGCCTGACCGGAAACGCTCTCCGAGCCGGTCGCACCGTTGCCGGAGTAGGTCAGGTTTGCGACCTGCACGGTGGAGGTCTGCTTGTACGAAACCCAGCCGTCGTTTGCCGGGAAGCGCAGCTGCGCCGGCATGAAGTTAGTCTGGCTGTAGTACTTGGTGCCGGACTGCTTCATGGTGTACGCCTTGCTGGTGGTGTAGACGATACGACCCTTGAAGGTGTAGGTGCCGTCAGAGTTTTTGGTGACGGTCGGTACTTCTGCGGTCCAGGTGCCGGCGGTCTGCGCGACGGACAGGTACTTTGCCTGGCCTGCGGAGGCTACCAGTTCGGTGGTCTTACCGGTCAGCTTGCGGCCGGAGGGGGCCCATGCCTGGCCGTTGATCTTACCGAACTTAAGGAGCGACTGGGCACTGGCGGAGACGGTGTACTCAACCTCGGTTACGAAGGTCGCGCCCGCTGCGAGGGTGACGCTGCTTCCGGGGATGTAGCCGGTGCCGGTTGCGGTGTCCTTGGTCGGTACGGACCACCAGAAGCCGCTGGAGGACATGTACGCGCCGTTTGCGCCGGTCTGGGAGTTGGTGACGGGGGTGAACTTGCCTTCGCCGTTGACGTAGGTTGCGCTCTTGGGCTTGGAGGTTGCGTCGTCCCAGTTGATGTCGGAGTCGGGGGTGCCGGAGGCGGTGAAGTGCGCCTCGGGGGTTGCCGGGTTGATGGTGCCGGTGTTGTTGGAGGATGCGTAGCCGACGTAGCCGCCGTTGTTCTGCACGCTGACGTACACGCCGTACTGTACGCCGGGGGTTTCCTTGGATGCGGCGTATGCGGGAACGGCTGCGGAGGCTGCGACGACGGGTGCGGACCAGACGCCTGCCTTGGCGATGGCGCGGCGAGAGATGGGCTGGGTCATGAGTGTGGTGATCTCCTGTGAGTGTTTGGTGTTTCTTGGAGCCGCTCAGAATGGTTCTGACTAGGCTCAATGTCCTCCAGTATACAAAGGTTCTGGTTATACTTACATATTTTTGTGGCACTGTGTGCACAATCTTACTTTCTAGTGCAATATTTGCGGGCGGTAGCGGGGCGTTAAAAGCACAGATGCCGGTAGCCTCATGGACTACCGGCATCTGCCGCAATACTATGCTGTTTACTTCGCTGCGAAGATTTCGCGCATCAGGTTTGCAGCCTCGGAGGGGGTCTTACCGACCTTCACGCCTGCTGCTTCCAGAGCTTCCTTCTTCGCCTGAGCGGTACCGGAGGAACCGGAGACAATAGCGCCTGCGTGGCCCATGGTCTTACCCTCAGGAGCGGTGAAGCCTGCAATGTAACCAACGACGGGCTTGGTCACGTTTGCCTTGATGTACTCTGCAGCACGCTCCTCAGCGTCACCACCGATCTCACCAATCATGACGATTGCTTCGGTTTCGGGGTCAGCTTCGAAAGCTTCCAGAGCGTCGATGTGGGTGGTGCCGATGATGGGGTCGCCACCAATACCGATAGCGGTGGTGAAACCAATGTCGGACAGTTCGTACATCAGCTGGTAGGTCAGGGTACCGGACTTGGAGACCAGACCGATCTTGCCCTTGCCGGTGATGTTCGCCGGGATAATACCAACCAGGCACTCCTCGGGGGAGATGATGCCGGGGCAGTTGGGGCCGATGATGCGGGTGATCTGCTTGCCGTTCTCGTCCACGGATGCCTTAGCGGCTGCCCAGAACTCTGCGGAGTCCTGAACCGGAACGCCCTCGGTGATGACGACGACGAGACCGATCTTAGCCTCGATAGCCTCGAGAACTGCTGCCTTGGTGAAGGCCGGGGGAACGAAGACGATGGAGACGTTCGCGCCGGTCTTCTCCATAGCCTCAGCTACGGAACCGAACACGTTCAGCTCGATGTCGGAGCCGTCCTTCGCCTTGTGGGTGACGGTGGTGCCAGCCTTGCGAGCGTTCACGCCGCCCACAATGTTGGTGCCTGCTGCGAGCATGCGTGCGGTGTGCTTGGTACCCTCGCCACCGGTGATGCCCTGAACGATGACCTTGGAGTCCTTGTTCACAAAGATAGACATATTACTTCCTTGAAATCCTTTGCTGGCGATTACGCCTTGTGAGCGAGCTCTGCTGCCTTGTCAGCGCCGGAGTCCATGGTCTCAGCCAGAACAACCAGCGGGTGGTTCGCCTCGGAGAGGATGCGGCGACCCTCAGCAACGTTGTTGCCGTCCAGGCGCACAACCAGGGGCTTGGTTGCTGCGTCGCCCAGAATCTCCAGAGCCTTCACGATGCCGTCTGCCACTGCGTCACATGCGGTGATGCCGCCGAAGACGTTCACGAAAACGCTCTTGACCTGCTCGTCGCCCAGAATGATTTCCAGGCCGGCAGCCATAACCTCAGCGGACGCGCCGCCACCAATATCAAGGAAGTTTGCGGGCTTGACGTTGCCGTGGTTCTCACCAGCGTATGCAACGACGTCCAGGGTGGACATAACCAGACCTGCACCGTTACCAACGATGCCGACCTCGCCGTCCAGCTTCACGTAGTTCAGGTCGAACTGCTTTGCCTTAGCTTCCAGCGGGTTCTCAGCGGACTTGTCCACGAGAGCCTCGTGCTCGGGCTGGCGGAATTCTGCGTTGTCGTCCAGGGAGACCTTGCCGTCCAGGGCGAGGATGGTGCCCTCGGGGGTCAGAACGAGGGGGTTAACCTCAACCAGGGTTGCGTCTTCCTTAGTGTAGACTTCGCCCAGCTTGACGAGAACGGGAACAACCTTCTCCTGCAGTTCTGCGGAGAAACCTGCTGCCTTAGCAATTTCTTCAGCCTTAGCCTGGTCCAGGCCGACCAGCGGGTCAACCTCAATCTTTGCCAGTGCCTCGGGGCGCTCAGCAGCGAGCTGCTCAATTTCCATACCGCCTTCTACCGAGCACATTGCCAGGTAGGAGCGGTTTGCGCGGTCCAGCAGGAGGGAGAAGTAGTATTCTTCGGCGATGTCTGCGCCGTCAGCGACCAGCACGCGGTGAACGGTGTGGCCCTTGATGTCCATGCCGAGAATTGCCTTAGCGTGCTCGTAAGCTTCTTCGGGGGACTTTGCGAGCTTAACGCCGCCAGCCTTACCGCGGCCGCCGGTCTTAACCTGAGCCTTAATGACGGTCAGGCCGCCAATTTCCTCAGCTGCTGCCTTTGCTTCTTCAGGGGTGGTCGCAACAATGCCCTTGAGCACGGGTACACCGTGCTTTGCGAAGAGCTCGCGCGCCTGGTATTCGAAAAGGTCCACAGGTGTCCTTCTTCTTCGAAGTGGTGCCGAGTACTGGTGCACTCGGCCTGGTCATTAGAGGAGGTTCCCCCATGCGGCCGGTACGGTGCGATAGGGGTCTCTCGCACCCGGCGCACACGCATCATTGACGCGGGGAATTTCTCTCGTCTCTACTCTATCGGATTCGGCGTGAGCTCGCACTCACAGAGCCCCAAATCTGAGATTTTAGCGACTCAGCTCACACATATTTTGGGTACGATTTACCCAAAGGTTGCGTACCGGGTAACTAACCCGAGCACGCGGTGCCCCATCCGCCGCGAAATACCGGCGAAAACGCGACATTACCGCCGCGCACAGAAGAGCATCCGGACCTTTCTCACCAGGCGGACAACACGCCCGGTACAGCACACAAAAGAGGGACGGGCACCCGCAGGTACCCACCCCTCCATCAGCTTTATCAGGTTCTCGCTCCTGACTCGCTAGTTCACCTTCTCCAGCGGCGCGTAACGCAGCAGCAGACGCTTCTCTTCCGAGCCGAAGCGAACCTTCGCCACGGTCTTATCCCCGCTGCCCTCAACGGCGAGCACACGACCCTCACCGAACTTCGTGTGGCGCACGGTATCGCCGACCGCCAGGGTCGGGATTTCCTTACTCTGGTGCACGCGGGAACGGTTCGTCACCTTCGAGGAGGCGGCCGCCGCCGCCAGCCCGTAGCTTGCCGAGCCGTTAATGTCCGCGGTGGACGGCTCGGAGCGGCGTACGGGGCGGGACTCGTAGGGGTCAGAGTAGGAGCCGCGCGAGCTACCGGAGCCATAACCGCCCGAGCCATAGCCGCCCGAGTAGCTTCCAGAACCGTAGCCGGAGCTGTATCCGGAGCGCACACCACCCGAGTAGCCACCACCGTAGGAACTGCTTCCATAGGAACCGCCGCCGCGAGCGCCGTACGCACCCATGCCGGAGGCACCAAAGCCAGAGAAACCGGCGGTGCGCTTCCACTCGATGAGCTCCTCCGGAATCTCCTCCAGGAAAGGCGAGGGCGGGTTGAACTGGCTCTTACCCCACATGGTGCGAGTCTCGGAGCGGGTCAGGTACAGTCGCTCCATGGCGCGGGTCAGACCCACGTACGCCAGGCGGCGCTCCTCGCTCATTTCCTTCTCGTCAGTCAGGGCGCGCTGGTGCGGGAACAGGCCGTGCTCCATACCGGTCAGGAACACCACGGGGAATTCCAGACCCTTGGCGGTGTGCAGGGTCATGAGGGTGACCATGCCCTGAGCCTTCGCCTCGGCGGCTTCGGCGGCAATCTGTGCGGCGGAGGCATTCTCGCCCTCCGCGCTGGCGGGGCGGTTCGGGATCGAGTCGGCGTCGGCAACCAGCGCCACGTGTTCGAGGAACTGCTCCAGGTCGGCGCCGGGGTTCTCGGTCTCGAACTCGACCATGGCGTCGAGCAGCTCGGAGAGGTTCTCCACGCGCGACTCGTCCTGAATGTCCTTGGAGGCGCGCAGAGCCGCCAGGTATCCGGTCTGCTCGAGGACCGCTTCCAGGCAGGTTGCGGCGGGTTCGGTGCGGGCAATCTGCGCCAGGTCATCCATGAGGCGCACGAACTCGGCGTACTTCTTCACCGCGGCGGCACCCAGACCGGGGATGTCGGCTGCTTGGCGTGCGGCAGCGTAGAAGGAGATGCGGTTCGCACTCGCGTACTCCGCCACCACGGACTCAGACTTGGCACCGATACCGCGCTTGGGCTCGTTCAGGATGCGGCGCACGTTCACGTCATCATCCGGGTTGCTCAGGGCGCGCAGGTAGGCGAGCGCATCCTTGATTTCCTTGCGCTCGTAGAAGCGGGTACCGCCGACCACGCGGTAGGGCAGGCCGGCGCGCATGAGCATGTCCTCGAGGGTTCGGGACTGCGCGTTGGTGCGGTAGAAGATGGCGACGTCACCGGGCTGCACGCCGTGCTCATCGGCAAGGCGGTCAATTTCGCGGGTGATGTAGCGTGCCTCGGCGTGCTCGGATTCGGCGACGTAACCGATAATCTTCGCGCCCGCGCCGGAGGCGGTCCACAGCTTCTTGGGGCGGCGGTCGGGGTTGCGTTCAATGACCGCGTTCGCCGCCGATAGGATGTTCTGCGTGGAGCGGTAGTTCTGCTCGAGCAGGATCGTGTGGGCGTTCGGGTAGTCCTTCTCGAAGTCCGTAATATTGCGGATATCCGCGCCACGGAAGGCATAGATGGACTGGTCGGAGTCACCCACCACGGTCAGCTCGGCAGGAGGCACAGCGTCCGGGTAGGGGCCGCGGTCAGCCGGTGCCTTCGCGTGGGCGCCGACCAGTTCACGCACCAGCTGGTACTGGGCGTGGTTGGTGTCCTGGTACTCGTCCACGAGGATGTGGCGGAACTTGCGGCGGTAGTAGTTCGCGATTTCAGGGAACTTCTTCAGCAGGAAGACGGTGCGGCCAATCAGGTCGTCAAAGTCGAGGGAGTTGGCGGCGCGCAGACGCTGCGTGTAGACGGTGTAAATCTGCGAAACGGTCTTCTCGTACGGGTTATCGCTTGCCACGCGGGATGCGTACGCTTCAGCGCTGACCAGCTCGTTCTTCAGCGCGGAAATGCGGTTGCCCACTGCCTTGGCGGTGAACTTCTTGGTGTCCAAGTTGAGCTCTTTGATGATGAGGCTCAGCAGACGCTGCGAGTCGGTCGAATCGTAGATGGTGAAGGTGGACTTCAACCCGAGGGCGGCGGCCTCACGGCGCAGTACACGCACGCAGAAGCTGTGGAAGGTCGAAATCCACATGTGCTTGGCGCGCGGGCCGACTAACGCCTCGATACGTTCACGCATTTCGGCGGCGGCTTTATTGGTGAAGGTAATGGCGAGGATCTGGCCGGGGGTCGCGCGGTGGGTTGCGAGCAGGTAGGCGATGCGGTGGGTGAGCACGCGGGTCTTGCCGGAGCCTGCGCCCGCGACGATGAGCAGGGGCGAGCCGGAGTGCAGTACGGCCTCTTCCTGGCGTTCGTTGAGCCCCGCGGTGAGGGAGGCGGGGTCCACAGCGTTGAGGCTATGGGTGCGTTCGTTGTAGGGGTCGGCGGGGTCAAAGTCTTCGCCGTATCCGCCGACGCGGTAGGCGGGCGGCATGAAGTCGCCGAGCGGATCTGCGGCGGTGAAGGCTGCGGGCGCGCTGGTAGCAGGGGCACCGTAGGCGGGCATGCCGGTAGGCAGGGCGGCGGGTACGTCCTGTGCGGGTGCCTCCATCACCGGAGCGTCCATCACTGCGGCGTCCATGGGAGGGGCGTAGTAGTCGTCCTCGGCAGGGGGTACGTCGTAGTACGGGTCGAAGGGCGGCTCATCATCCGCTACCGGTGCTGCGGGGGTGACGAGTTCGGCGGCGAACAGGCCGTCCTGTTCGGTGAAGGGCTGCTTCTGCTGTTCGGGCTTGTCGCTCATCATCTACCTCGCTGCCTAGAATACACGTTCGATATTCCATGCTACCGCATTTACTCCGCGGCTCCCACCCGTCCGGTCACCCGGCCGCCCATCTCTCACAGGTAGCGGTGCCTCTGTATCCGAGGTTCCCCGTGCTAGGATGACCGCATGACCCAGACCTTATCTCCGAGACTCTCAATAGCCCTATGGTGCAATGGCTCAGCCGACGAAGCCGCACAGTTCTATACCAGGGTTTTTCGCGATGCTTCTATCGTTGAACAGGTGCCCGGACTTACGACAGCTCTAAGCATCCATGGCTTCCAGCTCTCACTCATTAATGGTGATGACCGGTACACCCCGAACCAGTCCATCAGCTGCATTCTGAACTTTGACCCGCTCCTCTTCGGTGGTGAGGCGCAAGCGCGAGCATACCTCGATGAACTCTACGAAAAGCTAAGCGGCGGCGGTGTACTCATGGAGCTGGGCGAGTACCCTTTCTCTCCCCGCTACGCCTGGGTTCGTGACCGTTTCGGCATGACCTGGCAGCTGATGCTCACCAACCCCGAGGGTGACCCGCGCCCCTTCGTCATTCCCTCGTTCATGTTTGGCGGTACGAATCACGGCAATGCAGAAGAAGCCACCAACGACTGGCTTTCTATCTTTGATAATGCCCGCCGCGGAACCCTGTATCACTATCCGGAGGGCACCCCCTTCGGATCGGATGCAGTCATGTTCACTGACTTTAACCTGCAGGGCACCTGGCTTGCGGCTGCTGATTCTGGCTCTTTCCACGATTTCACCTTCACACCGGGGGTTTCGGTCGTTGTTTCCTGCCGCGACCAGGAGGAAATTGACCGTTACTGGGAGCTGCTCTCCGCGGTGCCCGACGCGGAGCGCTGCGGCTGGTGTGTAGACCGCTGGGGCGTCTCCTGGCAGATTGTCCCGCATAATATCACTGAGCTGATGGCGGACGAAGCCACTCGTCAGAAGATCCTGCAGATGGGCAAGATTGACCTGTCTCAGCTATAACGTGTTTTCTTGAGTACTCGTTACGTGCAGAAACAGAGAAACCGCCCGCGCCTGCTAATGCAAGCGACGGGCGGTTTTCTCATACCGGCACGCATGCCGGTTCTGTGTGCCCCCGAGACGATTCGAACGTCCGACACCTTCTTTAGGAGAGAAGTGCTCTATCCCCTGAGCTACGAGGGCGTACCTATCCAGTATAAAGCACCCCGCACGACTGGTCGCACGGGACCCTATAAGCCACCAGGAGCCGCGCTGTGCCCATGTTTCCGCCCGCACACTGCCCGTCCTGCGTCCCAGCCCGTGTTCACCGCATGAGGACACCCGCACCCGGCACCGGAACCGCTCCTACAATGTACGAATGAGCATCTACATTGACCCGCCCGTCTGGCCCGCGCACGGCACCGTCTTCTCGCACCTCATTTCGGATGTGTCCCTGACGGAACTGCACGAGTTCGCCGCGGCGGCGGGCATTAGCGAGCGCGCCTTCGACCGCGACCACTACGATGTTCCGGCGCACCGCTACGAGGAGCTGGTGCAGGCGGGCGCGGTTGAGCTTAGCTGCGCGGAGCTGACCCGCACGCTCATTGCCAGCGGTCTGCGCATCCCGCTCAAGGAGCGCCCCGAGAAGATTCGCCCGCGTCTGCTGCGTGCCTGGGAGGCAGCGTTTGCGCTCCGTCTTGTGCGTATGGAGGCATCCTCCGAGCTGCGTGCTCAGGTAGCTGAGCTGGGTGAGAGCCTGCTGCAGGCGTGGGAGCTGCCGCACCGCGCGTACCACCACAGCGGGCACCTTTCGCAGATGCTCGCCGACCTGGACCGCCTGTACGCGCACCGCACGCAGGGTGCTACTCCCCTGGCGCCGGTTCTGGCGGCGTGGTTCCACGACGCAGTCTACGAGGGCGCGCCGGGTGAGGATGAGCGCCGTAGCGAGCAGCTGGCGGGCGCCTCCCTGGAGCCGCTGGTTGCCGCAGGTCTACTGAGTACGGACGAACTGCAGATGGTGCGCCTTCTAGTGCGCGCCACGGCAACCCACGAGCTGCCCGAGTCCACCGAACTACCGGCGGGCTACAATCCGGCAGATATTGAGTTCTTCCTTGACGCCGACATGGCAATCTTGGCGGCAGACCCGGCACGCTACCGCCGCTACCTGCGCGGGGTGCGTACCGAGTACTCCCAATTTGACGATGAGGCGTTCCGTACCGGCCGCACGACCTTCCTGCGTTCCATCCTGGAGCGTGAGCGTATCTTCCTCTCTGAGCGGGCTCTGCAGCTCTGGGAGGAGCCCGCACGGACTAACCTGCGGTCTGAGCTGACCGAGTGGGAGCAGGACCCTCAGAAGCTTCTGCAGGTTCTCGCGTCCTAGCTGCATATACCTAAAACACATACCGCCGAGAATACACCCCGTACTAAGGTGCGCTCTCGGCGGTATTTTTGCGGAACTTCTTGGGTACGCAAAAGGCGCCCACCCCGTGCGGGGTAGGCGCCTTTTGAGAAGTATGTTGGGCTAGACCCAGCTTCTATGCACTAAGGCTTAGAGAGCGGTGTAGTAGCCGTCAACGGACATCCAGGAGGTGGGGTGCACCAGGGTACCGTTGGTGGGGTTCAGAGCGGAAATCATCTTGCCGTCGCCCAGGTAGATACCAACGTGGCTGTAGCCGTTCTGGAAGACGATGTCGCCGGGCTGGGGGTTAGAGGTCGGGCGCAGCTCGTTCTTCATTGCGTAGGTGAAAGCGGTCAGCTTGATGCCGTGCTGAGCGAAAACCCAAGAGGTGAAGCCGGAGCAGTCCCATGCACCGAAGGTCTTGCCGCCCCAAACGTATGCGCCACCCAGACCGCTCATTGCGGTTGCAACGATTGCGTCGCGGGATGCGTTACCGGTGGAAGCGGAGGAAGCTGCGGGAGCAGCGGGTGCAGGAGCTGCAACGGGTGCAACGTATGCCTGCTGTGCCTCAGCCTGGGGTGCTACGTAGGAGGTCTCAACTGCGGGAGCAGCGGGTGCCTCGGTTGCTGCGGGAGCAACGTAGGTCTGCTGTGCCTGAGCCTGGGGTGCAACGTAGGTGGTTGCGGGGGTGTTGTAGCTGGTGTAGTCGAACTCGTAGTTGGTGTAGTCGTAGGACAGATCAGCAGCAGCGGGGATCTGTGCAAATGCGTTCGCGGGAACGGTCGAGCCGAGCAGGATTGCGCCTGCTGCGAGGGTTGCACCTGCGGTACGTACGATCTTCTTAACCATTGGTAATTCCTCCATTGCCTGACGAGGTGAGCTGTCGGGCTCGAGCATGGATTCGCTCGGCCACCGAAGTGACTTAGCCCCGAGGCCTCTCGATTGAGAAGCCGTATCCCAGCTTGGGGATTGGGTCCCCCGCTTCTGCCATATTGGGTAGACGTTCATCGAAGCGTTGGCAGAACTCAGCGGAACCGCTTCGACGGTGCCCTCTTACGATTAGGATTTGGGCACAGAAAAGAGAATACACAGAAAACTCCCAGTTGTCACCTCATTCGGACTTAAATTTTGGACTTTCACCCCCGGCGGAACAGAGTGGACTGGACTGACTAGCCCCCCGCTTATTTGTGGGAACTTAAGCAAATTAAGGCGCTTGACTAGGCGCTTCACAAGGATGCACATTCGCTTTTAATGCGCCGCCACTCCTTAAGGACAGGGTTCAAAACTCTTAAAAATGACCCTTATCTCTTAAGTGTCCACTCTCAGAGATTGCTCAGATACCGGCGTTTCCCTCAGTTTCAACCTCAGATTTAAGCGAAAAACACGAAAAATGCACTCGAGCGCAGTTGCCAAAACTTTGAGAGAGGAGTATATGCGCCCGCGCACGCGACCAAACTCTGAAACGCCCCGCCCGCTAGGCGCCTCAACCCGGATCCCACCGTAAGACCAGATAAACCGCAGCAGACATAAAAACGGTGGCACCGCCTCCACCAAGGGAGGCGATACCACCGTTTAAAGCGTGAACTGGGTTAGCGGACTCTCAGAACTAGAGCTTAGAGGTTGCCGCCGCGCTTGACCACAATTGCGTTTGCCACGTCCATATCCAGGGAGAGGGTGTCCTCTTCACCGTCGGCGTGAACAATCACGTCATCGTCCTGACCGGCGACCACGGACACCGAAGCGCCGTAAACAATACCTGCGTCAGCCAGCAGCTTCAGCAACTCAACGTCAGTCTGAATGGACTCGGGGAAGCGAGAAATAGTGAAACGGTCCTCGGGACCGGAGTCGCGTGCCGCCAGGGACATGGGCACGGTGCGCTCGTCGTTCTTCTCGCTAGCGTGGCCCAGGTCCTCCAGGCCGGGAATAGCGTTACCGTACGGGGAGAACTTGGGGTCCTTGAGCATCTCCAGGATGCGCTTCTCCACCTTGTCACTCATGACGTGCTCCCAGCGGCATGCCTCTTCGTGCACGTACTCGAGTTCCAGACCAATAATGTCGGAGAGCAGGCGCTCAGCCAGGCGGTGCTTACGCATCACCTCGACCGCCTTGTGGCGGCCTTCCTCGGTCAGTTCGAGGTGGCGGTCCGGCTCAACGGTGAGCAGGCCGTGCTTCTCCATGCGTGCCACGGTCTGGGAGACGGTCGGGCCGGAGTGCTCGAGTCGTTCAGCGATGCGCGCACGCATGGGGACGATACCCTCTTCCTCCAGTTCGAGGATGGTGCGCAAATACATCTCTGTGGTATCGATGAGGTCTGTCATGTATCTCTCCCAGCTTTCACCGCAACAGTACTTAGATAGCACTGCCTAAGTCGTTACTTAATTCAATAATCTATTATGTACTTTTTTAGCGGCTTTTGCCACGGCTTAAGTCATTGAGTCGCCCAATGAAAACTCATTGGACGACTCAATAACACCTTATATATACGCTTTTGCTAGCCTACCCCTTATTAAGAGGAGTGGCACGTAGGCTTACTCTGCGGACTCAGCCTCAGCAGTTTCTTCTGCAGCAGATTCGTTCTCAGCGGACTCAACAGACTCACCAGACTCAGCAGATTCATCTGCCTCAGTATCCTCAGCAGAGTCTGCGTTTTCCTCCGCGGCGTTCTCCTGCAGGTCCTCGGGGCGAACACGGTCAGCCCACGGCACCCAATCCGGCGCGATCAGTGCGTCGTCACCGGGCAGCAGACCCACCTCGCAGATCGTTGCCACGCGGGAGCGAGGCGCACGCGAGAGGGTCGCAAACCAGAACCAGCCGCGGTAACCGGGCAGGGTGCACTCGAAGAGGTGAGTGCTCAGGCGTTCCTCCTCGGCGCGCACGTGGTGCACTAGGCCGATGGCGTGTGCCGGGGCAATCTCCTGAACGCCCTGTAGCGCCACGTCCTTGGCGGCGGCAAGAATCTCGTCCACCTTGGAGGTGCGGCGCAGCTTGTGCGGAACGCCCAGGGAGGGGGTGCCTACCTCTTCATCCAGTGGGGTGAAGGGGTCGGGGGTGGAGTCTTCGGTCTTCTCCGCGTTCTCTGCTGGCGCTTCCTCAGCGGCTGCTTCTTCAGCGGCCGCAGGTTCCTCGGCGTTCACGGAGGGCTGAGTCTCAGCAGGTACAGCGCTACCCTCGTCGGTGCTCTCAGGCGCGGCAGAAGGCGCAACGGACTCTGCGGGCGCGTCAGTAGCGGGCGTAGTTTCGGGGAGCAGTTCAATAACCTGTTCAGACATACCCCTATTAAAGCATCTCGCGTGCGCAAACAGTGCGGTCGCTCCCCTAAGCTTCACATACGCTGTGAATTTGGGTCTCAAACCGCTAAATCTGGGGCTTCGCCCACGAACAGCTGTGTGTGAGCTGATACCGTTAAATTCATGAGTAATGAACCCGTACAGGACACGCGCAGCACCGCAGACCAGGCGCCCGCGCCCCTTCCCTACGCTGGAGCCATCCGCTGGCTCGGCGCGGCAGGTGCGCTTCTCGCCCTGATTTGCCTGCTCACCGGAGTCGCAATGCTCGTGATGAAGTGGGTTGGGGCAGCGCCGCCCGCCCTCATGAGCCAGATTCCGCTGGTCCTCCTCCCCGTCGCCTTTATTGCCCTCATGGCCGCGCTCATTCTGTCGGTTATGCGCCGCAACAAGGCATAAAGATTTGAGCCGCAAGCTCACACACACATCATTCACTTATCAAGTACAGCCTGCCATTCAGAGAGAAAGATAGAGTATGTCTGCTGAAGCAAAACTCCTAGTCGTCGATGACGAGTTCAACATTCTTGAACTGCTCGCCACCTCCCTGCGTTTCGCCGGTTTTGAAGTAGTCACCGCCGGCAACGGCCGCGAAGCCCTCGAAAAGGCACACGCCGAAAACCCCGACCTCATCGTCCTGGACGTCATGATGCCCGGCATGGACGGCTTCGAGGTGACCCGCCGCCTGCGTGAAAACGGCACCACCACCCCCGTGCTCTTCCTGACCGCAAAGGACGCCACCGAAGACAAGGTCACCGGTCTGGGTGCCGGCGGCGACGACTACGTCACCAAGCCCTTCTCCCTCGACGAGGTGATCGCCCGCATCCGCGCTATTCTGCGCCGTAGCCGTAGCATCCAGGAAGAGGACGACGCCGTACTGCGCGTTGACGCCCTCACCCTGAACGTGGACACCCACGAAGTGTTCCTCGGTGATGAAGAGATTGACCTCTCCCCCACCGAGTTCAACCTGCTGCACTACCTGATGCTCAACGCCAACCGCGTGCTGTCCAAGGCGCAGATTCTCGACCACGTGTGGGAGTACGACTTCAACGGCGATTCCTCCATCGTCGAGTCCTACATTTCGTACCTGCGCCGCAAGATCGACAACAACCGCGAAAACCACGAGCCGCTCATCCACACCAAGCGCGGTGTGGGCTACATGATTCGCGGTTCTCGAGGCTAACGTGGCGCTCAAACCCCTCGACCGGATCCCCCAGTCTCTCTCCCTTCGCACCCAGCTAGTGCTCATCACCTCCATGCTCATCGCCCTCTCCATCGCGGTGACGAGCCTGGTGGCGATTTCCGCTCTGCGCGCCCAGATGGTGCACCAGCTGGACGAAGAGATGAAGAGCAGCGCCCCCTCGCTCGTGCAGCTGGCGACCGTGCGCCCCTCCGGCAATCAGGAACAATCCCTGAGCACCTACCGCCTGTACCTGCTCGATAAGGACGGCAACGTACTGTACTCGCTCAAGTCCGAGGATAGCGAACAGTTCAGCGAGCCGGCGCTGCAGGGCTGGACCGAAGAGAAGGTTCGCAAGCAAAACGAGGAGGCGGTCACCGTCAACTCGGTGGGTAGCTCCTCCGATTGGCGTGTGCTCGCCGTGCCCATTGAAGCCAACGACTCTTCAGGTTTGCCGGAGGCGGCCTCCCTCATCATTGCCATGCCGCTGAAGCAGACCAACCAGGTGGTCGCCCTCGTGGGCGTGCTGACCTTCGCGTTTGGTTTGGCGACTCTCGCCTCCGCGATTGCGATGACCTGGGTGATCGTGACCCGCACTTTCGAGCCGCTCGCGCGTGTGGAGCAAACCGCCGCCAAGATCGCTGCCGGTGACCTCTCTCAGCGTATTGAGGACTACAACCCCAGCAACGAGATTGGCAACCTCGCGGTTTCGCTGAACACGATGCTCACCCAGATTGAAATGCTCTTCAAAGCCCGCGAGAAGAGTGAGGCGAAAATGCGCCGCTTCGTGGGTGACGCTTCGCATGAGTTGCGTACCCCGCTGGTCAGTATTCGAGGCTACTCGGAGCTGTACCGCCAGGGTGCTCTGCCCACTGATGAGGCGGTCGCAACCGCGATGAGCCGCATCGAATCGGAGTCCAAGCGTATGGGTCAGCTCGTGGAAGACCTGCTGACCCTGGCGCGTATTGATGAGCGCCGCGAATCCAAGCTGGCGCCCTTCGACCTGTTCAACCTCGCGGTCGACGCTAGTAACGACGCCTACGCCACGGCACCCGATCGTGCGGTGTCCCTGGTGGGTCTGAACGAGGAGGTGGCACCGACCTCCGCAACCGTGCTCGGCGACGAATCGCGCCTGCGTCAGGTCGTGGCGAACCTGCTGACCAACGCCATGCGTTACACCCCCGACGGCTCTCCCCTGGAGATTGCGGTGGGCGTGCGCGAGGAGGTTCCCGGCTTCCCGCTCTCCGTGCTGGAGGTGCGCGACCACGGCCCCGGCATTCACGGTGAGGACCGCGAGCGCGTGTTCGAGCGCTTCTACCGCACCGACACCTCGCGTTCGCGTGAGACCGGCGGTACGGGTCTGGGTCTGTCCATTGTGGCTGCAATTATTGAGCAGCACGAGGGCAGGATCCACATTGAAGAGACCGACGGTGGCGGCGCTACCTTCGTGATTTCTTTGCCGTTCTACCCGCCGCCCGTCTCGGACGATCAGCTGATGAAGTAACGCTACAACGCTGGATAACGCACAAGCCCCCGGGCTGTAGAACTTGAACGTTCTGCGGTTCGGGGGCTTTGCTGTGCTCTGTAATCTTTGCTGTGCTCTGGTGCCTTTGTTGGGTGCTGAGATGTTGCGGGCAACTTGGCGCGCGTCATGGGTACGTCATTTTCGGGTGGGTTTTCGATTTTTTCGAGATGCCGGAGTGAATCTAGTGGGTTTATCCACAGATTTATTTAATAATCACTTTTCAGCTCATTTGATGCATTTTGAAAGATATAGTGATAACAAGCTTCCGGTCAGGAACTCAACCCTTCCAGAGATCCAAACCCCAAGCTCCACCACGGGGCAACCGCCCCACCCCACCTATCTCAAAGGAGAAAAACCATGGCACAGTTCAATGTCGATTCCGAAGTCATCGCAGCCAAGAGCGCACAGGCACGATCCTACGTCGCATCCATCACCGCAGACGTCAACGGTATGACCGCCTCCCTGCACGACCTGCAGAGCTCCTGGACCGGCTCCGCATCCGCGAACTTCCAGGGCGTGCTGGACCAGTGGCACGCAACCCAGCGTCAGGTCGAAGCGTCCATCACCCAGATCAACGAGGCGCTCACCCGCGCAGGCGTGAACTACGCAGACACCGAGCAGGCTAACGCCTCCATGTTCGTCGGCTAAGGGGTCAGGGCAGCAAGCCCAGAACCCCACCCGCAGGCAGGCGGCAGACCGGGCGGTTTAAAGGTCCCGGCCGCACGGCATACCGCCTGCCAGGCTCGCCGGAAGGCGGCGAACATCTATTGAGAAAAACCCCGCCGCATCCTCGAGAGTGAGGATGCGGCGGGGGTTTATTGCACGGAAATTTTGAGAGCTCAGAAGCCCATACCCTAAGAGTCTGAACTTTAGGAGGCGGGAGTCTCCTGGCGGAAACGCAGACGCCACAGACCGCGCTCAGTATCGTAATGCCAAATGCTCGAACGGCTCACGCGGCCACGCGCGGTCGCAACCGCCGCCATGACCAGCACATTGGAAGAATCCAGCACCTGCACGCCCTGCTTGAGCGGGGCGCCCTGCTGGGTGAAAGCGCGTTCGCGGTACTGCAACACCGAGGAGCGCGACACCGACTTGCCGGTGGCGGTCACCCACACCAGACGCTCGTGCAGCATGGAATCCAACCGAGCCGCCTCCATGACGGAGCCGCGGCTTTCGAGCAGCTGCTCAGCGGCGGCGGCTTCTTCGGGGTTCAGAACGGGCGCGGCGGGTGCCGCAGGAGCAGACGGTGCGGGTGCCACCGGCGCGGGTTCAGCGGGCTGAGCGGGAGCATCCTGAACGGACTCCACGGCGGGTTCTGCCACCTGCTCTGCTACCTGTTCTTCGGTCTCGCCCAGCAGTTCCGCCGGGTCAACGTCGTTCGGGTCCATGCCAGCAAACTCTTCCAGGCCGGTCAGGTCATCGTCTTCTTCCGCCTGCGCGGCGGTGGATGCCTGCTGAGCTGTCTCCTGTTGGCGTGCCAGTGCCTTTGCGTCACGCTCAGCGGCGCGCTCTGCCGCGATCGCCAGCTGCTCCTTGCGGGTGCGAACCGCCTCCGGGTCGGGGGCGTTCACCGCGGAGGCGGGGCGCAGCAGACCGGCCAGGCGCAGGCTCTCCACGCCGCGCTGGGCGTTCTCAATCTCGGCGGCGGTAAATTCCTGCACGGGCAGGTGGGCATCCGCGGAAGACTCGGAGAGCGCCGGTTCAGCCGCGGGAGCGTTCACAATCGGCGCCTCAACAACCGGAGCCGCAGCAGACTCAGCGGCAGGTTCAGCATCAGCAGACGCACCGAAGCCGGGGCCGTGCGCGGGTTCGCGGCCCTCCTGGTAGGCTCGCGCCGCGCCATTTGCCAGGGAGTCAGCCTTCTCGTTGAGCTCGTGGCCCGCGTGGCCCTTCACCCAAATAAACTCGTAGTCGCGACCCGCCAAAGCGGCATCTAGCGCCTCCAGAAGGTCGCGGTTGAGCACGGGCTTGCCGTCGGACTTCTTCCAGCCCTTCTTCTTCCAGCCGGGCATCCACTTGGTCAGCGAGTTAATGACGTACTGGCTATCGCAGTACACGCGCAGCTTCGCCTCCGGGCGGGATGCGGTCGCCTCGAACAGGTCCAGAACAGCCTTGAGCTCACCCATGTTGTTGGTGCCGTGCGCCCAACCGCCGCTCGCCCAGTGGTCGTCGTCGATATACCATGCCCAGCCCGCCGGTCCGGGGTTACCCAGCGCCGAGCCGTCTGCGGCGGCGATAATCTCTTGCGTGCTGTTCACGGTACCTTCTTTCTAAGCTGTCGCCCCTCTAGCGTGCGGGCGGCAGTCCGTAATGATGCCTGTGATGACTTTACCGCACCGACGGCGAGGGTGCGTAGCGCGCAGTCACGGCTGTGGACAACCTCAAGCAGCCTCGTAGCGCTGATTGCCCTAATGTGGGGCGGGTACACTAAACCTATGAGCTATTCTGCCCCCGAAACACCCAGCGCACAGCGCCCGGAGCGCCCTACCGCCCGCCCGAGCGAGCGCGTGCAGATTTTCGCTCTTCCCACCCGCACGATGTACGGTTCCCTGCGTTTTAGCTGGTTGAGCTACCTGGGTCTTGCTGAGCAGCAGCATGCGGCGCAGTTACCGACCTCCACGGCGGCGGTCAGTTACTTGAGCACTCAGGCGCTTATGCGTGCCATGGCGGCGGCGCGGCTGGATGTACCCTCGAGCGCCGCTTCTGAGATTGAGGTGGACCGTTCCTGCACCCTGTGCACCAGCGGCAAGAAGCATGGCAAGCCGCGTATTGCGGGCGTGAATTTCAATATGTCGCAGGTGAACCCGCTGGTCGTGGGCGCTTTTAGCCGTAATCCCTCGGCGGTGCTCGGCGTGGATGTTGAGACTCTGGACGCGCGTCTGTTCTCTGGTTTTGCGCGCCTGGCGCTCTCCAATGAAGAACGTACGTTCTACGAGCGGGTCGCGCAGGAACGCCCCGCACCCGTGCTGCACCTACTCTCGGTGGCGCTGTGGACCGCTAAGGAGGCGGTGCTCAAAGCGACCGGCCACGGCCTGAGCGTAGTGCCCTCCCTGGTTCGGGTGCAGCTCACAGATGAGCTGCTGGATGCGCTCGAACTTGCCATGAACGAGGAGGTCCCGGGGGACCTTCTGGGCAGCAACGTTCCCGAGCCGACCGCCCTGCGCGTACTGACTCAGGACAGCTTGACCGCGCGTGCTACCTTTAGCGCACCCACACCTCAGGGCGGCGGCGAGGCTATCGAGCGGAGCTTTAGCCTGCAGTGGGTACCCGTGGCGCTGCCCGACGCTGAGAACCCCGAGCAGGCGCAGAAGATGCTCATCGCCCTGGCTGTGGAGAACCCTGCCGAGGGTGAGCCCGCGCAGGTTGAGGCTCAGCTTCTGCCGGTGGCTACTCCCCTGGAACTCAAGCGCCTGCTCACCGATTAGCCACGTCCCCATAACAACAACGACTGAACGCGCCCGCCAAATAGCGAGCGCGTTCAGTCGTTTTATTCTGCTGTTTTATTCAGTCGTTTTATTCCGCCTCATCAAGGCGTTCAAGACAGACCCTAGGGAGTATCTTCACCCAGGGTGTCCACGCCCAGGGCGCGACCAAAGCTGCCGAGCTTCGTGCCGGTCTCGGTGTGCTCCAGCTCCGGGTCGGACTCAGCCACAATACCCGCACCGGCGTACAGTACAGCCTCATCCGGGCTGACCTGGGCGCAGCGCAGAACCAGCGCCCACTCGCCGTTACCCTCGGCGTCCATGTAGCCGACCAGACCACCAAAGTAGCGGCGTTCGAAAGACTCCAGCTGACGAATCAGCTCCAGCGCCTTCTCAGTGGGGGCACCGCAAATCGCGGGGGTCGGGTGGATTGCGCGGGCACCGTCCAGGCAGGTCAGGCCCTCCTTCAGCACGCCGTCGATGGGGGTCGCCAGGTGCCACAGCTGCGGGGTCTGCAGCAGCGAGGGCACCTGCGGCACGTTCAGCTCCTCGGCGATGGGTGCCAGGCGCTCGGCAATATCGTTAATGACGTAGGCGTGCTCGCCGCGGTCCTTCGGCGAGGCGAACAGGCGGTCGCGAATCGCCTCGTCTTCGGCGCTACCGGGCTCGGCAACGCGCGGGGCGCTACCGGCAAGCGGGTGGGTCTTGAAGGCGCGGCCCTCAGTGCGGAACACCAGCTCCGGGGAGGCGCCCATCAGGTAGCTGCCGTTCATGCCGCGCTCGCCATCGGGCAGGCGCACCGCAAAGTTGAATGCGGAACGCTGCTGGGCGCGCAGGTTGTTGTACAGCGCCTCCAGGTTGAGGGCGCCGGGAGCGTAGCGGGCGGTCAGCACGCGAGAAAGCACAATCTTGCTCAGCTCACCCGCCTTCATGCGCTCCACGGCGGTGGCCACGGCGGCACGGAACCGGTCGTTCTGACGGCCGGTGACCGATACCGGTTCGGCAAGTTCGGCGGTCTGTTCGGGGACCGATACCTGCTGCTCCTCCAGGCGTTCGGGCACGAAGAGGTAGGCGGGCATGTCCGGGTCAAAAGGAATCAGACCCACGACGGCGCTACCGGCGCGTTTTGCCTCGTCCAGGGCATTATCGAAGGTGACAGGGGGCATCGCACCGGAAGCGCGCAGGACGCGGGTGCCGGTGGCAAAGATAAAGTCAGGAAGGTTCGTCATCGTACTTCTATCAGTGGTGTGTAGGTTCGCGCCGGGCATCTAAACGCCAGACGCGGAGTGCCGTTAGAGGGTCGCGCCGCCGTCGGCAACAATCTCCTGCATGGTGATGTGGCGTGCCGCCTCAGAAATGAGGAAAACATTCACCGAGGCAATATCTGCCGGGTCGGCAATACGGCGCAGCGGAATGCCCAGGCGGAACGTTTCCGGGTTACCGGCAACCGGCAGGGCGGAACGGTCCTCACCCTCCCAGGCCTCAGTCACCATGGGGGTTCGGGTGGTGCCGGGGCAGACCGAGTTCACGCGAATACCGTGCGCGGCAAGCTGCAGGCCGAAGCTGGAACTCACGCGCGCCGCCGACGCCTTGGACGCACCGTAGGCGCCGAACTCCGCGCGGGGCACACGCGCCGCGTTGGAGGCGACCGTCACCAGAGAGCGGCGGTTGGTCGGGTCGGACTCCTGCTGGTCAATCATGATGCGGGCGAATTCGCGCAGGCACAGGAACACGCCGTCGGAGTTAACCGCATGCAGGCGTTTCCAGGTGTCGAAGCTGGTCTCCAGCAGCGGCTGGCTGTGGGCGATACCCGCGGCAAGTACCGCGCCGGTGATGGGTTCGTCGAGTGCCGCCACGGCGTTAGCGAGGGCGGTGACGGACTCTTCGCTGGTCACGTCTACGGAACGGTAGCGGAAGATGGCGTCCCCGTAGGTGCCGAAGGAGGCAATGGGCTGCTCGGCGAGGTCAGCCGCAAATACCGAATAACCGTTCTTAATCAGCTGGTGGACCGTAGCCTCACCAATACCGCCGTTCGCGCCGGTCACAATCACCCAGCTCATGCGCGCGCCTCCTCAACAGACTCAGCCTTCTCAGCGGCCTGCAGGTCTGCGAGCACATCGGCGGTGTTGAGCACGCGGGCGCAACGACCTGAAGCATACTCGCACGCCATACGGTGCTCCTCCTCCGAGAAGTCGGCGAGCGCATCCGCAACCATGAACGGCTGAATGTCACGCATGAACGCCTCCAGGGCGGTGGTCAGGCAGCCAATGTGCGCGTACACGCCGCCGATAATGAGCTGGTCGCGACCGGACTCCTTGAGCAGGTCCTCGAAGGGGCTGCGCACGAACGCGGAGTAACGCCACTTGGTCAGCACGGTGTCACGGTCGGTGGGTGCCAGTTCGTCGAGCACGCGGGCGGACTCGTCGTTCTGCAGGCCGTCGCCCCAGAAATCAATGAGCAGGCGGCGATCCTCGGGGTTCTGGCGCGGCGGCTGCGCGGTGTAGTAGACGGGGATTCCTGCGTCGTGGGCGGCGTCAATGAGGCGGCGCAGGTTCTTGATGGCGACGTTAATCTGGGCGTCCGGGTTACCGTTGCCCTCTCCCAGATTGGCGCCTTCGAAAGCCTGGACGAAGTGTACCTGCATGTCGTGAACGAGCAGTACGGCTCGGCTGGGGTCTACGGGCCAGCTCACGCGGTTGCTGTGCTCACGGTCAATGTAGGTGTAGGGCTTGATTTTGGGCAGTGCCATGATTCTCCCGGTTCGTGCCTATGATGTTCGGTTGTATGCGTGGCGCAGGTGGCGCACTGTGGTGGGCGCAGTGGTGAGTGAGGCTCTCCTCCGAGCCCCTCGCACTAACCACTCGGTCAGTGAGCTTGCGCTTATCTCATAACAATCTTAGGGCATGCTTAGCTATAGGGTATATCTGTGCCTTAACAAAAATGCTTCCCCACCCGCACCCCCGTTGACAGCACAACGGGCGGAACGGGCAGGGAAGCACTCAGACAAGCAGAAACGCTACATGCACCGCGAATCCGGACGCGATTCTAATTCAGCTAGTTCACGGGCACCGCGACGGCAAGAATCTCATTCAGACCCTCAGTAATCGAGGGGTGAGTGTAAATCTCATCGCGCAGCTGCGAAGCAGTAATGCCGTGGCGCATCGCCAGCGCCACCAGGTTAATAACCTCCATGGACTCGATTACCAGCAGCTGGGCACCCAGAATCTGGTCGGTCTGCGCATCGATCACGAACTTCATGATGCCGCGCGGGTTCTCCTGGGTCTTCGCGCGCGGCATAGCGGCAACCGCGGCAACCGGCTTCGAAGCGACCTTGACCTTGTGGCCAGCCTCGATTGCCTCACGCTCGGTCATACCAACCGAAGACAGCGGCGGGTTCATGTAGATGGTCGAAGCCACAGCCTTGCGGTCCTTGGTGGAGCGGGAACCATCACCGACCAGCTGGGAAAGCACCACGCGGTAGTCATCCATGGAAATGTAGGTAAACTGCGGGCCGCCGTTCACGTCACCGAGCGCGAAAATGTTCGGCACGGTGCTGCGCAGGTGCTCATCCACGACAATTGCGCCGCGGTCGTTGGTTTCGATGCTGGTGTTCTCCAGACCCAGGCCCTCGGTGGCGGGCTTGCGGCCGGTCGCAACCATCACGTAGTCCACCTCCAGCTCCCGAGTAGCACCCTCGGAGTCGAGGTAGGTCACGGTCACCGAGTCAGCGCCGTCCTTGAAGGACTGCACGCGCACGCCGGCATGAGCGGTAACGTCCTGATCTGCGATAATCTCGCGGGCGACCTGGGCAACATCCTCGTCGTAGCGGCCGAAGAGGGCGGGTGCGCCATCCAGAATGGTCACCTCGGTACCGTAGGAGGAGAAAATACCGGCGAACTCAACACCGATGGGGCCGCCACCGATAATGCCCAGGCGCTTGGGGCGCGGGGTGAGCTTCTGCAGCTCGGTGGAGGTGAGCACACGCTCAGATTCGCGGACGCCCTCAATCGGCGGGATGACCGACACGGCGCCGGTGTTGATGATGAAGTAGTCGGCGGTAACGCGCAGGGTGTCCTCGCCCGCGGTAACCTCAACCTCGGTGTCGGAGATGAAACGTGCGTGACCATCAATGAGCTTAGCGGTCTCGTTGGACAGCAGGATCTCGCGGTTCTTGGCGCGCATCATACCGGTCAGCTTGTCACGGAAAACCACGGCGGACTCGTAGGCGGCGTTTGCCTCTTCAAGGGTGCGCTCGCCGCTAGCGCGGAACTCGTCGGCACGGTGAACCAGCGCCTTGGTGGGCACGCAACCGATGTTGATGCAGGTGCCGCCGTACATGCCGGTAGACTGCTCGATGAGGGCAACATTCTTGCCGGTCTTCGCGTAGGCGCCGGCGAGGGTCTTGCCGCCCTTGCCGAAACCGATGACGACCATGTCAAAGTGCAGCTGAGCGGGGGTGGTCATAATGTCTCCTATGGAATTTAGATGATGATGTCTTCGCAGAGTTCAACGGGAAGAAATGAGTATTATTCCCGCGCGCCACATTTTTTCTTGGCCCCAGCCGCCCCTCAGCCCGTGCGGGCGTAGACTGAAACTACCCGGCTCCCTACAAGAAGCCGGCCTAAAGGAAGCCAGCAAATTCAGGAGAACTCCATGAACACCCACGATATTCTGCGTGACGCCGCCAGCCGCCCCGGTATCGAAGCCGCCGTAGCCGTCAAGGGGCTATTCCCCGAGGCGCTCAACGCCCACCCGGGCGGGCACCCGAACTCTATCGCCTGGCTCCTCTGGCACGCCGGACGACAGATGGACATGCAGCTCTCCGCCCTGAACGGTCAGCCGCAGGTCTGGGAGGCGCAGGGCTTCAGGGAACGTTTCAACCTGGGCGAGCTGGGCGACACCATGGGTTACGGCCACACCGCCGAGCAGGCACGCTCCATCGTGGTTGAAGATTCTGCCCTGTTGGTGGAGTACCTTGTGGCAACCGGCGAGGCGCTCGCGGCCTACTCGCAGACGCTGAGCGAGGCTGATTTGAGCGAGATTATTGACCATTCGTGGACTCCGCCGGTGACCCGCGGTGTGCGCCTGGTCAGCATGATTGACGATGCCGCGCAGCACGTGGGTCAGGCAGCGTACGCGGCGGGTATTCTCGCGGCACAGGATTTCGCGGCGCAGGGATAGAATTTCACGCCCGCTAGAGGGGAACGAAAAAGCGGTGGCGCCTCGGACACAACCAGCCCGAGACGCCACCGCCCGGTTGCGGGCAACCCCGATAACACCGCGAGCAGATAATATTTCGGCGAGAAGATAACGGACTGTTATCTGCTCGCGCATCTTGTGTCTTGTTTCGCCTCGGTTACAGCGTTCTTACCCGTGATAGAATCCACAGTATTATGAGACGCACCACAGACCCTTCGCCTGAGCACCCTGAATCACCTGCGTCGCGCATTCCAACAAACACACCAGACGCGACCGCAAAACCCACATCAGCAACGCCGCTGAACGCACGCGGGCAGCTCACGCTCCTGACCGCGCAGGTTTCTGATGCTCTTGCGTCCAGTATCCAAGCTATCGCCATGCCCCTGCTGACCTACGGCGCCACCGGCGACCTCGCCCACTCCGCTATCGTCATGGTCGTCGAGGCAGTCCCCGTCATCCTCTTCGCACCATTCGCAGGCGCTATCGCCGACAAATTCAACCGCAAAACCCTCACCGTCAGCTTCAGGCTCGCCAGCGCCGCCCTACTCATCGCATCCCCAGCCCTCTACGCCGCCGCAGGACTACCCGCCTTCCTCACCATCGCATTCCTCGTCTCAACCTTCGGCACCTTCTCATCCCCCGCAGCCTCCGCCGCCATGCCCTCCCTGCTCGGCGACGACTACCAAAAATACATGGCACGCCGCGGCAGCCTCATCTTCCTCGCCCAAACCCTCGGCCCCACCATCGCAGCCGCCGTCGCATCCTTCACCACCCCAGCCCTCGCCGTCGGATTCGCAGGCACCCTCAACCTGCTCGCTGCCCTCACCGTCGCCACCATACGCAACTACGACCTCACCCACGCCGAACGCACCGCCACCGTGCAGGAACACCACACCGGCAGACTCCTGCGCGAAGGCGCCGCCTACACCGCACACAACCCCATCGTGCGCGGTATGCTCACCTTCTGGTTCCTCTCCATCGCCGCCGTACCCATCACCACCCTGCCCATGCTCGAATACCTCACCCGCGGCCTCGGGCACGACTACACCGCCTTCGGAATCGCAACTTCCGTCTACGCCGCCGGATGCGTGATCAGCTCCTGGCTTTCAGCCAAACTCGGCGTCGGTACAGGCGCCGGGCGGGTGCGTATGACCAAACGCGGGTGGATGTGCATCTCCGGACTCGGCTACGGCGCCGTTTGTCTGAGTATGGGACTACACCCGGCGCTGTGGGCGGTACTCGTGCTCTGGTTCATCTGGGGCATGTTCTACGGACCCGAAGAAGTGCTCGGGCAAGTCCTCTTCGCAGACGCTATCGACGAACACATGCGCGGGCGCGTCTACAGCTTCATGGGTGTGGTTTTCTCCCTAGCGGGTATGGTCGGGTACCTCATCACCGGATGGGCGGTACCAGCGTTCGGCGCGATCAACACCATTGTTACCGGAGGGGCACTCTTCATCATCGCCACCGTATTCACGTTCATTCTCGGCCCGACTGCGCGAGCGATACGGGCGCAGGAATCGCGGAATGAGGCAAAGAGCCGTGCGGGTGCATGACTGTGCTCTGTATATCGCCTCGGGGCATCATCGCCTCACCTCTGCCACGTTGCGGGCAACCCTGATAACACCGCGAGCAGGTGATTTTTT
>NZ_CAJZIE010000022.1:0-29459 GCF_916049665.1 uncultured Rothia sp. | reverse complement strand
CAGGGTATAGTATTTATTAAACATACAGATACGCATAAGTCGTGCGCTCCACTGTGGACTCACCATCCAAGCGAACTAACCACTCGCCAGAGAAGCGTATGCGGAGATTACTCACCATTTTCTCCGGCACGACGCCGCCGCGTATACCCATGATGCCCTCCGGATTTTTGCGTCAGGTATACGGGGTTACTACCGATAAATACATAGAGAGGAATAGGCGATGTCTATTCAGAACTTCCCCCACGTCAGTGTTGATACTTCCAAGTTCGACCTGCCCGTATTTACCCCTGCCGTCGCGCCCGTTCGTATTCCTACCAAGACTTACGATTTGGTGGTGTCCCTCGGCACCGACGTTCACACTTTTGATCGTCTTCTGCGCTGGGTTGAGGCTTACCTTGAGGCTCACCCCGAGGTCACCTGCCTCGTGCAGCACGGTCACACTGCGCCCATTAAGCACGCAGACAACCTTAAGCTTCTTCCCGCATCCGAACTGCTGGACTACTACGCAACCGCACGCGTGGTGCTGGTTCAGGGCGGCCCCGGTTCCATCCAGGATGCCCGCCGCACCGGCGCTCTGCCCCTGGCTGTTCCGCGCCGTGCAGAGTTCGATGAGGTTGTTGACAACCACCAGGTCCCCTTCACCGCTCTGATGGAGAAGCGCGGCCACGCTGTTGTTGTTGAGAGCCGTGAAGATCTCTTCGCTAAGCTCGATCTTGCTCTGGCGAACCCCTCCCTGTTCCGCACCGCTGAGCCGTACATCTCCACCCCGGAGATTTCCGCAGCTCAGCTGGGCGAGGAACTGCAGGACCTGCTCGCTGGCAAGACCCACCGTAAGGATTCCTTCTGGGGCCGCCTGAAGCAGGCCGCTCGCGCGCACCGTGCGGGTAAGGCTGAGATGGCTCGCATCGACGCGATGGCTCCCAGCGCCTAAGGTTTTCTTGCTTTCTAAGCTCAGCATCCTCGTGATGCGGTGTGGGAGGTGCCCTGCCGGGTGCTTCCCACATTTTAGACCGGCATGCGAATCCTCCAACCACCCTGTGAGAGGCTGTGGATGTTTTCCCTTGTTCACGGCATATTCTCAGGTGGATTCGCGTCTTTACATTGGTTGCGAAACCCCGCGCACCGTATCCTTAGTAAGGGATAATGCGCGGGGTTTTCGCGCACTACGAAAGGAACAATTATGGCAGTTCAGGAATCGACCGTTATCAACGCAAACGTTGAGCAGGTTATCGAGGCGTTCTCCAGCGAGGACTTCGCACGCTTCGTCTGCTCCGAGGTTGGCGTCGAGTTCGGCAGCTTCTCCGTTTCCGGTGACACCTCCGCTGAGTTCACCGCAACCACCGAGCGCACCGTGCCCGCTGAGCGCGTACCGGACATCGCTCGTAAGTTCGTCGGTAGCGGCGTCTCCATGACTCAGGTGGACACCGTGAGCGCACCGGCCGCTGACGGCTCCCGCACCGTCTCCACCGAGGTGAAGGTCAACGGTGTACCCGTGTCCGCTCAGGCTACCCAGAAGCTGACCCCCGAGGGTGAGCAGACCCGACTGGACGTCAACGGCGAGGTTTCCTGCTCCATCCCGCTGGTGGGCAAGAAGATCGCTGCCGCTGCTGAGCCGCAGGTTGGCCGCGTGCTGAAGGTTCTGGGCACCTCCGCTGAGAAGTGGCTGGCACAGCGCTAAAGCTTATAAACGCTCGCCTTTGGAGGTGTAGCTGATATACGGCTAGATACGCCGATATACAGAGGATCCCCGTCGTAGTTTTACGGCGGGGATCCTCTGTTCTTTATGGGTCTCTATGAGCTCTGGGTCTCTACGTGCTCTAGCGCCCTGATAAGGGCGTATGCACGTTAGGAGGCGACAATCGCCTCGGAGTACTCACGCTCGCCGAGCAGCTCGGCGAAGCGGCGCATCTCTACGCGCAGGTCGTGCTCTGCTTCAAGCAGGTCAACAACCTTGCGCAGCTTGGTGCTGGAGGTGTGCTCGGTATAGGGGAAATAGTGTACTTCCACGCCAACCTCTGCGAAGCGTTCTTCGAGGGCGTTACCCTTGTCGGTGCCCTTCCAGTCGTCACCCTTAAAGAAGACGTTAAAGGGCTTCTGCTTCCAGGTTTCGAGCTTGTCGGGGGTGGTTTCGACGTGCACTTCGTCCACGTAGTCGATGTGGCTGACGATAGCGGCACGCTCTTCGATGGGGATGACGGGGCGGCGGCCCTTGGTCACTTCCAGAACGTCATCGTGCACGACGCCTGCAATGAGGTAGTCGCAGTTTTCCTTGGCCTTGCGGAGAATCTCGAGGTGGCCGTAGTGGAAAAGGTCGTAGGCGCCTGCGGCGTAGCCAATAATCATGGGGCTTCCTTGTGGTTGGTAGCGGCGATGGGTATTCCGGTGTGGTTGAAGTACCGGAGGGTGAGAAACATATCCGCTGTCTGGGGTGAGAGCCTAAGAATAAGTGAAGAATGTGCAATATTGAGAAAATATTTTCTTATTATTGCCCTATTTCTTCTCTCTGTCGTCCCAGAGTATGCGGGTCCGAAAAGAGTTTCTCGAGGGTGCTGGTTGGGCGCCCTTCGTCCTTTTATTTTACCAGTCACCTTTTTGGAGGAAAAAGGGAAAGATATAAATATGAGGCGGATACAGTGTAGTATCCGCCTCATATTTTCTATACGTCGCTTGAAATCAAAGAAAGCTTATATAGATAAACAATTAACCGCTAGATTTTGGCGAAGAGTTTTAGCCAGTATTTTCTGCAGGCTTTGACCGCATATGCTTACGTTCTCGTGCAATATTTTAGGTTGAGTAGCCATTCGGTATTTTCGATTGGCGTTCAAATACTAGCTACTCCCCCGCCGTTTCCGCCTACATTCTCAGCGAAGAGTTAGTTCTTGGCTGCCGCTTCCTTAGTGGCTTCTTCAACAGCAACCCACGAGAGCATTGCGCACTTCACGCGCGCCATGAACTTCGAAACACCGGAGAATGCCGCCATATCACCGTACTCTTCTTCGTCCAGGGTCACCTTGCCGCGCGAGCGCAGCATCTCGCGGAACGCATCCACGTGGCTCTGCAGCTCGGAGATAGTCATACCGGGAGCCATCTCAGAAAGCACCGAAGCGGCAGCCATGGAGATGGAGCAACCGTCGCCTTCCCAAGAGATCGACTCGATGGTCTTCTCGCCATCCTTCAGCTCGTCAGAGAGTACCACGCGCAGATTGATTTCGTCACCGCAGGTGGGGTTGTACTGGTGGTTATCGGCGCTTGCGTGGCCGGCGGGTACCTCAACGAGGTGCTCGCCGCTGCGCTGCTTGGAATGCTCCAGAATGATTTCCTGGTACAGGGATTCAAGAGACACTGTGTTCTTCTTCCGTCAATTGGTATGTCTGAAAAATTGGGGCGTTAGCGTCTAACGCGTCTACGTTTAGAAGCCGAAGTAGGGGCGTACCTCAGCGAGAGCCTTCAGGAAGGCGTCCACATCTTCGGTGGTGTTGTAGATGTAGGTGGAGGCACGGGTCGAGGCGGTCACACCGGCGCAGCGGTGTAGCGGCTGGGCGCAGTGGTGGCCCACGCGCACGGCGATGCCCTGGGTGTCGAGTAGCTGGCCCACATCGTGCGGGTGCACGCCGTCGATTGCGAGGGCTACCAGGCCGGCACGCTTGGAGGGGTCGGCGGGGCCAAGCAGGCGCACGCCATCGATTTTCTGAACGCCCTCAACCAGGCGAGCGCCCAGTTCGTGTTCCCACGCCTCAACGTTCTCCATGCCCAGGTGCTGCAGGTAACGCACCGCGGCGGCGAAAGCTACCGCCTGGGAGACTCGCTGGGTGCCTGCCTCAAACTTGATGGGGGCGGGCATGTACTCGGCATCCTGCAGCCCCACGCGGGTAATCATGGAGCCACCGGTCAGGAAGGGCGGCAGGGCTTCGAGCAATTCGGCACGGCCGTAGAGGGCGCCGATACCGGTGGGTGCCAGCATCTTGTGGCCGGAGAACGCCGCGAAGTCGACGTCCAGGGCGTGGAAGTCTACGGGCATGTGCGGTACGGACTGGCAGGCATCCAGCACAACGAGAGCGCCGTGCTTACGAGCCAGGGCAACCATGCGGGGCACGTCGGTAATCGCGCCGGTCACGTTCGAAACGTGGGAGAATGCCACGATGCGGGTCTTCTCGTTGATGATGCCCTCGGCTGCTTCGTAGTCGAGCTGACCATCCTCGGTGGAGGGGATGTGGCGCAGGGTTGCGCCGGTGCGCTGTGCAAGAATCTGCCAGGGGATGAGGTTCGCGTGGTGCTCAATCTCGGTGGTGACGATTTCGTCGCCGGGGCCCAGCGCGAAACGCTCGGCGGCGGGACCGCCGATACCCTGCGAGGCGTTACCAATGGAGTAGGCAATCAGGTTCAGCGCCTCGGTTGCGTTGGAGGTCCACACGATTTCTTCGTCAGTGGCACCAACAAAGTTCGCGACGGTGATGCGCGCATCCTCAAACAGGTCGGTTGCTTCAACCGCGAGAGTGTGCGCGCCACGGTGCACGGCGGAGTTAGCGTGCAGGTAGAAGTCACGCTCTGCGTCGAGCACCTGAAGGGGTTTCTGGCTGGTCGCCCCCGAATCCAGGTAGACCAAAGGATGCCCGTTGACCTCGGTATTGAGGATCGGGAAGTCCTGGCGAAGCTGGCGTACGATGTCGTCGCTCAGCGGGGTGTTGGCGGGGGTGGAGTATTCAGCCACGGGTACCTTCTTCTCTCGCTCATACGCTCCACGGGTCGGGTATTTTCCCGTCGTGGAGCGTATAACGTCATTCTTTTCTAGCTTATTCCCTCGCCGGGCGCTTGCATAGTTAGGTAGAGCCTAGTTCACACATCGACCCAGTCCTGCATTTGCCCGGCGCGGTCTTATGCTTAGGAGCCTGCGCCGTGGTAGCGCTGCTGGGTTGCCAGCAGGCCTTCCTTCACGAGCATCATGGTTGCATCCGCTGCGTTCGAGATGAGGAAAGGCAGGTCCTTCGATTCGGTGCTACCGAAGGGCTTGAGCACGAAGTCTGCGGTGTCCATGCGTCCGGGAGGTCGACCGATGCCGGTGCGCACACGGTAGTAATCCTTGGTGCCCAGCGCCTTGGTGATATCGCGCAGACCGTTATGTCCGCCCTCTCCCCCGCCAATCTTGAGCTTAATCGTGTCGAAGGGGATATCGAGTTCATCGTGCACAACGATGATGTGGTCGGGGTCGATGCCGTAGAACTTGGCAATCGCGCTGACCGGGCCGCCGGAGGTGTTCATGTATCCAAGGGACTTCATGAGAATAACCTTGGGGCCGCCAAAGCCGAGGCGCCCCTCCACCACAACCGCGGAGGCCTTGGAGTGCTTCTTGAAGCTGCCGCCCACTTCCTTGGCGAGCTCATCCAGAACCATCTGACCAATATTGTGGCGGGTTTTAGCGTAGTTGGGGCCGGGGTTTCCTAGACCCACGATGAGCCAGGTATCAGACATCTCTTCGTGTACCTTTCTGAAGTTCTAAGGGACTGCTCCCGCTTCTTATCTGCGGGGTATGCAAACGGCCCGCACCCCGTATGAGGATGCGGGCCGTTCCCAGCCCGGCTTATGCCGGTCTATAAGCGTTGAAATCCGCTACTTACGCAACGAACACCAGGTCGATGTGCTGCAGTTCGGGGCGGATGGGGTGGCGCTGGATGTCCTGAACGCGAGCCTTGATGGTCTCACCCTCAACCTCGATAACCAGCACTGCGTCTGCGTTACGAACTGCCAGGGTGGTCTCGTGACCGGGCAGGGTCAGGTGCTTGGGCTCTGCGCCGTTGCCGTAAACGACAGCGGGGATCTTGCCTGCAACGCGTGCGCGGCGTGCGTAGCCCTTACCGAAGTCAACGCGGGGCTCTGCAACAATCTTGAATTCAGCCATGGGAATCTCCATTTCTGTAGTCTGTACATAACGCGCCAAGAGAAACGGCGCGGATGAAGAATCCGTACGCCACCTCGTCGATAACGGCTCACCGCGTTTGCGGTGGCCCTCGCCTTGGCCAAGACAATATTGTACAGGTTCCCGGCTCTTCTTCAAGGGCCGGGAACCTGCGATATGGCGTTTTTCACGCCTTTTATGCTGTTGTCAGCAGATATAGGGTCGAATCCTTAGAGGATTAGGAGCCCATTTCTGCCAGGTAGGCGGCGAGCGCCTCGCGGTGATCACGCGGGGTGAAGCCTGCAGCAATCAGCTTGGACAGGTCCATTGCCGAGTTCGTCGGACGGTGAGCGAAGAGCTCAGCGTTGGCGAAGTATTCCTCGGTGGTGGTGTCGCTGACGCGTGCCGGGTCGTGGCCGGTACCCTCGTACACTGCACGAGCGAACTGTGCCCAGTTGATGACTTCACCGGTGTTCGACACGTTGTAGGTGCCGTATTCAGCGCCGGAGAAGAGCAGGTGCAGGGCAGCTGCTGCCAGGTCCTGGGTGAAGGTCGGGCGGCCCCACTGGTCGGCAACCACGGACGGGTCAATGCCGCGCTCAGCCAGGGATGCCATGGTGCCTACGAAGTTCTTGCCGGCACCAACAACCCAGCTGGTGCGCAGGGTGTAGTGCTTACGCCATGCGGCGGCGGCAACCTCACCGGCAGCCTTGGATGCGCCGTAGACGCTCAGCGGTGCCAGCGGGTGGTCCTCCGGGTATTCCTCGCCCAGGGGCAGGGAGCCGTCAAAGACGTAGTCGGTGGATACGTGTACCAGCGGCAGGTTAGCTTCTTCACAGATGGAGGCAAGAGCGCTCACGCCCAGGGCGTTAGCTGCCCAGGCGTCGCGGCGACCCTCGGGGGTTTCTGCCTGATCCACTGCGGTGTACGCTGCAGCGTTGATGACCGCGCGGAAGGAGCGCCAGCGGAATGCGTCGCGCCACTGCTCGGGCTTGCCCAGGTCGAGGCGGTCGCGATCCACAGCCAGGAAGGGTACGTTCTGCTCGGTGAGCTGGCGAACCAGCTCGGTGCCGAGCTGACCGCCCGCGCCAATAATCAGGATCGGGTCGGCTTCCAGGGGCTTAATCTCGTTCAGACGCGGGTGGTTACGGTCCTTCTCTGAGAGCTCAGCCTTCGCCAGGTCGATGGGCCAGTCAATTGCGACGGTCTCATCGGCAAGGTTCAGGAAGCTGTAGCCGGATACTGCGTCCGCCGACCAGTGGTCATTCACCAGGTAGGTGTAGGCGGTGTTCTCTTCCAGGGTCTGGAAGGAGTTGCCCACGCCGCGGGGCACGAAAATTGCGGTGTCCGGACCCAGCTCAACGGTGACGACCTTGCCGAAGGACTCGCCAGCGCGCAGGTCAACCCACGCACCGAAGATACGGCCGGTCGCAACAGAAACGTACTTATCCCACGGCTCGGCGTGGATACCACGGGTGGTACCTACCGAAGCGTTGAACGAGATGTTGTTCTGCACCGGGTTGAAGTCGGGCAGACCGGCTGCAACCATCTTCTCGCGCTGCCAGTTTTCCTTGAACCAGCCGCGGTTATCGCCGTGAACCGGCAGGTCAATGATGAGCAGGCCGGGAATCTCGGTTTCAGTAACCTTCAATTCCTTGGTCATTACTGGCCAGCCTTTGCGTACTTCGCCTCGACCTCAGCCTTCAGGGGCTCCCACCAGCTGCGGTTGTCGGTGTACCACTTAATGGTGTCGGCAAGACCGGACTCGAAGTCGGTGAACTTCGGCTCCCAGCCGAGCTCTGCACGCAGGCGGCTACCGTCGATTGCGTAGCGCAGGTCGTGACCGGGGCGGTCAACCACGTGCTCGAAGTCGTTCTCATCCTTGCCCATCAGGCGCAGGATGGTGCGCAGAACGGTGATGTTGTTCTCTTCGCCGTCCGCACCAATGAGGTAGGTTTCGCCAATCTTGCCCTGCTCCAGGATGCGCAGCACAGCAGAAGAGTGGTCGGATGCGTGAATCCAGTCACGAACGTTCAGGCCCTCGCCGTAGAGCTTCGGGGTCAGGCCCGAGAGGATGTTAGTGATCTGGCGGGGGATGAACTTCTCAATGTGCTGGTAGGGGCCGTAGTTGTTGGAGCAGTTAGAGATGGTTGCTTCAATACCGAAGGAGCGGACCCATGCACGCACGAGCAGGTCGGAACCTGCCTTGGTGGAGGAGTAAGGGGAAGAGGGGTTGTAGGGGGTGGTTTCGGTGAACTTTGCCGGATCGTCCAGCTCGAGGTCGCCGAAGACCTCGTCGGTGGAGATGTGGTGGTAGCGAGTGCCGTGCTTACGGACTGCTTCCAGCAGGCTGAAAGTACCGATGAGGTTAGTGTGGATGAACGGTTCGGGGTTGGACAGGGAGTTGTCGTTGTGCGATTCCGCAGCGTAGTGGACAACAGCGTCTGCCTTACCGACCAGTTCGTCAGCCAGCTCGCGGTCGGCGATGTCGCCTACGACGAGCTTGAAGCGGGATTCAGGAAGACCCTCCAAAGACGCAGCATTTGCGGCGTAGGTCATCTTATCCAGCACAGTAATAGTGTGATCAGTGTTATCGATGAGGTGGTGAACAAAGTTCGAACCAATAAAACCGGCACCGCCGGTAACAAGAATGTGAGCCATACGGTAGATTTTACCTGGCTAAACAGTGATTTTTATGCCTCAACAAAGAGATAAACATGACACAATAAGAAGTTATGAAGGGAATTATTCTTGCCGGCGGTACCGGAAGCCGTTTGCACCCTATCACTCAGGGTATTAGCAAGCAGCTCACTCCGGTCTATGACAAGCCGATGATTTACTACCCGCTGTCCACTCTCATGCTGGCGGGTATCCGCGATATTTTGATTATTACCACTCCTGCCGACCAGGAACAGTTCCAGCGACTGCTCGGTGACGGCTCCCGTTTCGGTATTAATCTCGAATACAAGGTGCAGCCTTCCCCGGACGGCCTGGCACAGGCATTTATTCTGGGTGCCGACTTTATTGGCAATGACCCTGTAGCGCTCGTGCTCGGTGACAATATCTTCTACGGTCCCGGCCTGGGTACTCAGCTTGCCACCTACGAGCAGAAGGACGGCGCAACCGTCTTCGCTTACCAGGTTGCTGATCCTCGCGCCTACGGCGTGGTGGAGTTCGACGAGAACTTCAACGCACTGTCCATCGAAGAGAAGCCCGAGAACCCCAAGAGCGACTACGCTATTCCGGGTCTGTACTTCTACGACTCCAAGGTTGTAGAGTATGCACGTCAGATCAAGCCTTCCCCGCGCGGTGAGTTGGAAATCACTGACCTTAACCGCGTCTACCTGGAACAGGGTAAACTGAAGGTTGAGGTTCTTCCTCGCGGTACCGCGTGGCTCGATACCGGAACCTTTGATTCACTCGCTGATGCCACTAACTTCATCCGCACTGTTCAGAGCCGTCAGGGCCTATCAGTTGGTTGTCCGGAGGAAATTGCGTGGCGCCACGGTTGGCTCTCCGATGAGCAGTTGCGCGACATCGCTACCCCCCTCGTTAAGAGCGGTTACGGTAGCTACCTGCTCGGATTGCTCCGCTAATAAACACCGGGGGATCTTCGTATCCCTTCACCGCCTGCAACAACACTCCACGTTGCAGGTACACTAACTCAAACTTTCTGGAGTATTCTCACTACCATGACCATTTTGGAATTTTTCCGCACCACGAGGGCTAACCTCTGGCTGCTGATCATTGGCATCGTTGTCGGTGCCGCAGCGGGCTTCGGCTATGCATCTCTGCAGCCGAAGGTCTACGCTGCATCGTCCTCGGGCTACGTGACCGTGGGCGAGTCCGGTACGGTGGATGTTCTCTCGGGCTCTACAGCCGCTAAGGAACGCGCTCGCTCCTACGCGGCAATCGTCTCCTCCGAGGCCGTGGCACAGAAGATTAAGCAGAACACCCCCGAGCTGTCCCTGACCACCGGCCAGATTCGTTCTAGCCTCACCGCAACCGCTGGTGACAACGCTGCACTGATTACCGTGAACGCGAAGGCTTCTTCCCCGAAGAACGCACAGCTGCTCGCTAACGGTGCACTGCAGGCTACCGCCGACTACATCAAGGAAATTGAGCAGAACCCCGGTAACGCTCAGGCCCTGGTGAACGGCGAAAACACCGGCGCAACCCCGGCCGGCGGTAACACCGTTCGCGTGATTCCGCTGAACAACGCAAGCGTGAACCCGCCGTTGGTGGCTCCGAACTACGAGCAGAACGTGCTCATCGGCGCTGTAGCTGGTCTGGGCCTGGTGTACCTGGCAATCTTCCTGCGCCGCGCGCTGGATCAGCGCATCCGCACCCGTGACGACGCTACCAAGGCAACCGGCGCAAGCATCCTGGGTGTTCTGCCCGTCAGTGAGGACCTGAACGAAGAGAACATCGTTAACGGTGACACCGACGATCACATCGCACAGGAGTCCATCCGTCAGCTGCGCACTAACCTGCGTTTCGTGAACGTTGACACTCCCCCGCGTTCGTTCATCGTCACCTCCGCGGTGCCCGGTGAAGGTAAGTCGACCGTGTCGCTGTCGCTGGCTCGTGCAATGGCTGATGCGGGTTCGCCCGTCATCCTCATTGACGCCGACCTCCGCCGCCCGACCGTGGCTAAGAAGCTGAAGCTCGACGCTAAGGTTGGTCTGACCCAGGTTCTGGCTGGCCAGGTTGAGATTGCTAACGCTGTACACCAGCTGGGCGATTCGAATCTCTTCGTCCTGCCTGCAGGTCGTATCCCCCCGAACCCCTCCGAACTTCTGGGCTCGGATAAGATGCGCCAGCTGATCAACGAGCTCTCCGAAGAGTTCATCGTGGTTGTCGACGTTCCGCCGCTGTTGCCCGTGACCGACGCTTCACTGCTCTCCCACTCCGTGGATGGCGTGATCCTCGTTGGTTCTATCGGTCGAAGCCACCGTGAGCAGATGACTGAGGCAGCAAGCATCCTGAAGAAGGTCAACGCTAACCTCTTCGGTATGGTTCTGAACCGTGCACCCCGTAAGGGCCTGGGTAACTCCTACTACGGCTTCGGCTACGCAAGCTCGTACGTCGGTTACTCCACCTACTACGGTTACGGTAAGGACGGCGACAAGAAGTCGTCAAAGAAGTCCTCGGCTAAGAAGTAATAACGTAATAAGCGCCCCAAATCTTAGGGAGCGACTTAGGGCGGGATGGGCAGTTTTTCTGCCCGTCCCGCCTTATACTTATCTGGTATACATGTGCACCGAAAGGCTATTGTGACCACTCACTCACCCAATACCCCGGAGCCGCAGACCACTCCTCTTGCGGCACGGATTCGGCTTGCGCACGCCTACTTCCAGCGAATTGCCGACCTGCATTCCATCGATATTCTGCATGTCAAAGGCTACGCTTTCTCCCAGGAAATTTACCGCAAGGGCAGGTACAGCTCCGACGCTGACCTGCTGGTCCGTCCCTCTCACGTGGACCGTTTTGTAGAGATTCTCAGGGCAGACGGATGGCGTATTCAAGCGCATTTCGAGACAGGCTCCGTGTTCGAACACGCGATGACGCTCTACCACGCTTCATGGGGTCTAACTGACATTCATCGTTTCTTCCCCGGTCTAGGACGCCACGGCGACTACGAGAAGGCTTTTGACCGCGTCTGGGCGGCGCGCAAGACCCGTATGATCGCTCACCGTCCCTGTACTGTCCCCTGCGATTTGGATGCGCGTCTTCTCGTGGTGCTTCACCGCGCCCGCGCAGCATCGCGCTACAGCGCAGATATTAACTATCTGGTCTCTCTGCTCTCGTACAGCGATTGGCAGCGCCTGCGCGCCCGTGCGGAGGAGCTTGACTCATCCCTGGCGTATAGCGCGGCTATGGGCGGTCTGGAGCAGTACCGTGACGACCGCGACTACCTGCTGTGGCTGTCTGTCTCTCAGGACGTCCCCCACTATATTCAGTGGATCGGGCGCCTGCAGTCGGCGACCACCATGCACGATAAGCTACGCACCCTCAAAAATATTTTCTTCGTGAATAAGGACCACTTGGCAATGCAGCTGGGACGCACCCCCACCAAGGCTGAAATTCGTGCCAAGTTCTTTGAACGTTTCGGAATCAAGGTGAAAAAATGAGCAACCCGGTAGATTCCCATCAGACCGTCTACGGTATCCCCGAGAACATCGCGTACGTTCATTCTGAAGAGTTCGCTAAGTACTCCCCCACAGCAACGTATCTTGCAAATCTTGCCAACGGTGAGCTGTCTGTTCTTCAGGATTCTGCCTCCATTATTTGGAGTATTTTTGAAGACCCGATGTCTCTACAGGAAGCTATCGATCTGCTCTGCGAAATGTATGAGCAGCCCGTAGAAACCATGGGACCGCAGATCGAGGGTTTCATTCCCGAGCTGCTCTCCAAGGGGCTCCTAGAAGCCCGCTAGGCCTCCCAGAAGATGCAAAGAAGGCGGGGCGGTAGAACTTTTATAGTTCTACCGCCCCGCCTTCTTCTATGAGCCGTCTAGCGCTTCTAGTCTTCGGGCAGAGCCTGCACGTAGGTCTTCAGACGGCTAATGAAACGAGCCTCCGAGAAACCGTCAACGTGCTCGCGGATATAGTCAGCGTCCCAGTCAGCCGGGTTGAAAGCCTTGAGAGCTTCCACCAGTTGCTCCACGGTCGGCTGGTTGATAAACATACCGGTCTTGCCCTCCTGGATGGTATCCAGGAAGCCGCCGGCGCGGTACGCAATCACAGCCTTGCCGCTAGCGCCAGCCTCCAGCGGGGTAATGCCGAAGTCCTCGTAAGAGATAGCCAGCAGAGCCAGACAGTGACGGTACGCGTAACGCAGCTGGGCATCCGAAATACCAGAAACGATACGAACGGTGGGGCCCGCAAGCGCTTCAAGGCGTTCCTTCTCAGGGCCGCGACCAACCACCAGCAGCTTCTTACCCAGCTCGTTGCATGCCTCAACAGCCTTATCAACGTTCTTGTAGGGTAGCAGGCGCGAAACAATCAGGAAGTAGTCCTCCGCCTCGGTGAACTCTTCCAGACCCGGAATAGGTTCAACCGGTGCGGTGGTGTCTACCGAGTGCGGCGGGAAGAAAATCGGAACATCCTTCTTACCGTACACCGTCTCAATGCGCTTCTTAATCACGCTCGCATTCGCCACGTAGACCGCCGAACGGTGAGCCGCCCAGTGGTCCCACAGCATCAGTGCAGGACGCAGAGTCTTCAGCAACAACGGCACGGGACCGGTGCTTTTCTCACCCAGGTACTGATCGCTCAAGTACAGCCAGCGCGCCGGCGAATGGCAGTAAATAAACTTACGGCCAGCAAAGTTAAAGCCGTGCGCCCAACCGGTCGTCGACACCACAGCACGCTCAGCCGGCACCTTCAAGAAAGAAGAAGCAAACGGCAGAATCGGCAGAGCCATGCGGTGGTTACGACGCAGGTAGCCAATCTTGTTCAAAGGACTCGTGATAATCTTCGCGTCTTTGAACTCCGGGAAGGTACCCTCCGGGTCGTACAAAGTCGTGTAAATCGGTGCATCCGGGAATGCACGGTGCATTGCCAGCACAACACGCTCCGCACCGCCGCGCTGAGTCAGGTAATCGTGGGCAATTGCGATCTCTTCAGTCGCCTCAGGCTTAACCAGCGGCACGTAACGGCGCGCCAGGCGGCCAAGCTTCTTGAGGCTCTTCGGGATATCCGCAAGCACCGCGTCGGGGTTCTTCGGCCCGGTAAACGGAGCGGAGGTCAAGAGCTGAGTGAGTGACATTTTCTTTTCCTCCTAGAAAACTTTCTGAGCTCGCTCAGGATAGTGAATACCGGCGTAGGATGCAGCCTCAACCTGCAGTGCCACAAGCTTCTCAGCCGCCTTAGCAGGCAACTTCAGCAGAATCTTATCGCTTGCATCGCCCAAAGCCTTAATGGTCTTCTCCGTGGTGAAACGAGCAAGGGCCTTGACCAGCAAGCCCCATGCGCCTGTCGGGTTCGGGGCTGGGTGCGCTTCCTCGCCGTGCTTACGCACGAAGATAGTGCGGGCAGAACCCGAGTGCAGGGCGCGCAGAGCACGCACAGCAGTAGTGGTAGCAGCCACGTAGTGCTTAGTCGCCAGCTCAGGGGCAATGTGGATTTTGCCACCGTGCTGAGCAACCTCGTAACCCATGTCTACGTCTTCCCACCCGTAGAGACGGTACGCGGGGTCATAGCCACCAATCTCGTCGAAGAGCTTCTTCGACATAGACACATTACCTGCCCAGTAAATCCAGCGCTTCTCAGGCGCAACCTGGTACGCAGCTTCACGGAACTTCTGGTCGCGGTAGTTACCGTACACACGAGAGTAGGGAGTGTCCGGGAACTGGTTCAAATAGATACCGATTACGCCGTGCTCACCGGGAGCCTCATGGTATTTGAGGTGGTTCGCAACGTAGTTGGAATCGGGTTCCAGATCATCATCGCAACGGATGAGGATATCCGCATCAGCCGCACGATGGCCAGCGTTCAGCGCTGCCACACGACCGCGGTTCTCCTCGAAAACAATCTTGGTCAGGTTCAGCTTGCCTTCTGCGATGTAGCGGTCAAGCACAGCTTCGCTGTTATCGATATCGCCGTCGAGGACCACGATAACCTGGAAGTCCTTCTCGGTTTGGGCGGCAAGCGCATCCAGCGGGTAGTGCAGAATCTTTGCACCACCGCGAGAGGGGATGATAACCGCAGCCTTGTAGCGGTGAGTAGTTGTCATAATTTTCCTTCGGGGTTTGAGTGAGAGGATATCCGTTGGGAATGGCTTATATGTTTAGAAGCACCTTAGCGGATAAAACGCTCCAGAATCTCACCAACACGGACCTTACCTGCTTCAGGCGAGTAGTTTTCCTGCCAGCGCCAGAACAGCTCGGAGGTTCGCTCCGCCAGTGCATCCGTATCTTCTCGAAGCTCAGTACCAAGGCTCTTAATAGCCTGTGCAAGAGCTACCGGCTGATCAGCAGGCACAACGTACGGGTACGATGCGCCACCCAGCACCTCCGACAGAGCACCAGCATCACTGACAACCACAGGCACGCGCGCGCTCATCGCTTCAGCGACCACCAAGCCAAAAGACTCGGGGGCAATCGAAGGTACAACGAGCATGTCGATGTCACCGAAAAGACGGTCCGGGGTAGTCCAGCCCAAACGTGTGCTGAAGGCAGCAACACGAGCTAGCGCGTCCTCAACCTCCGCGCGTTCCTCATCAGATGCGAAGACAGGCTCGCCACCAATCACCAGGTCGTATTCGATACCGTTAGCGTTCAGGGAACTCATCGCCTGGCACAGGGTCGCGATGCCCTTAGACGGAGTCAAACGTCCCAGGTAACCGATACGGAGGCGTCGCTCCCCCACACGGTGATCCAGCTCAGTGGACACGCCACTGACCCAGTTCGCGAACAGCTCGCTACCGGGGCAGGCGCGCGCCACATAGCGGCTCGGGACCAGGGTGACAGACGCCTTATGGCGGGCAAAGGGTACGAGCTTCGCGTTCACACCGGTAGGCAGCTGGTGCAGGTGCACGATGCGGTTCTTACGACCGCCCGTTGCCGCTGCGGGAACCAGACCGTTGCACCACAGCAGAACGTCCTTGTGGCGGGCATGCCAGCTACGCAGAGCCACCATGTACTGTGCGCGGTTCTTAGCCGGCAAGACAATGCGGGGGAACCCCTCATCTGCAGCAGCTTCTACAAGCTGCTTCGGCTCGGAAGGACCCACAATAGTGACCTTGTAGCCAAGGCTACGGGCTGCGCGGGCAATGTTCAGGAGCATGACCTCGCCGCCGCCCATATCACCGTTATTGGTGGCGATGTAGAGTTCTTTCTCCATCCTTCTACTCCTTCACCAGCTTGCGGGCGGGTACATAATTCTTACCGGAGTATTTGATACTTCCGCGAATACGCCCCAACGAAGCAACCCAGGTAGCAATATCACGACGAGCAACCTTACGCTGGGTCACCGCCTGACGCAGAATATTCAGCAACTGCTGAACACTACCCGTCACAGTAGACTTCAACGAATATGTTGCAGGGTCGTACTTCGGGAAACGACGGGCCATCAGTACACGTCCCACACCCAGCTCGTACTTCTTACGGATAGAGCTCTTTCCCTCCGAGAGAGTAAAACGAATCTCTGCTTCAGGGATAAAACGCATCACGCCGTCAGCTTCCTGGTGGCGCCACGAAATATCCACGTCCTCATAGCCGTAGCGAGGAAGGGACTCATCGTAGCCGCCAATTTCAAAGAAGCGTGCACGGGTAATAGCGCAATTGCAGTTACCTACGTGCGGCAAATAAGGAGTTGCAATCAGGCCCTTACCAAATGCATCGGGACGGGGATTGCCGTTAGCGTCAAAGGCACGAATCCAGCCGCCTGCCAGTTCCTTATCCTGCACGTCTGAAAACGCATGAACCCACTGAGGCGATACTTCATCATCAGCATCGCAGAATGCTAAGACCCTACCAGATGCGGCACGTGCGCCAGCGTTACGGGCCGCAGGGATACCCGGAGTAGCCGAGGCGTCAACAACCTTGACGGTGAACTTATCCTCTCGGGGTTCCAGAGCCCATGCTTCCATAACGGCACGGGTGTTGTCCTCCGAACCGTTGTCTACCAGAATCACTTCGTACGGAAGCTCAGTTTCCTGGTTCTCCAGAGCTTTGAGCTGGCAAGGAAGAGTCGATGCAGCGTTCAGCGCACAAATAATGACGCTAACTTCAGGAACTCGAGTAGACTTAGACATTTTCGTCCTTCCACATCGGCGCAACGTGTTGCGACTTCTCTTCCGCCTCACGAATTTCAATTCGCTCGTCAAAGCCTTCAATACTTTCCTCATCGTGGCCGGTGCCCAAACGCTGTTCACGCTCAAGTAGCAACACGCGCAGAGCCAAGCCACAGGCAATAGCCCACGGCCAGGTGTAGAACACCTCGCCCAGACGCGATGCACAAATCATGATGGCGACACCAGCGCCCTGTACAACATAGAATTTAGCCGGCAGAGTCTTCTGGCCGCTAAAAACATTCACGATAAAGAGCAAGGTAATGGTAACGACCAGAATCATCCAGGGCCAGCCGCCCTCCACAAGCGCAGACCAGTATGAATTGTGGAAGAACCAGGTCTTCGAACCAGTGTGTGCCAGATATACATACGCTTCGCCCAAGCCCTGACCAAAGAAGCCAGTTGCCTGGACTTTAATCTCAGATGCCTGGTCAATCAGTGAACGAAGCGCATCGGTACCGGTACGGTCTGCGAAGGCACCAGACTGCGCGTAGTCACTAGTCAAAATATCGATCAGCCAGTACAAGGCCACACCCAAAGCAATGCGGCCAAAAGTCTTCAAACGGTGCGCAAGAACGATCCAAATCAGGCCCGCCGCATACGCCGCAATAGAGGTACGAGAACCTGTAGCCCATAGCAAGCCGGAGAAGACCACAATAGCACCGATAACTTCAAACTTGTTACGGGCAAAGCTCAGAACCAACAGACCAAACAGACAGTACACTAGACCCGAGAAGTTCTTGTCACCCAGCCAGCCGGTCAGATAACCAACATAACCAGTTGTCGGGGCAAAACCTGCAAAATACCCTACAGCGTTGAAAAGAATCGCCGATGAGTATCCCAGAACGATAGAACGAATATGCAGGCGTCCGGCTGCAATAGCCCAAATCAACACGGTTGCCGCTACAAGACGGAGCAAACGACGCGTCCAATCCGATGCATCTTCAGAGTGAACACCATTAATTGAGACGAGCGCGAGGTAACCCATTGCAATAAACATGATGGCGCGCAAACCGGAAAAACGGCTCACGTCAAAAGTTGGCTTACGGGTCAGACCGTACAGCGCCAGCAGAAGAATGATTACCTGGTTAAACGGCAAACCAACACCGGGTACCGGGTCGCCAAAAAGCAAGAGGAATGCCATGATGAACTCAGGCATACGAATCTGGCTGGTCTGATGACGGACGTAATTGCTACCGCGAGACATAGTTTCAGAGAAACGCGAAACCTCTGGCTTCTCGGCGGGTTCGTTCAGATGCGCGTAAACCTGCGAAGTCTGGCTCATCATCGGCCTCCTCGAAGTACACGAGTGTAAATATCAACCGTCTGAGCAGCCATCTGCTCGTTCGAAATCCAGGTGAACGGTTCCGAAGCGTTCTTCTGTAGTTGCGCGCGCATAGCCTGCAGAACATCCTGAGTCAGAGTTGCACTCTGGCGGTCCACCAGCTCATCGGCGCCCAGAATCTCCGGGTTGCCGCCCACAGCGGTAGCGACCGTCTTCAAGCCGGCGGCCTTAGCATCCAGCAGAGTGTAGGAGCAGTTCTCCCACACCGACAGCTGAACAATCATGTCGCTACGGCCCATAGCCTCAATCGGGTTAACGAAGCCGCTGAAGACCACCGAATCACCCAGGTTCAGGCGCTGAGCCTGTGCCTGCAACTCGGATGCCAAATCGCCAGAGCCCGCAATCTCAAGATGAGCCTGCGGGTACTCAGCACGAAGCTGCGCAAAAGCATCCAACAGCACGTCAATACCCTTCTCAGGGGACAGACGAGACAGCGAGAGAATACGCGGACCACTCTCGGCAGGTACACGCTGCTGTTCAACAGCCGCGTGCACCTCGGGGATATCCACACCGTTGTACACCAGCTCCACGCCACGAGCGCCCCACTTGGCGCGCATCTGATCAGCGGTAGAACGAGAAACAGCAATCGCCTGATCGGTACCCCACAGGCGCACACGGTGCACGGTCTCCATGAGCTTAGAACGCCAAGAGCTACCGTGGTACACCGAGTCGTTACCGGCGATACCGTGCTCGGTGGTCAGAAGCTTCGGCACACAGGTACCGCGCTTAATCACGCTACGGATGCGCAGAGCATTCACCACAGCGGTAGCGACAACGTCTGCATACGCCAGGTGGCTATGCACAATATCCGGGCGGAGCTGCTCAATAGCCTTCTGCAAAGAAGCAAAGGAAGCCTTAAAACCGTAGTCGGGACCGAACTCAGCCTTAACGACGGTGACACCCAGTTCCTCAAGACGGCTCGTGAGCTTACCCTCGGGTGCGAGAACAACCAGGTTAAAGCCGGGGAGCCCGGCACGTGCCATATCGACAACGTGCCGAGCTACTCCACCAAACTCGGGAACCGGAACGACCCACAGGGCAGTGGGAAATCCGTTTGAATTCATGAGTGAGTGTCTACTTTCTACAGCCACTTCTCGAGGCGGTCCAGTGCGGTGAAGAAGCCTTCACCGTTGTTGATGTGGCCCTGCCAGATTTCGGGAATGAAGGATGCCTTCGGTGCCAGCTCACGCAGCTGCTTACCCAGGGATGCCCAGTCGACGTCGCCTTCGCCAACCTGAACGCCCTCACCGTCAACGCCGGTGCCGTCCACCAGGTGCAGGTGGATGGACAGCGGTGCCAGCTGCTCAACAGCCTCCGACAGCGGAATGTTCAGGAAGTTGCAAGCAAGCATGGTGTGGGAGATGTCCAGGCAGAGTGCGGTATCGAATGCACGCGAGAACTCTGCGGTGTCCTTCGGGTCGAGGAACAGGTTGTGGTACTGCTGGCCACCCATCAGCCAGGGGTACGGGGGCAGAGTCTGAGCGGCCAGGCGAACGCCGGATGCGTCCAGACGCTTCAGCGCCTCACCGATACGCTCGTACTTCTCAGCACGTGCGGATGCGGGGATGTGCTTGTCCTTGGTGAAGCCACCCATGGTCACAACCATGACCGGGTCCTCATCTACGGTGAAGTAGCGGGTCAGGTCACGGGTGATGTCGATAGTGCGCTGGACCTCAGCGATGGAGCGCTCCCACACCTCGGGGTCCTTGGACGCGAGGTCCACCAGGAAGTCACCTGCGAACAGGTCAGGCAGGTGGGTGGTGAAGCCCATGTCCAGCTTGGAGTCAAAGACGTCGTCGATGTTGATCTCGAGGTCCTTGTAGGAGAAGTGGAACTCCAGGAAGTCCGGCTTAGCCTCTTCAATCAGCGGCTTGTAGTCGTGGTAGCGAACCGGCAGACCCCAGGGGCGGTCGAACTTGAAGTCGCGGCGGGTCACCAGGTCGTCCTTCAGGTCACCCTCGAAGAAGAACGAGCCTTCTTCAACGTCGCGCTGCATGGTGCGGCCCAGCAGCTGCGGCAGGTAGTTCGGCTGCAGGCCGCGGCCGGGGGACTTCACAGCAACGTCAGCCTCGGTCACGACCTCGCCCTTAGCGATGTGGCGGGTAGCAACCAGGGACTTTGCCAGGTTCACGCGGTTCATCAGCTCACCGGTGGATACCTCGCGAGGAGCAGCGGAACCAATAGCCGCCTCAACCTCACGAATCTGCTGAACCATTGCCTTGAATTCATCAGGCAGCAGGGAGACAGTGTGGTCGTTACCCTCGAGGGTCTTGTCAGTGGTGAAGTGCTTCTCAATAATCTTCGCGCCGCGAGCAACAGCAGCAATCGGCACGTGGTAGCCACGCTCGTGACCGGAGTAACCGACCAGGCACTGACCGATCTCAGCCAGGCGGTCCATGTACGCCAGGTTGACGTCCTTGAAGGGTGCCGGGTACGCGGACTGGCACTGCAGCAGAGCGTAGGATGCGCCAGCGTTACGCAGCAGAGCCACGGACTCGCGGATCTCTTCCTCACGGCTCATACCGGTGGAAACCAGCATGGGCAGACCGCGGGAAGCCACGTCGCGCAGCAGCTCGTGGTTGGTCAGGTCGGCAGAAGCAATCTTCATGCCCTGGATACCGTAGTCAACCAGTGCCTGAACGGAGGGTGCGTCCCAGGGGGTGCACATGATGTCCATGTCGTGCTGCTTGACGTGGTCGAAGACCTCGTACATCTGGTCAACGGTCAGGGAGAAGCGGGACAGCAGGTCCAGGGTGTACTGAACGCCCAGGTCCTCACCTGCGGTTGCTGCGCCGCGCTGGCGGTACAGAGCGTCCATGTCACGCAGCTGGAACTTCACAGCGTCCGCGCCGGACTCAACAGCCAGGTCCACCAGTTCCTTAGCGAAGTCAACGCTACCCTGGTGGTTGTTACCGATCTCAGCGATGATGAAGGAGGGGGAATCCTCGCTGATGGTGTGCTTACCGATGCGCAGAACGTCCTGCTCGTCCATTGCCAGTGCCACGAGGTGACCGCGCTCGTCGGTCAGCGGCACGTGGTTGATACCCTTGGCGAAGTATGCACGCAGGGTCTCGGGGTCAGCGTCGGCCGGTGCGGTCTGCGGGTTGGTGTTTGCAGCGTCCAGGGCGCTGGTCTCCAGGGATGCGGTCGGGTTAGCAATCAGCCAACGACGGAAGTCGCCGTCAGAGAGCGAACCGCGCAGAATACCGGACTCGTTCACCAGGAAGATGATGCGCTGGCCGTTAGCAGAAATCTTCTGCAGGGCGTTGAGAATCGGGTCTTCAGCGAAGACCACGTAGGGGGCAATATTGCGTTCAATAATCACGATTTTGACCTTTTCGTTTGAGTGTTTAGTTGAATGCCTGAGTGCCGGTCAAGCCGGGAGCGGCAGACGAGGTACTGCCGCTGGTGAAGGTTACTTGCCTTCGGCCAGGATCTGAGTGAGCTGGTGCTCTGCCACGGAGAAGTCAATCGGTGCGTCAATGTCGACGCCCTCGACCTCGTCCAGCATGAACAAGTCAATGGTACCGCCGGGGTAACCCGCAAGGCGGTTATGGTGGTCCATGTACACGTGAGTCTTGGTGATGTACATCGAGCCGTTCTCGCGATAGCGGAAGGTTTCCTTGGTCAGCTCCTGGCGGCGCGGGCGATGCATAATCTCGAATGCCGCGGTGGGCTCACCGTCTGCGTGCCAGGTCCAGATGAACGGACCAATCGGAATCACACCGACCATGGAGTCCTTACCGTTCTCAGCGAACTGGCGGACCGCACGAGCCAGGGTGCCGGGCAGACGCACGGGGCTGGTTGCCTGCAACAGCATGACAGCCTCGGGCTCCCAACCGTTCTCGGCGTAGAACTCGATGGCATGCTCAATGACCGGCTCGGTTGCGGTGGTATCTTCAGCCAGGTGTGCCGGACGCATGAACGGTACCTCGGCACCGTACTCGCGGGCGATATCAGCCAGCTCAGCATCGTCGGTGGAGACGACAACACGCAGCTCGTGCTCGCCGGCGACTTCTTCCTTAGCAGCCAGTGCCTGCTCGATAGTCCATGCAACCAGCGGCTTACCCGCGATGGGGCGCAGGTTCTTACGCGGAATGCCCTTCGAGCCACCGCGCACGGGAATGACGCAGAGAATACGCATTATGCCTCCAAAGTTTCAATCATGAGTTCAGCGATACGCTGTGCCGGTTCCTTCTTCGGCTGAACCGGCGCGGGGGTCGGTTCCTGCCCCCACTGGTTCATGCCGTAGCGGTCCCAGAATTCCACCAGCCATGCCGGCGGTGCCGGGTGGTACACCCACGCCGGGATGCCGCGGATTGCCGCCTCCAGAACACCGGTAGAGAAGATGGATACCACCGGGTTCGGCACCTCGTTCAGCGGGGTGCCGGAGCGGTCAATGCGGATGCCTTCCTTCTCCCACAGCTGGTGGGTCAGCACCGACAGCTTATCCTTCTCACTCGGGTGCGGACGGTAAACACCACCAAACTTCTTCAAGAAGGAATGCGAAGCGTACGCGAAGGATGCGCGCGGCAGTTCCGCACCGTGCATCTGGCCCAGGAAGATCGGTTCCAGGTCGTTCGGCTTCTGCGCCTCAGCACCGGCAGCTTTCTGCGCCGCCAGGTAGAGCAGCTGCGATCCCACCGCGTGGGTGGTCACATCGCGGCGACCCGACGCCCAAAATTCTGCGTCAGCTTCGCTGAAAGCCAGCAGGGTGCATCCAACCGGTAGCGGCGGTGCTTGAGGCACCAGAAGACCGTGCTGAACCATCCAGTACTCAGCACCAATCGCGCGAGAGAACTCGTAGGCTACTGCACCGCGTCCAAGGAACTGTGCAGCAGATAGAACGATACGAACATCCGGCAGGAGGCTAATCAGCTCATCGCCGGAGATTTCCTGCTCGGACCAGTCCTTGCGCGAGTAGCGCTCGCTCGCATACTGTCCGTCCAGGTACTCGCTAGCGTCCTCGGGAACCCACAGAGCAACATCGACAGCATCCAGATGCTTGAGAGGTTCCAAGATTGCGTTGCGGTTCGTTGGAGAGAACGAATCCATAACAATCAGCACCTGAGGCTTAGTACCGCGAGTGTACAGAAGACCGCGTACGGGTTCCTTCCTGCCAGTCTGAGAACGTGCAGAATCAAGAAGCGTGTTCAGCTTATACTTAGCCCACTTCAGCTTCTTCTGACGCCTCTGCCACGCCTGCCAAGCATCCAAATCTAGAGGGTACTTAAGCATCCTGCTTCTCCCCAGAACGGACTCGAATAACGGTAGCCGGAATGCCCACAGCCACAGCGTTAGCCGGAATGTCGCGGGTGACCACAGCTCCAGCACCAATCACCGCGCCGTCTCCAATAGTGACGCCACCGAGCACAGACACATTCTGACCCAGGAAAACACGATCACCAATCACGATGTCACCACCGGGCTGCACATCGTGCAGAGAGTCCAGAGGATGCTCACCAGAATTGACCATCACGTTATCGGCAAAGACACAGTCCTTACCAATAGTCACATTCGACAGAGCGTGAATATGGCTACGGTGACCAACGTAGGTACCGGAACCAATACGCAGAATACCTCCGGCTTCAGAAGCAATCCACGCATCCTCGTAGATTGCAATCTGGTCACCAAGGTAGATGTTCTCTACACCGACCATGCGCAGGGGACGAACAAGAACAGTACCCGAGCCGAAAGAACCGAACGCTCGCGAGTACAGGGTCTTTCCTAGCAGGTCTGCCATGTGCCAACGCACGCTCGGCATCTTGGTCACAATCTTAGAAAGGTTTAGGCCCATAGCTGCTCCAAAATCTTTACACGCTGATCGAAGGTGTGCTCAGCCAGAGTACGCTTCTGACCGGCCTCACGAATCTGGCGAGCCCACTTAGGCTCACGGAAAATACGGGTACAAATCTCGATGAGCTCATCGATGCTCTCGTAGACCAGAACCTCTTCGCCAGGAATGTAGTAGCGATCCACGTCGGGGCGGTCAATCACCTGCAGGGCGCCAACGCCGGGCGCCTCGAAGGTACGCATGGTGAAGCCGTCCTGGTTATTGTGGATGTTCAGCGTTGCCGGGGAGGACGCCATAATGCCGTACGCCTCAGAACGGTCAATATCACGACCTGCCGGCACGCCGGAGTCCTTGAACTGCTTGGTGCGCAGAATGTCGTAGGGGTGACGAGACCAGGCACGACCGTAAGCGCGCACCGGCAGGCCGGCTGCGACCAGCGCCTGCAGGGTCTCCTCACGGTTGGGGTACTTAGCGCCCACAAAGTTGATGGAGTCCTCACGCATGGGGACAACCGGGCAGTGGGTGTCGTAGGCGTTAGGCATATCAAGCACCTCGAAGCCCTGCTCGCGCAGATGCTGCGCATCCAGCGGGCTGTAGCTTGCCAGCGCGCCCAGGTGGTGCAGGTCCTCTTCGGTGTAGCTCATGCGGCGCATCTCGTCGTAGAGCCAGGTGCCGTAGCGAACGCCGGAGGTCTCCAGCAGGTCCCACCATTCGCGGGAGAGCATATCGCCCTTAATGACCAGCACAATATCGGGGCGGAACTCGTTGAAAGCGTCAATCGCCTTACGGGTTGCCTGCGCTGCGAAGCTTTCGGGGCGGTACTTCTCGGGCAGTTCGTGGGCAAGCTTGTTGAGGATGCGCTCGGGCAGAGTACCCGGGGCATCGTAGATGTGGGTGCGCACTTCGTATCCGTGCACTTCCAGGGATGCCTGAATTGCCTTCCAGTACCCGTGGAATGCGGGTGAGAGCAGTAGAAGTTTGGGCTGAGTCATATGAGGATTGAATCCTGTCGGCGTTTGCTATAAGAACCCGCAGGGTAGAACCGTGCGGTGCTATGTGTTGGAGTGAAGAGGAACGGAAAGTTTCACCTGCTACTTGAGGCAAAACATACCTATTGAAATTTTACAACGAAAGCAGGAGACGACACACTCGAGTGCACTGTGTCGCCTCCTACGTTCTATGTGAACCTTCTTATGAAGAAGGCAACAAATCATGCGGAACCATCACGGTAAATTCCGGCGGTTTCACACCTAGTTCTCGCGGCGCTCTGCCTTAGCAATACGCTCCAACTCGGTGGCAAGGAAGCCGCGAGCGTCCACGTCCTTATTGCGCAGACCGCGCACCGAGTTCACCAGGAAGTTCGCGTAGCTGGTCACGCGCAGCAGGTTCGCCAGTTTCTTCTCCCAACCCCACTTATCGGCATAAATGAAGCGAGCGGTAGTCAGCCACTGAATACGACGCTCGGAGGGCGAAGATCCGCCACCCTCGTGGGTTACAGTCACCGAGGGGATCAGGTAGCGGTCCACGCCAGCGTTCGAGAGACGGTACTGGAAATCTACCTCTTCGCTGTTCATGTAGAAACGCTCATCCATGCCGCCGATGCGGTTAAAGATCGCGCGGGGAACGACCATGCACGCGCCCATAACCCAGTCGACCTTCGCATCGGAGGTGCCGGTGCATGCCTCGACGTCGTGGCCGACGCCTCGGTGCCACCAGTTGGTCGGCTTGAAACGAGCCAGCGGGGTGAACCATTCCCACGCCACATGCTTTGCGGTGGGGAATTTGCGTGCCACCCACTGCTGCTGACCGTCATGACCAATAATCTGGGGGCTTGCGAGTACCTCGCCGTGACGTTCCACAGCCGCGAGCATGCGGGAGATGAAGGTGTCGTCCAGTTCCAGGTCGCTGTTGAGGATGAAGACCCACTCGCCGGTCGCGGCAGCGACACCGGAGTTCACGGCCTTACCGAAACCGCCGTTGACGGGGCGGCGCACCACGGTCACGCCCTCAACCTCGGGGAACGGGATGGGTGAAACGTCATCAGAGACAACGATTTCAATATCGGCGGGGTCAATACCCTGCTGAGCACGCAGGGTATCAATAATGGCAAGAACCGGTTCCGGCTCGCCGTAGAAAGGAATAACCGCAGAAACACGGGGAGTATGAGTCACAATATGTCCTTTGAGTGAGGCGCCTGAAAATCACAAGCGATAGAAGGCTAAATATGGGGGCGACCGTATCTATATCTCTATACGATCACCCCCATAGTTTCAATTAGTCGGGCAGCTGGCCCAGGCGAACGAGGTTCGCAAATTCTTCGTTGGCCGCCTGAACTTCCTTGAAAGTTCCCTTATTGGCAATGCGGCCCTGGGAGAGGTACACCAGCTGATCAACGTTACGCACCGTGGAAAGGCGGTGAGCCACGATAATCACGGTAATCTCCTGGGAGATGCGGTTAATGGTCTGAGTAATCTTGTGCTCAGTCTCATTGTCCAGTGCACTGGTTGCCTCATCCATGATCAGCAGGCTCGGGTTGCGGTACATCGCGCGGGCGATACCCACACGCTGACGCTGACCACCGGAGAGGCGGTTACCGTTCTCACCGATTGGAGTGTTGATGCCGTCTTCCAGGGTCTCGACAACGGGCATCAGCTCTGCCAGCTCGAGGCAGTAATTCACTCGGTCATCGTCGATGTACTGTTTGGGAATGCCGAAGGCGACTGCCTCACGCAGAGTGCCGTTACCCAGGTATGGATCCTGAGGGACATAACCAATCTTCTGGTACCAGGAGGGCAGGTCATTATGGATGTCCTTACCCTGGCTGGAAATCGTGCCGCTCGCCGGCGTGAGCAGACCAAGAATCAGGTCAACAAGAGTAGTCTTACCCGAGCCGGAACCGCCCACGAAAGCAACCGAGGTACCTGCCGGCACATCCAGCTGAATATCCTTGAGAACCTCCTTATCGCCATCCGGGTATCGGTAAACCAGGTTATCAACCAGAACATCGACGGGTTCAACAGCCGGGTTAATGATGGTTGCCGGATCAAAATCGCCCTTAGGTTCAACCATCTGCAGGCGCTGCTCTTCGGGGCTCATCGAGCGGATGACCTTGGCGACTTCCTCACTCGCAAATTCGTTCGCACGGATGCTACCCATAGAAGCAACCATACGGGTAGCGTTCGGCAGAATACGGATGCAAGCGGTTGCGAAAAGCATGAGGGCAGGAAGGCCATCAGCGCCCTGAGTGGAAGTCATCAGACCCAGAAGACCCGCGATTCCAACGATGAAGATAATTTCCAGAGCGTACTTGGGGAAGTCCGACAAGAAGGAAACGTTAACTTCGCTCTTCACACCACGCAACGCATACTGGCGGTACTCTTCAACGGTCGACTCACGGGAATTAGAAATACGAATCTCGCGAAAGCCCTTGATGTTATCGAAGAGAGAACGAAGAGCATTACGACCGGCACGAGCAGAAATCTCACCGTACTTAGTGTTTCCTCGACGCAGGAAGAACTGCATCACGGCGATAGTGATACCGAAGTAGGCGAAGGCAATCAGAGCCGGAATCGGCATAACACACAGAATCATCACCAACAACACTAGGATTGAGAGCAGGTCGCCTACAAAGTTAATGATCGAGCCGACATAGCCACGGTAAGCAAACACCACGTAGGTGCTAATCAAGTAGACGGTTTCTTCAGGCTGGGACTTTCTGTGGTTGAAGTAGCTATCCTTCATGTAATGGTTGAGAATCGTTGTCGACGTCGCCAGCTGCTGGTAACTAGTAAACTTCAGGCTCCAACGCTTAAAGAGGAGCGCAGCGATACCCTTAATCACAAAGGCGAGCACCAGAACAATACCCAGATAGAGCACCAAATCAGAACGCTGAGGGTTGCCGAAGATATCAGAAATTACAGCCAGGTAGCCGGTAATTTCCTCACCCATCGCAATATTCACAATGGGAAGAATTGCAGCAACGCCAACCATCTCCATCAAAGATAGGAGGAACAGGCCGATCAGGTTAAAAACAAGTAGCGTAAAGGTTCGTCCCGGGAAAAACAGGCGAAGCTTAGTATAAATCCTCTTCATTGGTCCTCGTTGGTGAGTATACTCGCTGGTCTCTGAGTGAGAAGAAGACCAGCATTTCACGCCAATTCTAGCACGCACCCTCTAAACATTTTCAGCATCAAGCTTGTACTTTTGGTCATCTTTAGTTGAAAGAAGAACCTCTAAATCGTAGCTAAAACACAAGACATTTAGGGGTATTTGCCACACACAGGAAAAGGAGCCGTTGAAGGTGCAAGTAACTCGGTATGATAGATACTATTCATTCAACCAACCCGACACTTCCGGCTTCCCTGTTCACTGTTGGGTACGTCAATTAGAAAAGGCTTTTTGATGGGCATCTTCAACATTAAGTCCCTCAAGGACAAATACGCGTGGGGGTCCTCCGAGGACAAAACCAACTCCGCAGAAACCGCCGAGGCGCAGCCGGCAACCGCCGCCTCCCCCTCCGCAAATATTGCTGACGGAGTCCGCTCCCTCATTAAGAGCAACCCCGAACTGGCAGGCAAGAACCGCCGCGGGGTAGCCGGTCGTACCATCACCCCCGACGGTTCGCTCCGCGAAGCCATCGAAGACTACGAAGTCCTCTCCCCCGCCGAGGTAGCCAGCCAGAAAGTCACGCCTGAAGAAGAGCTCAGCGCCGACGGTACCGCAACCGTCTCCGCGCAGCCCCTCACCCACACCGACATCGAGGCCACCCCCGGTGACATTCTCGACGTAGACGACAAGCCCGCAGGACCCAGCATTATCCGTGTGGGTCAGCACAACGCGCCCACCGTTGATGCCGAAGAGCTTGCCAACCCCGAAGAAGCCAACAGCCAGAATACGCAGGTTTCCCGCCAGGCAACGAAGCCTCGCAGCGAACGTCCCTCCCTCTTCAAGTTCTCCCCCAGCACCCTCAACCAGGCCGAGAGCACACGCAAGGACGGCCCCTTCGAAGCGCTCTTCGTGTGCACCGGCAACATTGCCCGTAGCGCATCCGGCGAGGTCATCTCCAAGCACCTTGCCGCCGAGTACGGTCTGGAAGACAAGTGGATTTTCGCCAGCGCAGGCACCGGTGCCCTCGTCGGCCACGGCGTCTACGAACACGTGGCCAACGAACTCATTGAGCGCGGCTATAACCCCGAAGGTTTCGCGTCCCGCCAGCTCAACGGCCAGATTATTGAGAACGCCACCATCATCCTGGTGGCTGAGAAGGTACACGCCGACTGGATCGTGCGCGAGTGGCCCCAGCACCACGCCAAAATCAAGCTCCTCAAGCAGGTTGCACGTATCCGTGAGGATGCGCGCCGCGCCGAGCCGCTCTCTTACCTCTACTCGCACGGCGCCCGCCCGCTTGATACCGACAAGCTGGAAGACCCCTACCGCCGTGGCCCCGCAGCCGCTAAGGTCGCAGTGGACGAGGTGGAGCAGTCCCTGCGCGTCATTCTGCCCTGGCTCGCACAGGCGCATCGCTAAGCGCACACCGCTAAACATACGAGGCTAAATACAGCGCTAACCCGGCTGGAACAGATATCTGCTCCAGCCGGGTTAGCTTTAGCCTCTATAACTCAGCCTCAATAGCA
>NZ_CAJZIE010000021.1:0-30628 GCF_916049665.1 uncultured Rothia sp. | reverse complement strand
CTTGGTACACAGCTTGAACACAGGGTCAGTCCGTAATGTTGAAGGCGCATAGAGCCGAGAACAAAGGCAAAGGACAAAGGCAAAGGAGAAACCCATGATGATCGGCACCCTGATTTTCTGTGCGATCTTGGCAAGCTCCATCGGTATTGGTGCGGGTATTGTGGCGTGTTGCTCGGGAATGGTGTACCGCCGTCATCGTGCGGAAAAAGCCTCCGAGCTGACTCAGCAGATGGCTACCCACGCACTGACTGCCGGTAGGTAGCGTATAGAGTTTGATAGTTTTCCGGGGCGGGAGATGAGAGCCCTGCACCGGGAGGGGCGAGAATCCCCAGTATGTCCCGAAGGGTCGGTGTGAGGACCAGCCCGGGTGTGATAGTGAGTTGAGTGATGATTGATGCGGCGTGAGCCCCTACATGAGGGCGCACGCCGCATCGTCTTTTAACCTTGGCGCAGATGCGGGAAGCGCTGGTGGAGAGCGCCCGGTCCCCCGGCTACTTCCCTTTTAGTATGCGGTAAGGCAACGGCGTTGCGAGCAGCCGGGATTTAGCTGGGTTATGGTGAAGTCATGAGGATTATTTCTGCTGTTTTCGCTCTTGTTGGCGCGCTACCGCTGATACCTGCGGTGGCGTCTTCTTTGGATGGCGCTACCCGCCTGTACGCGTTGCTTATATTTGTTCTAATCTGCGCGGCGGTAGCGTTTTTCGCGTCGTTGAGCCCTTCGCGCCGTCGTGCGCGTGAGATTAGGCGGCAGGTATTGCAACAGCAACAGAACCAGGCGATGAATCAGCAGGTACCGCCCACGCAAGCACCCAATCAGCAGGGGCCTTCACAGCAAGTACCCCCTCAGCCGGTTCCTTCGCAACCAGTACAGGGCGCGGTGAGCTACCCGATGCACTACCAACCGAAACCGGCACAGCCCGGTGGTAGCGTTCAGCAGCCGGCACAGCCCCCGATCCCCCAGCAGGATCAGGCTGTCGAAGCTCAACAGGCTCAGGCACAGCAGACTCAGTCGCCTCAGCCTCCTCAGCCGGTGGCTGCACCTTCGCCGTTGGAGCCGATGCAGGTAGGTGGCGAGTCTAGTTCTTCTACAGCGCAGAACCATTCAGCAGAAAGCCCATCAGCAGAAAACCGGGAGCAGCAGAGCATGCCCCAGAACACCCCGGCGCAGCCTGAAGAGCGCCCGCAGCAGGAGACCGCCCAGCAGGCTCCCAAGAGTAACCCGGCGCCCTCCGACCATTTCTCTTTGAGCACCAACTTCAAGCTCATTCCCCCTCTAGAGAACGCACAGCGTAGCCGCTACCCCATGGTGCTTTCTGTCAGTACATCAGAGGATGAGGTCTTTGCACTACCGTCGATTAGCGGTGTGCCGCAGCATCTGCTGGTGGGCACGCAGGAGAATCATGTTCCGCTGAATCAGCGTCCGCGCCTACAGCAGATCGATATTCTTGAGAACTATCTCATGCGTGCGGTCATGAACCTGCAGACGCTGGAGCGTGCGCAGGTTTCTCCGTTGCACAGTTTCAAGAAGACTGCCCAGGCTGACCGCACGGTACTTGCCGCTGAGCTGGAAGAGACCATCCGGGTATCTCGGCTGAAGCTGAGCGGGGCGCTGGAGTTCTATACGTCCCTGCCTCGTCTGGCGGATACCCCGGGCTCTTTCGCTTTTGCCCGTGATCACGCGCTCTCTTTGAGCGCCGCCGTCATTAGCCTGACCGAGGAGTGCTTTGAGCGTACCTTCCGTTGGCGCCTGCTGGAGGATACTCTCCCGGATTCTTTGAGCGACCGTCTCTACGCGGTGCGTTATCTGCGTGAGAGCGCGCAGAAGCTGGCGGCTTTTGTGGAGCTGAGCGAATTTGATCGCGCTATGCAGCTTGCTGAGACATGGAAGAAGACTGCTCGTAAGGATTCGAAGATCGATGAGGCCAAGGTCTGGAATGAGATGACCGAAGTCGCCTTTGACGTTCTGCCCAAGTTGCGAGAGCGGGCGTTGAAGGGCGTGCAGTCTACGTTGGAGTTTAGCGAGCTTTTCTACCGTCCCGGCGAGGATGGTACGCACCGTATGCTCCGCCCGGAACAGCTGAGCGAGTTTGAGCTCAAGGGCGTGCAGTCCACGCTGGAAGAGCGCCTGGAGAAGGTGCGTCTTGAGCTTCAGGATGCGGAGTTCTGCGCCGCTGTTTTGACCCGGCAGGCGCGCTCTGTCATTGAGCTTCTCCAGGAGCTTCTGCAGGTTGAGCAGGACGGCGTTCTGGCGGAGGTTGTGACCGATTTGCGGGCGCTTGCTCATTACTCGCCCGACCTTGCCGAGCAGCCTATCCAGACGTTGATGTTCAGCCGCGAACAGTACGCCCCGGATGGGGAGGATCTGCCGACCATTGGCGAGCGCATCCGTTCCCTCTCGAGTGTTCCCGAGGTTCTAGCGTTCGTGCACTACGAGGGACCGGTGCTTCTGGTGGGCGTCTCGGATCCGTATAAGGCGTTTTCCGGGGAAGGTTCCTTCGAGGGTCTGCTTTCGGAGGAGATGAAGTCATCTTCCATGCCGTTGTCTGTGTTGCGCACCCATTCGAGACTTCTGAAGCAGGTGCTTCGTCTGCAGAATCTGCGTTTGAAGCTGGCGTGGGTGAGTAGCTGTAGCGGCTACATGCCTTTGAGCCTGGTTGAACGGTATTACGTCGGCTCCTCTGCCGGGGATGAGGATTTGAAGGAGCTGACCGAAAATATTGAGGCGCTCGCTGAGCTTCTGGATGCCCATTCTAATTCCCAGGTGTATAAGGGCCGTGGTGTGCCGACTACGCCCTTTTTGTGGTCACAGATGCGAAAGCAGGCAGATCGCAGTTCTAGGTTGCTGAATACTGTGCAGTTCTTAGGCTGGATGTTCGCCTCGTCTTCGCGGGTTCAGATGGTGAACGGCATAGCACAGAGTATCCACGATGTTGATGCCGCGGAGGTAGTGGAGCACCTGATGAGTAATCTGCAGATTGCGCGTCGGCGCTAACTAACTGAATAGCCGGTGGGCCGGGGTCTGGCGTGAGGCTAGACCCCGGCTTTTCTGTATACCGGCTTTCCTGTATACCGGCTTTCCTGTATAAAGCCTGGGAAGACGGTAAACGGTCGGCAAACAGCGGCGCAATATTCTCGTATCTGTGCTGTTGGGCCCCTGTGCCACCGCTACACTAATAATGTGACCAGCACTAAGGTGTGCGTTGAACAAGCACGCCGTGAAGTGCAGGTCCCTTCATACTTCACGACAACGGAGGAAAGACCATGACCGAGCACGCCTTTGCGCGTCAGATTCGTCCCGCACGCCCTCGCCTGCGCACTATCTTGGGTGCCACAGTGCTGGCGGCAGGTCTTTCTTGTGCCCCGATGGTTTTGCCGGCTGGTTCTGCGTTTTTGAGCACGTCGGCGCAGGCTGCTGACCCGATGCAGATTACGGGCACCACCGTGTACGATTCCACGAACTCTTTGGGTGATACCGCTACCCTGAAGTCTAAGATTTCGGCTCTGTCGAAGAAGCACAACGTGGATTTGCACGTGGTGACCATCGATAAGTTTGAGAACCCGTCTACTTCTTCGAGCTGGACGAAGGCGCTTGCTACGAAGAACAATTGGGGTTCTGCCGATGTGGTGCTGGTGATTGCTACCGAGTCTCGCCAGGCGTATTTCTTGGCGGGTAGCACGAAGACCCTGTCGAGTGATCAGCAGACGAAGGTGTACCAGAACTACATTAAGCCGAAGCTGCAGAATAGCGACTATTCGGGTGCGGCACTGGCCGCGGTTGAGGGTATCGAGGCTCAGAAGGGCGGTAGCTCTTCTGGCGTGGTAACCGGTGTGCTCGGTGTGGGTGCGGCGGCGACCGTGGGTGCTGGCGGTTACGCGATGTACCGCCGCCGCAAGAAGAAGAACGCTCAGCAGCAGCCTCAGCGTTCCTACGGTGCGCCTCGTAACTACTCCCCCATTCCGGAGGTTCCGCTGGAGGAGTTGCGCACTCGCGCCGGTAGCGCCCTTCTGCAGGCTGATACGACGATGAGCCATGCGAAGCAGGAACTGGATTTTGCGCGCGCACAGTACAGCGATCAGCAGGTTGCTGAGTTCGCTCAGGAAATTGCGCGTGCTGAGGATCTGATGCGTAAGTCCTTCCAGCGTCAGCAGCTTCTGACCGATAGCATCCCGGATACTGAGGCTGAGCAGCGTGCCTGGTTGACTGAGATTATTGATAACTCTCAGGAAGTCACCCGTATTGCTCAGGAGCAGGACGCTAAGCTGGCTCAGTTGCGCAACCTGGAGCAGGAGGCGCCGCAAGCTATTGAGGCTTTGGCTCAGCGTCTGCCGCAGCTGCGTGCCTCGGTGGAGGAGATTGCCGCCCAGTACCGCGCGTTGAAGGAACGTTACCTGCCCAGCGCACTGGAGCCCATTTCTAAGACTCCTACCCTGTTAGAGTCGAACATGGTGCTGTGCGCTGCGGAGGTTGAGAAGGCTCAGGCGACCGTTGCGACCGCTCGTTCGGAGGCGGTTGCTCACCTGCGCACCGCTGAGGAAGCCGCCTCGCAGATTCAGACTCTGGGTGCGGCAGTGAATACCCGCTCACATGAGCTGGAGCAGGCTCAGCTGGGTCTGAGCACCGACCTGCTGAGCATTCAGCGTGACGTGGCGGAGGCGAAGAGCCTGGCTGCATCTCAGCGTCGCGATGATTTGGGTGCGGTCGCCGCCGGTATGGAGGCGGTGCTCAACCAGGTCAATCAGAGTGCTTCGGCTCGCCCGAATGACCCGCTGACTCTGGCGAACCAGCTGCGTCAGCTTTCCGCCGAGCTGGATAAGGCAATGACGAATATGCGTGCTACCCGCGAGCGTTCTCGTGCGGCTTCGCAGAACCTGGATCGTACGATGCGTTCTGCCTACGCTGCGGTGAACGGTGCGCGTAGCTACATCAATAACCGCCGTGCTGCGGTGGGTCCGATGACCCTGACCGCTGTTTCTGAGGCGGAGCGTCACTTGGGTCAGGCTCAGCGTCTGGCTTCTTCGGATCCGCTGAACGCCATGAAGGAAGCCAACATGGCGATCCAGAAGGCGACCGACGCGCAGAACCGAGCTCAGAGCGAGGTCGGCAACTACTACAACAACCAGAACGACCGCGGCGGCGGTAGCTTCGGCGGTGACCTGGCGAAGGGCCTGCTGCTGGGCGCTCTGATGACCGCGATGAACTCCGGCACCAGTAGCTGGGGTAGCAGCGGCGGCCACAGCAGTGGTGGTAGTAGCGGCGGCAGCTGGGGCGGCGGCTTCAGCGGCGGTGGCGGCGATTGGGGTAGCGGCGGCGGTGACGGCGGTAGCTTCTAACCGCCTCCGATGCTACCGATTCTGTCGGTCGGTTTCTGTAGGTTTTTCTACAGTCTGACCGACGGGGTGGATAGCTTACCTCACCGCTTTCTTCCCCAATCGGAAAACACCTGAGGTAATTTACCAAAAGTTTAGGTTGCAGAAATCAGGCGTGCATCATTTTCACAGCATGCACCCAGAAATCTGCCACATAATTAGTTATACGGGCACGGCTCACGAGGAGCGTAGTGCTCCCCCGCAGCCCGTGAACAGAAAGTAGGAGATTATGGCTAAGCAGACCATCTTCGGCCGTATTGCACAGCTCGCTAAGGCAAACATCAACGCTCTGATTGATGCAGCTGAGGACCCGGAGAAGATGCTGGACCAGATGGTTCGTGACTACACCAACAACATCCGCGAGGCGGAGGCTGCAGTAGCACAGACCATCGGCAACCTGCGTCTGCTCGAGAAGGACCACGCTGAGGACGTCAAGACCGCTCAGGAGTGGGGCACCAAGGCTCTGGCAGCTTCTAACAAGGCTGATGAGTTCCGCGCAGCTGGCGACGTTGCCAACGCTGACAAGTTCGATAACCTCGCGAAGATTGCTCTGAACAAGCAGCTGCTGGCTGAGAAGGCTGCGCAGGCTGTTGAGCCTCAGCTGGCTTCTCAGACTCAGGTTGTCAACCAGCTCAAGGACGGCCTGGAGAAGATGCGCTCCAAGCTTGAAGAGGTCAAGTACAAGCGCGATGAGCTGACCGCACGTCAGAAGACTGCAGCAGCTCAGACCCAGGTGAACGACGCTCTGAAGGCGTTCGACGTTCTGGACCCGACCAGCGAGATGAGCCGCTTCGAAGAGAAGGTTCGCCGCGAAGAGGCACGCGTCATCGGTCAGCAGGAGCTGGCAGCTTCCTCCCTGGACGCACAGTTCAACACCCTGGACCAGATGGAGCGCGACACCGAGCTGGACGCTCGCCTGGCTGCTCTGAAGGCAAAGAACGCTCCGGCAGCTCCGGCTCCCCTGGCTGTGGAAACCCCCACCCAGACTCTCTAAGCCGGGGATTCTCAAGCCTGGTCTAGCGCATAGCTTCTTGAGCTAAACCTATAAAGATCCGCCCCGTTCCTGATGAGTTCAGGAACGGGGCGGTTCTTTATGCGTTAGGGGCCGTGCGCCTTAGTTAGCGTAGATGTACAGGTAGCCTGCCATCGCGGAGCGGGTGACCGCGTCCGAAGAGGTGGAGCCGGTACCGATACCGTTGGAGGCGGCCCATGCCAGAGCCTGGGACGCGTAGCCGCCCTGAGCCTGTGCCGGGGAGCCAGCCGCACGGTACATGAATTCAGCCATGGTGGACTCGGTGACGGCCTCCAGGGGGCGGAAGTCGCTACCGTTGATGCCCTGCTGGCTCAGCCAGAAAATCTCCTTGTACGCGGGGTGGTTGACCGGAACGTCGCTGAACGGCGAAACAGCCGGTGCGTTCACTGCGGGGCGACCAGCCACGCGGTACAGGTAGGTTGCCAGCTGCGCACGGTTGACCGATGCGTTCGGGCGGAAGGTGCCGTCCGCGAATCCAAGCATGATGCGGTGATCAGAGTTCCAGCTGATCTCGTTGTAGTTCGGGTTCGAGTCGGACAGGTCGCTGTAGCCCAGCGCCGGGGTCTTACCGGCGAAGTCCAGGGAGGATGCCAGGATGTGCGGCAGGTCGTAGTCGTGGTGGCTGAAGCCGTCAATCAGCTTCACGCGGGCATCGGAGAAGCCTGCGCCCAGGTATGCGTTGTAGCCGGACTCGACTGCGCCTCGTGCGCTCCAGGTGACGGGGTTGGTGTTACCAGAGGTGTCCTTCGCGCCAACCCACCAGTACATCGGGGATGCCTTGGTGGTTGCGTCAGCGTCCACGGAGCCGTCCGAGTCGCCGCCAGCGACCATAATGGAGCCGCCGCCGTTACGCCAGGAGGTGTTGTGGTCGGTCAGCTCGTAGGTGATGAACTCAGCGCCACCGGAGTAGCCCATGGTCCACACCTGGGAAGCGTCCAGGTTGTTCTGGCTAACGAAGGACTTCGCGAAGGAGCGGAAGAACTCGCCATTAGCGTCCATCTCTTCCCACCAGGTGATGCCGTCGCCGGATGCGTTGGTGTCCGGGGAGATGACCGGTACGAAGACCATGTTGCGGGCGTTAGCGATCTTGCCCATTGCCGCGAGCATGCCCTCATCGGGGGTGTAGACCTTGGACTCGTCACGCTGCCAGTAGTCACCGTCGAAGTAGAAGACCACGCCAACAGGCTTGGAGTAGTCCAGGTTGTTCGCGTACACGTGGTACTGGGAGGTGGTGCCCGCCGGGGAGGTGTAGCTCTGGTAGGTTGCGGAGCTCATGGTGTGGGCACGCTGGGTGTTCTGCTTCTGCTCAGATTTCTGTTCGGTCTTCTGCTCAGCCTTGGGAGCGGCGGTTGCCTTACCCTTGGTGAGCGAGTTGCTCAGAATCTGCGAGAAGTTGTAGTCGAAGTGGCCCGAGCCATTCAGTACGGTCGCGGAAGCATTGGTGTACCCAGCAGCCAGGTAGGCGTCGTAGCCGCCCTCAACGGCGCCTCGTGCGCTCCAAGTCTGCGGGTAGGTCTCACCGGTACCGTCGTTCGAGTTTGCGTACCAGAACATGGGCTGGGACTTCAGCGCAGCCGAGGGGGTGCCCTCGTCCAGGCCGCCGCCAGCGACCATAATGGAGCCGCCGCCGTTGCGCCAGGTCTGGGGCTTAGTGTTCAGCTCGTAGGTGATGAACTCGGCGCCACCGGAGTAGCCCATGGTCCACACGTTGGAGGAGTCCACGCCGTTAGCCGCGATGAAGGAGGAAGCGAAGGCGCGGAAGAACTCGCCGTTACGCTCCATGTCTTCCCACCAGGTCACGCCAGCGTCGTAACGGTTGGTGTCCGGGGAGATGACGGGCACGAAGAGCATGTTCTGTGCCGCTGCGGATGCTGCCATCTGAGCCAGTTCACCGGAGGGGTCGTAGACCTTGGACTGGTCGTTGCGCCAGTAGTCACCGTCGAAGTAGAAGACCACACCAACAGGCTTGGAGAAGTCCACACCCTCAGCGTAGACGTGGTACTGCGAGGTGGTACCAGCCGGGGAGGTGTACGACAGGAAAGTCTGGTTGGTGCGGGTTGCCGCCACACCGGATGCCGACTGAGCAGCCTGTGCGGTCTGCGCGGGCTGAGCGGCAGGGGTTGCAGCGTTCTGGGTAGCTGCGGGGGTCTGCTGTGCAACCTGTGCCAGGGTGGGCTGAGCGGAAGGCTGAGCCGCCTGGGTAGCCTGCGCAGCCTGTGCGGACTGGAAGGTAGCCGAGGGAGCAGCCTGCTGGGTTGCCTGTGCGGGCTGAGCAGCCTGTGCAGTGTAAGTCTTCTGGATGGGCTGAACCGCGGTCGTTGCGGGAGCCTGCTGCGCCTGCTTTACCTGTTCAGCCTGCTGACGGATCTGCACAGCAACCTGAGAGAGGGTCGGCTGCACGGTGGAGGTGAACAGAGACTTCGGAGCCTGGGTTGCGGTAGCTGCACCGGGGATGTCCTGAACGACGGGTGCAAAAGCGGAAGCGGGTGCTACCAGGGTGCTGCCGAGCACGGAGGGTACAGCGATGGCTGCGAGAGAGCCAGCCTTAACAGTGCGGGGGCGAAGTGCCATGGGGTTGTCCTCGTTGTTGGTGTTTCTGGGGCGTGAACGCCCGTGAGTGGTTGAGTGATAGGTGGTCTATAGGTGAGAAGCCTATAGGCGGTCGGCCTGCGGATGTGACGCCGCACGAGACGCTTCCATCAACCATCCCCGTGTGTGTTGCGGGGATGTCCTCATGTGATGGAGGGGCGCGGTGTGGATCCGGAGAGCTACGCGGCGGACCGCGGTGACCACGTACTCAAAGCTACCAGGTCAAAAAGCCTTTTCCAGCGGTTTTTTGGGGCTATTTTTGGGTATCGAACAAGATTCAATCTTAACTAGAGCTTTTTCTCAACTTCTAGTTAAACTTTAACCACCTTCAAGTAGAGGTTGAATGGGCTATTTTTCCTTGATTTTCCGGGGTTTTTGAGTGTTTTTTGAATAAGTTTCAAAAAACCCTACAATTAACTTGAATGTTTTATATGTGACTACAATCACTTTCAGGGTGAATTGTTGCACTCGAAGCCCAATTTTTACCAAAAACCGCGGAATTCCGGGGCAAAACGGGTGATTTCCAAGCCCGGAATATAGACACCTTTCGCATATTCCACTTTGAGCATGCACTTTAAGGGTAAATTTACGCTTCTACCACTCCCCCAACCAAGCATCCGCTCACACACCTCACCACACCTTCAAGACCCGCTCTAGAGGCCCGCTCAAGATGCTCAAAAACAGCATCCGAAGAGGGTCTAAATACTCTTCAGGGGTCACTCAAAAGTGACCCAACGGTCTACTCGAGAACACCCATTTGAAGCCCCAATGGAAGCCCTGCTGAAGCCCCTTTGGAAGCCCCCCCCCGAAAAAAGCGCCCCAAGGTGCAGCCGACGAACTAGGGGCAAGCGAGCTAAAGAAGAACCCCACGCTCCACCTACAGAGCAAGCGCCATACGAGCAGAGACAGCACGGAAGCAGAGACAGCCTAAAAGCAGGCAGAGCCATAAAAGCGGAAGATATAAAGAAAGCCACCCAGTAAGGCGGCAGAGGGGGCAGGAGAGGCACAGGAAGGCGACAGAAGATGAGTATGCGATAGAGGGGGTGAAGAAGATAGGAAGGCAGGCAGTCGGGAGCCCGAGTTTTGGGGAATAAAAAAACTCCCGATAGCTAAGCTATCGGGAGTTATCCGTTGCGGGGACAGGATTTGAACCTGCGACCTCCGGGTTATGAGCCCGGCGAGCTACCGAACTGCTCCACCCCGCGGCGACTCATACAACTATACAGGACCGAAACCGAGCACGCAAGACAAAATCACGATTTGTAACCAAGCACACAAAAACAGGGGGTGAGGGGCCGGTAATTAGGGCTACGGGGTAGTACCGGGGGCTGTGGGCAGTATCAGGGGTAGAACGTACAGGAACGGGGTGGAAGCAATACGCTTCCACCCCGTTCCGTCAGATTCAGCCAGAGGTAGCCGCTACCGGCTAGCCGCTGTCGAATAACCAACAGGAGCTACGCACGGCGGCGAGCGCCCGAGCCTAGCTTCAGGGCCTAGAGCGAGGAGCTAGACCCGTGGACATCCGATCCGCGAGCATCCGGTATGCGCTACTCCCCCGCCGCCTCAGGCATCCTAGTGAGAAGCCGAGGGGCTTGCGCTGGGCTTAGCGCTAGCCGCTGCGCTCGGAGCCGCAGAGGCACTGGGCGCAGCCGATGCAGAAGCCTTAGCGGACGCCGCGTTCTGCGCCTCCTCAGCCTCTAGAGCCTTCTTCACGGCTGCTTCCAGACGCTTCTGAGCCTCACCGTAGGCAGCCCAGTCGCCCTTCTTCATCGCCGCATCAGCATCGGTCATCGCCTTCGAGGCATCCGTCAGAGCCTGCTTCAGCTCCGAAGACTGCGAAGCCGAAGTACCTCCGGTCGAAGCGCCCGAAGTACCCGAGGAGCCAGAGGCAGACGCAGACGGGCTAGCCGCCGAGCCGTCCAACTTCGCGCCCGAAGAGCCACCAAACACCTGGTTCAGTGCCTCTTCCAGAGTCGGAGCGAAACCGACCTTATCGCCGAAGCTCACCAGCACACGCTGCAGACGCGGGTACTTGGCGTCACCGCTCGACTGCACGTACACCGGCTGAACGTACAGCATGCCGCCGCCCACCGGCAGAGTCAGCATATTGCCGTTAATAACCTCAGACGAACCGCGGCGCAGCAGGTTCAGCTGGTTCGACACCTCAGCATCAGAGTTGAAAATATTCTGAGCCTGACCCGGACCCGGAACCACCGAAGAACGCGGCAACTCCAGCAGACGCAGCTTGCCGTAATCGGGGCTACGCTCGCCGTCCTTACCGGTACCGGCATCACCATTAGCGGCAAGGAAGCCGTACATCACGTTACGAGAGTTCGAATCGCTCTGCTGCGGAATGAACGTCGTCGTCAGCGAGAAGTGCGCACGAGAATCCCCCGGCATCTGCAAGGACAGGTAGTAGGGCGAAATCGGCTGGTTACGATCATTGGTCGGGTCATTCGGAATCGACCAGACATCGTCACCGGCGTAGAAGCTATTCGCGTTCGTCACGTGGTACTTATTCAGCATGGTGCGCTGAATATTGAACATGTCAGTCGGGTAACGCACGTGGCTCATCAGCGAAGCGTTCATCTCACGGTAGCTCTTCACCGTGCCAGGGAAAACACCCTGCCACGCCTTCAGCACCGGATCCTCCTCATCCCACGCGTACAGGGTCACCGAACCGTCGTACGCGTCCACGGTAGCCTTCACCGAGTTACGGATGTAGTTCACCGAGTTAGAACGCTGAGCGCCCGCAGCGGTTGCCGCATCCTGGGAGCTACCCTGCGCGTAGGGGAACTGATCGCTCGTGGTGTAAGCATCCACAATCCACTGCACGCGGTTATTCACAATCGCCGGGTACGGCTTAGAATCCACGCTCAGGTACGGCGCCACCTTACGCACACGATCCAGCGGGTTACGTTCGTACAGAATCTGCGAGCCCTCACGCACCGCATCCGAAAGCAGAATGTCAGAGGACTGGAACTTAATCGCATAGGACAGGCGAGCCAGCAGCGAATCAACGCGAGGACCACCGTAACCGGCGAAAGTGTACTTCGCATCGGAGGTGTTGGTTTCCTCAGCAGAGAGCGGACGGTCAAGCTCCAGGGTGTCGCCCTTACCGCCCACAATCGAATACTCCGGCGAGCTCGTGCCAAAGTAAATACGCGGCTCGTAATCCTCGCTCAGGGTACCGGTCGCCTTAATACCGGACTGCAAGAACTTCGGGTTACCCGCAGAATCCACCTGGTTACCGTACGCGGCAATCACGCCGTAACCGTGCGTGTACACCACGTGGCGGTTATACCAAGAATCGCCGCTCGTCTGCGCCGGGTTCAGCTCACGAGCCGCCAGCACCGTATCCTGCGTGGTGTTACCCACCGAATAGCGGTCCACCGACAGCTGCGAATCAAAACGGTAGTACGGGCGGAACTGCTGCATCTGCGCAAACGCCGAGGACACAACATTCGGATCCAACAGACGGATATTCGCAATGGTCGCGCTCGAAGAGCTCAACGCACCGGCACGGGTATCAATCGTCGCGTCATACGGAGTGGTCTCAATCTTATCCAGACCGTACGCGTAACGGGTCGCATCAATATTGCGCTGAATGAACTTCGACTGAGCACCCTGCTCATTCGGAACCACCTGGAAACGCTGAACAATCCACGGGTACAGGCCGCCAGCAACCACGGCAACAATCACCAGCATCGCGGTGCTAATCAGCGGCAGACGCCAACGATTCATCGAAGCAGCCACCACAAACATGATCGCCACCAGCAAAGCAGAAATCGCCAAAATAGCGTTCACCGGGATTGACGAGTTCACATCCGTGTACATCGCGCCAGCCCAACGGCCCACCTGCTGCTGAGTCGACGAATAGCGGTCCAACCAGAAGCTCACCGCACGAGTCAGCAAAAACACAGCCACCACAATCGCAGCGTGACGGCGGAATGCCGACGTGGTACTCACACCACCGGGCTGAACCTTAATACCGCCGTAGAAGTAGTGCATGAACAGACCCGCGAGCGCCGACAGCACCACAGCGGAGGTCACCAGAGTCACCACCATACGGAAGAACGGCAACGCAAACAGGAAGAAGCCGTAATCCAGACCGAACTCCGGGTCAGTCTTACCGAAGGACTGCTGGTTGAAGAACAGCGCGACGGTGCTCCACTGAGTCATCGTCGCAGAAGCAATGAACAGACCCAACAGCAGCGGAACCACAATCAGCAGAACCTTACGCGCCTTATCCACGCTCTCGTGGTAGCGGCGCATGCTCTCCTCAGCACGCTGCTGACCAAACACGTCACGCAGCATCTGCTCGGCAGCATCCGTGCCGCTCGTCGGCACGCTCTGATTCGGGTTCGGCGCCTCCTGCGGCTTCTTCTCGGACGCCGGCGCCACATCAGCATGACGGACCGCGTAGGACATCGAAGCCCACAGCGGCACAGCAATCACCACGGCAGCCACCACAAACACGGCTGCCTTCAACAAAATCTGGGTAGTGAACACGGTGCTATAACCCAGCTGATCAAACCACAGCCAGTCCGTGTACACCTGGGACGCACCCACAAAAGCAGCGATGAGCACCGCCACCACAGCAATCGTCACCCGCAGGGGGCTACGACGCTTAGGCGTTGACTTCTTCGGCTTGGGATGCGCGGTGTTATTGGTCGACTCAGACACAATTCCTCGCTCATCATACGTTCAGAGAAAATAACTGCCTTTAAGTATCTCAGAGGTACAGCAGAAGGGCAGAACCTCGTAGAAGCTCGGGGCGAAATACAGCAGATAAAAGAGGTAAGGAGGGCGCAGAACAGCCCCGGTACCGTAAAGTACCGGGGCTGACTTCTACGCTATACGGGTGAGAACCTCGCGGAGAGAAACGTTATGTTAGGAACCGCAGCGGGGCAGGGAATCATCCGGGGTGCCGGATTTAATCGCTTCCACCGTCTTCACCGCTTCGTCCAGGGTCGACACCGGCACAACCACCATCGTGCCGCGCACCTGACCGGCGTGATAGTAGTTGAACAGGTCGGGGTCCTGCGCCTGCATCTTCACAATCGAATCGCAGTTCTCCTTAGGCGCCAAGAAGTAGCGCGCACCGTAACGGCCCGTCGCCAAAATCTTGTACTTGATGCCGCCAATTGCGCCGACCTTGCCGTTCGCATCAATCGTTCCGGTACCCGAAATGTAGCTGCGGTACGGGTCGCCTCCGGCGTCCTCATCGGCGAGCAGGGTACCCTCGCTGAGCTTATCGACCGTGCCCAGCGCCAGCATCAGACCGGCACTCGGGCCGCCCACACCGTCCAGGTTGTACTGCACGTGTGCCGGCAGGTCATAGCTTTGCTTCAGGCCAGCGCCCAGAATCCAGCGGCTATCATCACTCGAACGGACCGGGGTCAGCTTAAACGTCTGCTGCTTGCCGCCACGTTCCACGGTCACATCAATCGGCGAACCGTTCGACGCGTTCACAGCCTTCGGAACGTCGGTGAGGGTCTCAATCTGCTTCTCCCCCACCTTCACGATGCGGTCATCACCCTTCAGCACGCTCGCCGCCGGGGAACCCTCCACCGTGGAAAGCACCTGAACCTTCTCAGTCACCGGCATCTTCAGCTGACGCATCGCCGCGACCTTCGCCTGAGTCTGCGAATCAGCCATCTGCGCGCCGGTCGCAGCCGTCGCCTGCTCGTGGCTCACGTGCGGGTACAGGGCATCGGTCGGCACCACGAGGCTGCGGTTACCGTCAAACGCCAACCAGCCGTAGAACGCCTCCGCACCGGACAGCTCCGTGTACGGGCCGCCCGAAACCGACACCGTGGTCATGTTCATCTTGCCGAACGTCTTATAGCTCGGCGCGCCAGAAATCTCAATGACTTCCTTATCCTGGTACGTTCCGAGCACGTCAAAGAGCGGGCCGGGGCCCTCCTTCACATAGGAACTGGGCAGAACAAAAGCACCAGCCAGCAGGGCGCACGTCGCCACAGCGCTCACCGAACGCAGGTTCACGCGGCGCGGGGCAAAACGCGAACGGCGCTTAGCCGCCTTCTCATTACTCTTCACGCTCGCGGCGTTCGGCTGCTGCTCAGCATCAGGGGTGGACTTAGTCATGGTTTCTACAGTACCGGATAAACCTGCTTTTCAACACGCGCGCGGGCACCGTCACCCCGCTAAAAATAGAGCAACCAGGAGGCGTTCATGCTCTGACCCGCACCGCGCTGTGTCAGCACCCGACGGTGACAGCGGCACGAAAAAGCTCCCAAAACCCGACCCCAAAGACAAGCTTGTGTGCCCTCAGCTGATTAAGCCGCTTCCATAGCAGCGGCACGGGAAATTCTCAGCAAAAATCGGTAGGCTGGACAGCGAGCGGGCCAGCTACGCCCACCCCCGGATTACGAAAGGCTTCACATGTCTGAGAACCCCACCGGCGGCGCCTCCAACGAGCGCGACCCCCTCGAAGAATTCATTAAGAAGATGCAGGAGCAGGGCTTCGACCCCTCCGCAGGGGCAACCGGCCAGGGCGGTAAGGGCGCCTCCTCCAACGCGCAGAACCCCTTCGGCGCGCTCTTCGGCGAAGGCGGCCAGAACCCCTTCGGCATCAGCATCGACCCCGAAGACCTGAAGAACATGGGCATGAGCTTCGACCCCGCCATGATGCAGAGCATGTTCGCGCAGGTACAGGCAATGTTCTCCGGCGCGGGCGCATCCGACAGCCCCAGCGGCGTGAACTGGGATAACGTAAAGAACCAGACCCGCCAGATGCTCGCATCCATGGGCGAAGACCCCTCCGTACCCGAAAACCTCAAGCGTGCCGTAGAAGACGCGGCGAACCTCGCCGACCTCTGGCTGGATGCGGTGACCACCGTTGAGCGCCACAACCACCCGGTGCAAGCATGGTCCAAGGCCGAATGGGTTGAGCATTCCTTCGATTCCTGGCGCGAAATGGTCGAGCCGGTCGCAGCCGAAGTCACCCAGTCCATGGTCATGCCCGGCGCACCCGAAGACGTACCCGAAGAGATCTCGCAGATTCTCAACAGCGGCTTCTTGAACAACATTGGTTCCGTGATTTTTGGTGCGCAGATGGCACAGGCACTCGCGCAGCTCGCCGGTGAAGTGTACTCCTCCACCGACGTGGGCTTCCCCCTCGCGCCGGGCTCCTCCGCGCTGCTGCCCAACGGCTACCAGCAGCTCGCTGAGAGCATCGAGGTACCCCCGCAGGAGGTCCTGCTCTACCTTGCCGTGCGTGAATCCGCGCTGATCCGCCTGCACAAGGCAAACCCCTGGCTGCGCGAAGACCTGGTCCAGCTCGTGGCGCGCTACGCCCGCGGCATCCGCGTGGACATGAACCGCATGCAGGACGCCGCATCCCAGGTAGACATGAGCAACCCCGACGCCGTACAGGAAGCATTCGAAGGCGGCATGTTCAGCCCCCAGCGCACCGAAGACCAGGAACTGGCGGTACAGCGCCTGGAGGGTCTGCTCGCCCTCATCGAAGGCTGGGTATCCGTCGTCACCGAGGACGCGACCCGCAACCTGCCCAAGGCACCGCAGCTGACCGAAATCATGGCGCGCCGCCGCATCGACGGCGGCCCCAGCGAGCAGGTCTTCGAGAACCTGGTCGGCCTGGAACTGCGCCCGCGCCTGGTGCGTGAAGCACAGCAGTTCTGGCGCTGGTACGAAGAATCCCACGGCATTGAGGCGCGCGACGGCCTCTGGGACACCCCGGAGACCCTGCCCACCCCCGCCGAGCTGGAAGACTTCACCGCATACGATGCGCGCATGAACGAAATCAGCCTGGACGACGTGGACTTCGACTCGGAGCTGCAGAAGCTGCTGGACGGCGGCTTCGGCAACGCGCCCGAAGAAAAGTAAAGCTGAGCGAAGTAAAGCTGAGCGGCGAAAGTAAATAGCTGACACTCGAGCGGGGGTGGCTTGTGAATGTACAAGTCACCCCCGCTCGAGTGTTTCGTTTGGTTTTTGATTCTTTGATTTTCGGGAAGCGCGTTAGCCGGTTGGATTTTAGCTGGCTGGATTTTAGTCCGCGCTGTTTTCGCCGCGCTCACCCTCAGCACGCGAGCGCCCCAGCGCGTACCCCTCCAGGTAGGCCTGCGCCCGCAGCAACTGCGGGTAACGCGCCTCCAGAGCACGGAACGCCGCCGAATGATTCGGCTGCAGCAGGTGGCAAAGCTCGTGGTGAATCACCGAATCCAGCACGTACTCGGGCACGCCCTGCAGCTCCGAGGAGATGCGAATCTGCGTATTCGCGTAGGTTGCCGAGCCCCAGCGCTGACGCTGGTTGCTCACCCAGCGAATCGACAGCTTCTCGAGCCTGCCCGAGGCAACCAGCTCCGGCAGGTTCTTCTGCGCCAGGTGCAGGGCACGGGAGCGCAGGTACTCGTCCGTGACCGTCAGCTGAGTGGCACGCTCACGGCGGGCGGCACGACGCTGAATGCGCGGCAGCAGGCGGGCAATATGCTCGTCAATCTCTTCGCTCGTACTCGCGGCGGGAATGAGCAGGCGGTAGGCGGGGTTGCCGTGCTCGTCCACGCCGTCACGCTGCATGCTGATGGTGCGGGTGCGGCGCGCCGAGCGGACCAGCTCAATCTGCGGGCGGTCCTCGGTTGCGGGCAGAATTTCACGCTTAAAACGCTGAGCCATAATCTCCTCTTCCCTTCGACGAGCGGCGGGGCTGAGTTGAACGGGGCTGTGCGGCACGGGGCTGACTATACGACGAGCCGGCGCTCTCAGCCCTGCGGCGGCGCTTCGCCGGATCAATATCGTCTAGGAAACGCGAACGCTTCCGCTGACCGCGACCGCCCACGGTGCGGGTCATCGTCCAGGTCAGCCACAGGTACTTGCGGGCGCGCGTAATGCCCACGTACAGCAGGCGGCGTTCCTCATCCACCTCGTCCGGGGTGGTCGCAAAAGTAATGGGCATGAGGCCCTCGTTCAGGCCGCACAGGAACACGGCGTCCCACTCCAGGCCCTTAGCCGCGTGCAGGGAGGCGAGGGTTACGCCGTTGACCTGCGGTGCGTCGTTGAATTCGCTGCGGTGGTTCAGGGTCGCCACGACCTCGTGCATGGTCAAAGGTAGCGGCTCGGGCACGCCCGGGCGCGGGTTCGCGCGGTGCTCCTGAAGCTGCTCTTGGCGGTGATGCGCCATCATGTCCACCATGTGCACCAGGGCGGCGAGGGACTCCCACTTCTGGCGGGTGGCGCCTCCCGAAAGGGGGCCCTCCTCCTTATAGCCGAGGCCGCCGAGTACATCGCGGGTGTAGCGGGTGACGTCCTCGGTACCGTCCGTGGACTTCGCCGAACCGCGCAGGGCAAGCATCGCCTGCTTGACCTCGGGGCGCTCAAAGAAACGCTCCGCGCCGCGCAGCTGGTAGGGAATGTGGGCGGAAGCCAGCGCAGACTCAATCGCCGCCGACTGTGCGTTCGTGCGGAACAGCACCGCAATCTCCGAAGGCGGCACGCCGTCCTTCTCAATCAGGTCGCGGATATCCTCGGCAATGCCTGCCGCCTCCTGCTCATCGTCGGCATAGCCGAACCACTCCACATCCACGCCGGGGCCGCGCTGAGACATCAGCTCCAGCGGCGGCGCCCACGAATGCGGGCTCGAATCCGGATGCGGACGACGCGCCGCCAACAGACGGTTCGCCAACTCCACCACCTGCGAATGGGAACGGTAGTCGCGGGTCAGCTTCACCGTGTGCGCGCCACGGTACCGGCGCGCAAAATCCAGCAGGTAACGGCTGGTCGCGCCGGTAAAAGAGTAAATCGTCTGGGAGGCATCGCCCACCACGCAAATATCGTCGCGGCCGCCCAGCCACACATCCAGCAGACGCTGCTGCAGCGGGGAGACGTCCTGGTACTCGTCCACCACAAAATGGCGGTACTGGTTGCGGACGGTCGCGGCGAGCTTCTCGTCCTCCTCCAGCATGGCGATGGTCAGCAGCAGTACGTCCTCAAAGTCGATGAGGTTACGCTCGTCCTTCAAATCCTCATACGCCTGGAAAATACGCTGCATATTCTGCGGGGTAACCGCCGAGGGTAGCTGCTTCTCGCTCAGGCGCTGCATGATGGTGTCCGGGGTGAGCAGCTGAACTTTCGCCCACTCAATCAGCGACGCCAAATCGCGCAGCAGGGAACGGTCCGTGCTGATACGCAGACGGTTCGCCGCCTCCGTAATGAGCGCTGCCTTATTCTGCACGATGGACGGGAACGTACCGCCCACCACCTGCGGCCAGAAATACGCCAGCTGACGCAGCGCCGCCGAGTGGAAGGTACGCGCCTGCACGCCGTGCGCACCCAGCTGATGCAGGCGGGTGCGCATCTCCTCCGCCGCGCGCAGGGTAAAGGTCAGGGCGAGTACGCGCGGGCCCTGGTAGCGGCCAATCGCAATACCGTAGGCGATGCGGTGCGTAATCGCGCGAGTCTTACCGGTACCCGCACCCGCCAGCACGCGCATGGGGCCGTCCAGCTCGGTAGCGACCGCACGCTGATCCGGGTCAAGCCCGGCAAGAATATCGTCTGCGGAGATCATATGCTGAGGCTGCTGAGGTGTGGCGGTCATAATGCTCCATCAGTAAGGCGGGCGGTACGGGCAGGCGGCAGGCGCTCGCGCGGGCACGTGAACAGAACATGCGGGCGCGCGGAGGCGGTGATAGCCGGTCTTCCATTGTATTCTCCCAGAGTCCACCGGGGCTTCTTAGCCGTCGCTTCTTTCATTCAGGGCGTGAGGCGCTACCTATCTGGGTGCGTGCAGGTAGAAGCATAGATAGAGGCGAGCGCAGAAGCGCAGGCGGAAGCGTTTAGGCTTGTCCGCAAGTATCTTCACCACTTGGCATAAAGATCCCAAAAACTACTAAACGGCACACATTGGTTTGGTAACCTTAACCCGTGACTTTATCTCCCCTTCAGCTAGCAGCCATTGTCTCCGCCGGAGTGCCCGGGATTTACCCCGTCGGCGCCGAACCGGTCCGCGAAGACAGCGACGACTTCGACTCGGCAATCATCGCCGACTCCACCGGTCGCCGCTGGCGAGTGCGCGCCCCGCGCCGCCCCGACGCCAGCATGCGCCTCGAAGCTGAACACCTCATCCTGCAGTCGTTCAGCCCCGGCCTGCGTGCCCGACTGCCCTTCGCCGTACCCACCGTCGCCGGCACCGTACCGTACGCTGGCGGCAACGTGTTCGTGTACACGCACATCCCCGGCACCATCTACGACGTAGACCAGCTGGCTGAGCTGAGCCGCCGCGAAGTTGCGGCGAACCGCCCCTCCCTGGCTTCCATCATCGCCAAGGACATTGCGACCCTGCACGTGATGCCCGAAGACATCATCTACGAGGCTGACCTGCCCTCCTACTCTTCGGAGCAGATTCGCCTGCGCAAGAACGCCGAGCTGGAGCGTGCCGCCGCAACCGGCAAGGTACCCGCCGACCTACTCGCACACTGGCGTACCGTGCTCTCCCCCGGACCCATGTGGCAGTTCCGCCCGCGCGTGGTCCACGGTGACATGGGGGCCGAGAACCTCGTACTGCACGTCACGCCCTCGACGGCGCGCATCGTGGAGGTCACCGGCTGGTCCGATGTGCACGTGGGCGACCCCGCGCAGGACTTCGCCTGGCTGTACTCCTGCCAGGACATTGAGTTCACCGATGAGGCGATTGAGGTGTACCGCCAGCAGATGCCTCAGCTGCCCGACGCCTACCTGGCGCAGCGCGCGAACTTCTACGCGGAGTTCGCGATTGCCCAGTGGCTCACCCACACCGTGGAGGTCGGAGACCGCGACGGCGCAACCCATGCAGTGTCCATGCTGTTGGACATTCAGGATGATCTGCGCGCCTCCGGCGAGCTGCTCGGTCAGGAGGAGGTCGGCCCGCTGGTCGGTCCCGCCGAGTAGCTATTAGGGCAAGTAGCCGCCAGGTTACTGCCAGCCAGGGCGTCACCTGCCGCATAGGTTTTTCAGTTCAGCCTCGCAGTACTGCACTGCGGGGCTGAGCTGTATCCAGGTGAGTATCTGCAGGAGTTAAAGGCATGCGTGGCACCCGACGAAATCAGCTCTACTGAGTGTCTGTCAAACCGGCAGAATGATGCTTATAAGGGCTAGTTGGAGGGGCTTTTGACGGCTTTTTATCAAAATTTCTTTAAGTGTTTTCCGGCACTTTTTGAGCACCGGTTTTGCATTTTTGTGCATGAATGACTCAGATTAAGGCTGAGACTTGAAGGTGCGCTAAAGGTGCCATTCACAATATTTCCCTGGTGCAATTACACCACAAACCCACAAAAACCAACTTTTGGTTTTGAGAGTCCACAGAGCCTCAACTTCACCTTGAACTATGCTCAAAATAGTGCATTTTAGGGTAAAAACTTTGCCCGTAGATTTTTTCAAAAACTCCTGGAATACTTTTGCTGTGCCGCGAGAAAACCAGCGGACACACTCCCCATAGCGCACTGACCAGCGCTGATATCGTGGCAGCGATAAATTGGGGAGACAGATTGGACGGGACCCTGACCGGTCATGTCAGACCCGAGCCGGATTCATGCACCGCGCAACCAATCACCGATGGCAGAAATCTATAGAGTTACTTTCGAGGTTGTGTTTGAGAGTAAAGACGCACGCAAACCCCACGGGGCGCCGGCGGCGCGAGTGAGGCCGCGAGAGCGGCAGTCGTTCGGCGCGATTCTTTCCCGGAGCGTGCGAGGGCACGAAGTACCTCTATAGTTCTTCAGCGGCTGAGGACGCCTCTTACCCTAATGCAGTGGGGTAACGAGGCGTCCTCTGCCGTTAAAAAACCAAACAGCCAGCATCAGAAAATCCGCACAGAAAAGCAGCTCACGAGGCACAAAGCCTACGTGAGCTGCTTTTCTGTATGCGGTTATTGGCTAAAGCTAACGCGCGAGCGCATGCCGGCTAGCACTGCCGCTTAGCCCTGCTATCTAGCCTTTGCGCGCCTCACGAATCACCTTCGCCAGCTGCGCCTCCGTGGGCAGGCCGCCGCGAATCTGGTGATCCCACACCTCCGCAACGCCCTTACCTCCCAGGTACACGAACACGGTGCTGATACGCTCCGGGTCCACGCCCATGATGCGGGAGAACGCGATACGGTACAGGCCCAGCTGGAAGCGTCGAGACTGCATGGTCGACATCTTCGGGCGGGCGCCGCTCTTCCAGTCCACCAGGACCCAGCGTTCGCCGTCCTCGTCCTCGGTGCGGAACACCGCGTCGATTCGGCCGCGCAGGCTTACGCCCTCGATATGGGTTTCGACCGGGTACTCGACCGCCCAGATGCGTTCCTTCCACTCGTCGCTACCCCACTCGCTGTTGGCGAAGCGTTCCCAGAGACGCTGAACGGAGGCGTCCAGCTCGCTCTCGGATTCCTCGTAAGCGTCCTCGAAGGTGAACTCCTCGGACCCCTCCCCCAGCACCTGTTCCTGCAGGTCAGCGGGATTTGCAGACTCAGCGAGCGCACCTGATGCGGCGGAGGCGGAGCCCGGCAGGTCAACGCCCACCGTGTCCTCCGCTTCGGGCGCCTCCAGCGGGTCGGCGGTCGGCGCGACACCGAAGTGCTCCTCAATCAGGGCGTGCACCGCCGTACCAATCGTTGCCGCACGCGAGGGGCGCTGCGGCACCGGGCGCATCAGCTGATGCACCGTGCCCTGCGGGTCCTCGCTCAGGCGAATGAACGTGGAGGCGGACAGGTGCCCCGGCAGCTGCTCGGTCAGCACCGGGTCGGTCTGGCCCATCATGAGCAGCAGCAGGTCGGCTTCGCGTTCCCAGTCCACCGCCTGCTGGCGCAGCGATTCGGGAATGGCGGACTCGCCGTGTGTAGCAGACGCGGCGGGTGCAGGGTGATTTGCACTCTCCCCCGCTACCTCCGCGCCCTGGTGCGGGTCACCCTCACCGACAGCAAGCTCCACCGCCAGGGCGGCACGCTCCACCGCCTCACGACGGCTCGAGGAGTTAATCGCAATCTCACGCTCCAGTTGCTCATGCTGGCCGCGACGAAGCACCGCCTCCGTGCCCCGGTTGAGGGCATCGTCAGAAGCCCAACGCCAAATCACGGGGCGCTCCAGCGGATCAAAAGGCCACATGGCGGTCAGCACCGCGCCCAGGTTCGGGTTCCTGTCCTCGTAGTTCTTCTGCGCGAACTGGCCGCGCACCTCAATCGGCAGTGCCGCCGCCACCGTGGGCGAGTAACCGGGCTCGAGCGGTTGCGTTTCACGCCATTTCTCACGCTCGGTGGCATCAATAATCCACTCGGGCACCGGCAGGTTCAGGCGGGAGCAGTTCTCCGCCACCGTGCGGGCGCGGGTATGAGGAGCCGCCAGCTGCCAATCCTGCGCGAGGGCGGGAGCCATCGCCTCAACCAGCGCCCAGGCGTAGCGTTGCACCTGCTCGACGTAGGTTGCCTGGGCGGCCGCGCGCGCCTCCGCCTGCTCGGGAGTGAGCTCGTCGGCGTCGAGGGGGTAGCGTTCCAGCTCCTCCAGCAGTGCCGCCTCATCGGGTACGGGCGGCAGGTTTGAGGGGTCCACGACCGTACCGTGCACCAGGGTGACCGGCTCGGTCAGGCGGTACTTCGACTCAGCCAGCTGCTCAGCCCAGCAGCGCACATGGTTCAGGTGCACCTTTTTGCGCTTGTCCGCGGGGTTCGGCATCGTGTAGGACAGGCCCATGCCCACCAGCTGCGGTGCCGCCCAGGGTTCGTCTATCGTCTCCTGGAAACGCACAGAAGGCGCGTCTAGACCTACGAGCGGATTGAAGAGCATCTCCAGCAGCTCCTCCCAGAAGGGCTGCACGGGCTGCGGCGACACAGAGGTGCTCTTCCACCGGTAGGCGCTCATCGCCAGCAGGTTACGGGCACGGGTCATCGCCACGTACATGAGGCGGCGGTCCTCCAAACCGGCATGCTCGGCGGCGTCGTCCTTATGCGTGGCAAGGTAGTCTTCCAGGTCCTTCGCCTTCTCAAAGGCGGTAATCTCCTCCGCCGTCTCAAGGACCGACGGAAGGTACTCGCGGTCACCACGCAGCGGCCAGGGCAGAGCCGTATTAGCCGACATCTGCCACAGGTTCGGGGTCTGCCCACCGGTCGCGCTACCGCACAGACCCGGCAGAAGTACATGATCCCACTCCAGGCCCTTCGCGGCGTGCATGGTCATCAGCTGCACCGCATTCGGGTCGGGCTCCACGGCACCCAGCGCCAGGCCTTTCTCCTCATCATCGGCACGCTCAAGCCACGCCAAAAAGCCCATCACGTAGCTCACGCCGCCCGAAGACAGCAGGAAGCGGCGCGCGCCCGGGTCGCTTTCCTCCGCGCTCACGCCGTCAGAGCCGGCGTAAATCATCGCGTTAATACGCGGCGCAGACATGCCGTAGGCGGCGGCCACCTCATGGAAAGCGTCCAGGTTCGCGCGCGAACCCAGCGGGTCGGTACCCGGGCGGACCGCCAGCTCAATATCGAGTAGCATGGTGCGCTCAATCTCGTACAGCAGCGTGCCCAAATCCTCACTCAAACCGGCACGCAGCACGCGCATCTGCTCGGCGAAAGCACGCAGACGCTCCAGCGCCGCCGGGGAGAAGCGGCGGCCACGGTACTGCTCGCCGTAGAGGGGTTCGCCGTCCGGTCCGTCCTGCGGCAGGTTCTCCACCGCCTCGATCAGGGAGGCGTAGCCGGAGGAGTCCTCCACCGCGCCCTTGAGGGTCTCGTCCAGGCGTTCCTGGGCGGCGCGCAGGTGCTCTGCTTCCAAGCGGATATCTTCGGCGTTGTCAGCGTCTTCGGCCTCCGCGAGCATGCGCAACGCCATCTGCTCGCGCAGGGCACGCTCACGCTCACGCACCAGCGACTGCGCCCAATCACCCAGCGCCAACATATCCGCCGCACCCAAACGCCAACGCGCACCCGTCAGCAGGCGCGCCAGGGCATCCGAACGGTTCGGATCAGCCAGCACACGCAGCGCCGACACCAAATCCACAACCTCCGGTTGCGAAAGCAGACCGCCCAGGCCCACCTGCTGCACCGGAATACCTAGGCGCTCGCACTCCACACGAATCGGGTCCAGCTGACCGTGCACACGCGCCAACACCGCAATCTCGGGCATCTTCAGGCGCGGACGCACCGAACCGTCACCGGAACGATGCGCCGCGTAGGCGCGCTCATACTCGCGCACCGCCTGCGCGCGCATCGCCGCAATGCGCTCGGCAATCGCCACAGCCTCCTCGCGGTCAGAGTCGTGGTAGGTCAAATCCACGCGGCCCACCATGCCCGCGGCAGCCTGCTCAAAGGCGGGCGAACCAGGCTCCCCCACCAGGGCGCAGCGCGGGCGCAGGTCAGGCACCTGAGCGGCAGTAATATCGCCGTCAGCGGCACGCACCCACTCGGGCACTTCCTTCAGCTTCTCCGCCACGTGGTTTGCCGCGTTCAACACCGAAATATCGTTACGCCACGCAATGGACAAAAACAGAGGCTGCGCGTGCTCGGTCGGGAAATGACGGTAGAAGCTGAACATCTGACCGTCCGAAGCGCCACGGAAACCGTAAATCGACTGCTTCGGGTCACCCACAGCCATCACCGGATGCGCAGGAATACCCGCCGCCTCATCGGCACCGTAAATCGAGGAGAACAGGCTCATCTGCGCGTGCGAAGTGTCCTGAAACTCATCCAGCAGAACCACCTTAAAGCGGGCGCGCTCACCCTCGCGAATCGCCGGGTCAGCCTCCGCAATGCGGGCAGCAAAACGCATCAGGTCACCGAAATCCAACACCTGCATGCGCGCCTTCACGCGGGCGTAGCTCATCGCCATACGCGCGTACACTCGGCGGTTACGCAGCAGACGCTGAACCTTCTGAATGTCCCTCTCGGTCTTCGTCGCACGGCGCGGATCGGGCACCGCCGCGTACGCCGCCAACTGCTCGGTGCAGAAGTCAATAACCTCCTGCGGCTCAACCAGGTGCTCCGCACACTCGTCAGAGAGCTGCAGCAGCTGGTTAATCATGGTCGCCGCAGACACCGGCACGTCGTCCTTGTCGAGGGGCAGCTCCCCCTCCCAGTACTGCACAATCTGCGCGGCAAGCTGCCACTTCTGCGCGTCGCCAAGCATCTGCGCGTCCTGTTCCACGCCCAGGCGCAGACCGTACTCCTTGACGAGGTTATTCGCGTAGGAGTGGTAGGTGAGCACGGTCGGGTCAGCGACGCCCTCACGCAGCTCCTCGTCGGTCGGGGCGATGCGGCGGCTACGGCGTAGCGTGTTCAAACCGGCGCGCATGCGGCTGCGCAGCTCGGTTGCCGCCTTGCGGGTGAAGGTCACGCCGAGCACCTCTTCGGGGCGCACAAAACCGTTGTCGACCAGCCAAATCACGCGGTCGACCATGGTCGCGGTCTTACCCGAACCGGCGCCCGCAATGACGAGGGTCGGGGCGGGGCCCGCCTCAATCATGCGGATCTGCTCGGGGGTCGGTTTCTTACCGTCGGCGCCGTTGAGCATCTCGGCAATATCGAGGGCGCTACGGTAGCCCGCGGGCTTCAGCTCGGGGTTGTTCGCGGTAGCTTCTGCGGAGAAGAGCGCGCCGTTGGGTAGCTGCCAGCTATTGTGCTCGCACCACTGGGCGGGGGTGAGCATGCCGGAAGCCGCGCCGGTGCCAGGACCAGAGTGAGCGCCGGAGTTAGTAGCGCCGTATGCGCCAGAGTCAGTCATGTTTCCTCTTCCTCATGGGTCATTCGCATGGGAGGTTCAGGATGAGTGATATCGAAAGAACAGGGGGTACTAGGGCTGAGTCACCTGACGGCCGCGCGTACAAATCGGGCAAATCTCCGGCAGGCGGCACCCATAGCCGCCCTCACGGTGACGAGCCTGCACCTGCGCGCCAGCAATCAGCTCCGCGGCGTGCTGCACCAGCTCAGCTGCCCAGGAATCGTGCTCCGTCAGGGCGGGCTGAACCTGTAGGCGAGTCTTGCTCTCGTCGTTCACGCCCGAAGCGCCCAGCTGCACGAGCGCCGCGCCTCCGGAACGACCCGTGTAGCCGGTGTACTCCAGCTCCTGAGGGCGGGCATCCGGTAGCGGTTCACCCGCCTCCAGGGCGGCGGCCTCGGCACGGTAGCGTTCCTCCAGCTGCTCGCCCGCGCCAGCCTCCACCGCGATTTGGTAGGCGGCAAGCTGCGGATGGGTTTCCATGGTTTTACCGTCTGGCTTGGACTTGCCGGTTTTCAGGTCAACAATGGCGTAGCGGCGGGTGCCGTCCTCAGCCGGGGCGGTACCCTCGAGGCGGTCCACACGGCCGGTGAGCAGCGCATCCAGCTCACCGACTTCACCGGCGGGGTCGAAGGGCACCGGCACACGCACCGCGAAGGAGCCTTCAACACCGAGGTTCTGCCAACCGGCATCGCCCATGTGCTGACGGTAGTAGTAGCTCAGGCGCAGAATCATGCGCTTGGCGCGCTCGTAGAGGGCGTAGGATTCCCAGGGCACGCGCTCGCGGTACTCTTCGTCGGTTTCGTCGTCCTTGCGGGCGGGCACGCCGAGGGAGCTAATGCGCTCGTCGAGGGCGGTTTGGAGCTCTTCGAGGGTGCCGGTCGGGTACTCCTCGGCGATGGCGTGCACGAGCGTGCCGAGGGAGCGGGACAGGTCCGTCTGTGCTTCGGCACGGGCGGCGGAAACCAACCAGTCCAGCGGGGAGCTGTGAATGGTTTCCAGGCGCGAGGGCGAAAGCGCAATGGTGCGGCGGCTAGGCTTTTCGGTCTGTTCTTCGCCGTTTTCGCCGTTGTTTTCGCCCGGCTCGGCGTTGTCTGCCGGACGGTGCGCAAAGAGCAACTCCGTGCTAGACAGCGGCAGCAGACCCCACCACTCGTCGGGTGCGGCGCCGGGCGCCTGGGCGTTCGCCAGGCGCGCCAGGGTGCGGGAGGCGGCATCGAGTCGGTAGGCGGACGCCTCCGGGGTGAGGGCGTCCTCGTCCGGCGCGTTTCCAGCCTGCGCGCCCTCTTGCCCACCGTCCTGAGCGTCTTCGGCACGCATCGTGTTCAGCGACTCCTCAACGAGGGTGCGGCGAAGCTCCGCCACCAGGGAACGCAGGGTCGCGGGGCGGCGCACGCGGGTAATCGGCACGTCCGTGGAGTCGCCGACAGCGTCCGTGGGTAGCACGAAGTCGAAGAACTCGCCGGGTGCCTCATCGTCGTTACGCACGGCGGTGAGCACGAGGCGGGTGCTGGCTCGGGTGGCGGCGACGGCGAACATGCGTAGCTCGTCGTGGCGGGTGTCGCGCACGCGTTCGGGGTAGCTGCGGATGCGCGCGGGCGGCACCTGTTCTTCCCCAGCCTGATGCTGGGCGCGCTGGCGGATGCGCGCATCGCACAGGTCCACGAGGTCGCCGGTAGCCAGCAGGGAGCCGCGCACGGTGGTGTTGGGCCAGGTGCCTTCCTGCAGACCGCATACATATACGGTGCGCCAGGATTGGCCGGCGGCGAGCGCGGGGGTGAGAATTTCGACCGCGTCTTGGCGTACGCCGCGGGCGGCGAGGGTGTCCATGGGCAGGTCCTGCGCGTCGATGAAGTCGAGGAATTGTTCGGCGCCGGCGCCGCGCATCTGCTCGTCGAATCGGTCGGCGGCTTCGAAGAGGCCGATCATGGCGTCGAGGTTGCGGTGGGCTGCGTCTGCGTCGGGGCCTGCGTTGCGGGTCTGGGCGACCCAGACCTTTTCGAGGCCGCTGGCTTCCCAGAGTGCCCAGAGCACTTCGGTGCTGGTGGATTCGGGGCGGGCGAGTGCCTTGCGTCCCGCGGAGAGCACGGCTGCGATGCGGTGCACGGCGCGTCCTACGCCCTCTTCGGGGAGGGTTTCGGGGTGTAGCAGGGCGCCGAGGAGCAGGTCGTCGCTGGGGCGGTGGCCGCCGCTTTGCAGTTCGATGGATCGTAGCTGCTGACGGAGTCGTCGCACGTCCATGCTGGATGCGCCACCGAGCCGGGAGGTGAGCAGGGTGATGGCGCTCTGCGCGCCACCGAGGGGGTTGGCGCGGCTTTCCTCGGCGATGACGTCGTCGAGGCTTCGACGCATGAGCTCTTCAGCTTCGGCGGCGCTGAGGGCCTCATACCCGGGTCGCTCCCTCGCCTCCGTACCTTCTCCAGCGGGCATGTGCACGGCGGGGTTCAGCGCCTTCTCGCCACGCTTGCGGGCGTAGACGAGCAGACTGAGCGCGTCGAGGAAGGGGCGCACGGCGGGCTCGTCACGCACCGGCACGAGCGCCGCGGAGGTGCGCGACGGAATGCCGTTCGAGGAGAGCACGCGGCGGATGCGCGCCACGTCCGCACCGTTACGCACGATGATGGCGGACTCGCGGTAGGGGTGGTTGCCGTAGATGCGTTCTTCGAGCAGCATTTGGGCGATGAGGTTCGCCTCGTCCTGGGAGCTGGCGAGCGCATACTTATACACACCGGCGGGTGCGGTGCGGTAGTGTGCGGGGTCGAGGATTTTGCCGTCGGCGCCCAGGTGCAGTAGCGGTTCGTCGGTGGCGCCCCAGGTGAGGGCTTCGTCGGCGGGGGTGGTGTTGATGCGTCCAAAGGTTGCGGGCGCGCCGGTCTTTACGCCATCCTTCGCGCCCTCCTGCTCTGCGGTGAGCGGCACGAACCGGGTGTAGCGCGGCAGGCGGCGGCGAATATCCGCCACGAGCGGCATCATGAGTGCGGGCAGGCGGTACGAGGTGGTGAGCGTGCGGGTGCGCATGCTGGGGAAGCTTGCCTGCAGGGTGGTGACGAGGTCTGGGCGGGCGCCTCGGAAGCCCTGGACCACGGCTTCGTCGCTGTAGGTCATGACAACCTGGGGGCCTTCAGCGAAGAGGTCGGGGTGGGTTTCGGTCAGGTGCGCGGCGTCTGTGGGCGGTTCTTCTGCGGCGATGAGGCGTAGCAGTCGGTAGATGGAGGGGCTGAGTTCCTGCACGTCGTCGATAAGGATCAGGTCGTAGCGGCGGCGTTCTTCGGCGAGGAATTCGGGGGCGCGCAGTAGCAGCCGGCAGGCGTCGTTGATGAGTACTGCCGGGTCGTAGGCGTTTTTGGCGCGGAGGGCTCGCACGGCGCGGTATTCGGTGTGAAGCTGTGCGAGGGCGTGCCAGGCGGGCTGGTTGTGTTCGTTGGCGAGGCGGTGTACGTCGTCGGCGGTGAGGTCGTATTCTGCCATGCGGTCGAAGAAGTCGCGGATTTCGTGGCGGAAGCCGCGGGTGGGTAGGGCGTCGCGGAGGACGTCGGGCCAGGTGGGGCCGGGTGCGATGCCGGCGGCGTGGTTGGCGAGTAGTTCGCCGATGATGACGTCTTGTTCGGGGCCGGAGAGGAGTTTGAGGTTGCCTTCTACGCCGCTGAGCAGCCCGCGGGTTTGGGCTCGTTTGAGCAGGTCGAAGGCGTATGCGGCCCAGGCGCGGGTGGGTGCTACGGAGAGGCTGCGGTCGCTGGAGGCGGCGATGGTGTCTCGCATGCGGGTTGCGGCGGTGCGGGTGGGTGCGAGGATGAGTAGCCGGGCGGGGTCGTTCCCGTCGGCGAGGTAGCGCAGGGCGCGTTCGGTGAGGTGGTGGGTTTTACCGGTTCCGGGGATGCCGGTGAGAAGTTGGGTTGTCATGGTTTCAGTCTATCGGGTGGGCGGCGGGTACGCCCCGCCGCCCGTCATATTT
>NZ_CAJZIE010000020.1:0-30775 GCF_916049665.1 uncultured Rothia sp. | reverse complement strand
TGGGTATTAGGGGGTAAAATTTGAAATTATGCATTCTTTGCATAATTCTTTATCGGTGATGCAAGAAACCGGAAGCCCCGCAAAATCGGAGCCCACAAGCCCAAGCACGCCGCGCGGGCTGAGGAAATGCGAGGTTCCCCTCCTTTTTGCCATTAAGAAATATGCATGAATACCAACCACCTGGAACTGCCCGAACAAAACTAGGGCGAACCGACGCAGGAAAGAGAAATACGTGACACAGCAGAACTCCGTCACTGGTCTAGACTCTGAAGCGGAGCACTCTAAGCTCCAGCGCGGACTAAGCTTCCGGCATATCCAGCTCATCGCTATTGGCGGCGCTATCGGCACCGGCCTCTTCCTTGGCTCGGCGAAGACTATTGCCCTCACCGGCCCCTCCATCGTCTTTGTGTACGCAATTATCGGTAGCATCATCTACTTTGTGCTGCGCGCCATGGGTGAGATTCTGCTCTCCAACCCCAAGTACAAGTCCTTTACCGACTTCATTACCGACATTCTCGGCCTGCGCGCCGGCTTCTTTGTCGGCTGGTCGTACTGGTTCTTCTGGGTGGTCACGGGTATCGCGGACGTCATCGCGATTACCGGCTACGTCAAATACTGGTGGCCGGAAATCCCCGCCTTCATCCCGGCGCTGACCGTTATCGTGGCGCTGCTGCTGCTGAACCTGCCCTCGGTGAAGAACTTCGGTGAAATCGAGTTCTGGTTCGCCGTCATTAAAATCGTCGCGATTGTCGCCCTCATTATTGTTGGCTCGCTCATGGTCGCCTTCAGCTTCACCGCGCCCGACGGCACCGTCGCCTCCGTAACGAACCTGTGGGAACATCCCGGCCCCTCCGGTAGCGGTATTTTCACCCAGGGTTTGACGGGCTTCCTGGGTGCCTTCCAGATTGCGCTCTTCGCTTTCGTGGGTGCCGAGCTGGTTGGTGCCGCCATGGCGGAAACCGAACACCCCGAACGCACCCTGCCCAAGGCTATTAACGCGGTGCCCCTCCGCATTGGCCTCTTCTACGCCCTGCCGCTGCTGACCATCCTCGCCGTCACCCCCTGGGACAAGCTGGATAAGTCCATGAGCCCCTTCGTGGGCATGTTCTCCCTGGCAGGCATTGGTGTTGCCGCCTCCCTGGTGAACTTTGTGGTGCTGACCTCCGCGGCGTCCTCGGCGAACTCCGGTATTTTCTCGACCTCCCGCATGGTCTACGGTCTGGCGCACGACGGCGCCGCACCCTCCGCGCTGGGTAAGCTCACCAAGAACGGTGTGCCCGCCAACGCCCTATACCTGACCAGCGTGATGCTGCTGTTTAGCCTGGTCATGCTGTATGCCGGTAGCGGCATCATGGAGGCGTTCACTGTGGTGACCTCGGTGGCGTCCATGATGGGTATCTTCACCTGGAGCATGATCCTGATTGCGTACCTGGTCTACCGCAAGAAGTTCCCCGAGCGCCACGAGGCATCCGCATACAAGATGCCCTGGGGTATCGGCATGAGCTGGTTCGGTCTGGTCTTCTTCGCCGTCATGGTCTACGCCCTGAGCCTGTACCCGGACACCGCAATCGGTCTGGCACTGACCCCCATCTGGTTCATTGTTCTGGCGATCGGCTACGAGATCCTAACCCGCCGCCACGCCGCTAAGCGTGCCCGCGCGCTGGCTACTGAAAACGCTGCTGACAAGGCTGGCCAGGAGTAGTTTTCGGCTTTCCTCTGGCTGCTTGCGTGTAAGCCCCGCCCCGCATTCTTGATGGATGCGCAGGGCGGGGCTTTCTGCGTCTATTGGCCCCGGCAGACGGCATGTAGTGACCTGTCTAATAGATTCACGACACACCAAGAGCTGAAAAACATTTCATTCACCGTTCAAAGCATGTAGAATATCTATCCAAACAGATGTGTAAGCTCCCAAAGGTACCCGCATCGGGCGATGTTTGAACACGCCCCGGATGCGGCGCGAACCATGGTTGAGCGCATCTTCCGCCCCGAAAGCCGGGGCTGCCCCGCATTAATAGTGGTTGCATATCTATACGCGAAACCTGCCGGATGACACCGAAAAACCCTCATCCGCCATGCACTATATGCGCTACGGGGCCTAACTGCAGAAAAGAGGACGTCGTGACTGAACAGAACAACGTCACCCTGAATCCTAAAGCTCCCGAACAGGGAGAGCGACTGCACCGCGGTCTGAGCAACCGACATATTCAGCTCATCGCTATTGGCGGTGCCATCGGTACCGGCCTGTTCATGGGCTCCGGACGCGCTATCTCCGTCGCCGGCCCCTCCGTTATTTTCGTGTACATGCTCATTGGCGCCGTCATCTTCCTGGTGCTGCGCGCCATGGGTGAAATCCTGCTGTCGAACCTGAAGTACAAGTCCTTCTCGGACTTCACCACCGACCTGGTCGGCCCCATGGCGGGCTTCTTCCTTGGGTGGTCGTACTGGTTCATGTGGGTGGTGACCGCGGTTGCGGACATCATCGCAATCGTCGGCTACCTGCGCATGTGGTGGCCTGACCTGCAAGCCTGGATTCCGGCGCTCGCCGTCATCAGCGTGCTCCTGGTGCTGAACCTGGTCTCGGTGAAGAACTTCGGCGAAATCGAATTCTGGTTCTCCATGATTAAGATTGTCGCGATTGTTGCCCTGATTGTGGTCGGTGGCGCACTTGTGGCTATCGGCTTTACCTCGCCCAGCGGCGCGCAGGCATCCGTCGCGAACCTCTGGAACGACGGTGGCATGTTCCCCAACCACTTCATCGGCTTCCTCGGCGCGTTCCAGATCGCCGTCTTCGCATTCATGGGCTCCGAGCTGGTCGGTACCACCGCCGCCGAAACCCAGGACCCCGAAAAGACCCTGCCCAAGGCAATCAACGCCGTGCCCGTGCGCATCATGGTCTTCTACGTGGGTGCGCTCGCCATCATCCTGATGGTCACCCCCTGGCGCCTTGTCAGCCCCGACAACAGCCCCTTCGTCGCCATGTTCACCCTGGCGGGCCTGGGCATCGCCGCGCACATCATCAACTTCGTGGTGATTACCAGTGCAACCTCCTCGGCGAACTCCGGTATCTTCTCGACCTCGCGCATGGCATTCGGCCTGGCACGCGAGCGTAGCGCACCCGCCTTCCTGGGCAAGCTCTCGGGCAACGGCGTGCCGCGTAATGCGCTGTTCCTCTCCGCCGTGATGCTGCTGTCCTCGCTGGTTCTGCTGTACGCGGGCGATTCGATTTCGAGCGCGTTCAATCTGGTCACCACCGTGGCTGCGGTGCTCGTGATTTTTGCGTGGGCCATGATTATGGTCAGCTACCTGATGTACCGCAAGAAGTTCCCCTCGCGCCACGAGAAGTCGCACTTCCGACTGCCCGGCGGTCGCTTTGCCGCGTGGCTGACCCTGGCGTTCTTCGCCTTCACCATCGGCGTGCTGGCCATGTATGAGGAGACCCTGCGCGGCCTGCTCGCAATGCCCGTCTGGTTCGCGATTCTGGGTATCGGCTGGTTCTTCAAGCGCCGCGCCGATGCACGCCGTCACGAGGCAATTTCGACCCGCACCGCGCAGATTGCGATTGTGGAGGCGTCCGAGATCTTCTCGGCACGCTAAACAGTTATGCTAAGCCACGCTGGCTATCGGTGCCGGCCTACCTGTGCCGGTTACCTGTGCCGGATAGCCGTGCATGCGTAAAGCCCGCGCCCCTACTCTTTCGGGAGTAGGGGCGCGGGCTTTTGTCATCTCTATAGGTTTTTACGAAGCGGGCGCTTAGACGGACGCTACCTCAGCTTCTTCCGCCAGCGGATCCTCGTCATCGTCGGTGCGGTAGAAATCCCAGCGTTCACAGCCGCAACCGGAACGCATCGCCTCGATAACGGCGGCAGCCGCCTCCATCGGGTCGAGTGCGTGCAGATTCCACAGCGCGTGCACCGGTACCGGGTGCCTCCAGCCGTGCTCCTGCAGGAATTCCGGGTCGAAGGCGGGTAGCGCCTCGACGGTGGGTTCGAACTCGCAGAGGAAGCCGGTGGGGGAACGGAAAATCGTCACCATGGGGGTCGGGTCGGCATCCTCGAGGGATGCGCCATCGAAGAAGTAGTAGGTGCTCAGACGGCGGTTCCAGGCAAGCTGCGCGAGGCGTTCGCCGAAGGCCTCCACCGTCTGCTCCCACTGGGTGCGGTGGTACGCCGCCAGGTCGGTGTGGGCGGTCTGCACCACGCCGATGCCCTGCTCGTTGAACTCGCGAGCGCTCAGGCGTGCGGGCTCTACGGGTTCTGCTGACTCTGTGAGAGCGTTCGCGGGGGTCTCTTCGGGGGTGTCCTGCTCAGCCTGCTCTGCTGCGGTGAGTTCAGTGCTGGTGAGTTCAGCATCGAGAAGCTCAAGATCCTCAGCGGCGTTCAGCTCAGCCTCTGCCGCCGCCTTTGCCTCGTTGCGGGTCCACAGGCGCAGCTCGCGGGCAATCTGCGCGCGTCCACGATGCAACGCCGACTGCCATGAGCCGAACTTTGCGCGCACCGCACCCAGAGGCGGCACCTCACCAATCAGGGTCTGAATGGTCGACCAGTAGCCGTACGCGAGAGCCGTCGGTTCGCGGTCGTAGCGGGCGCAATAGCTCAAAAAGAGGCTTAGAGTCTTCGACGCGAAATCGTCGGGTACCTCGGCGGCGTCAATGTACCACTCGTTCTCGAGCGCCTCCGCCGGGTAGATGCCGGTGCGGAGCATGCCGAGGGTCCAGTCGCCGTCACCGAGGGTGTCTTTTGCAGTCTCCACGGGCGCGGGCCAGGCGGATTCACCCTCCATGCTGGCGGCGAGCAGAGTGTACAGGCTGCCGCCCTCGGTGCCGATTTCTTCGGCGCCGCGCTGCCTGATGTCTTCAACGGTCTGCGCGTACGCCTCTTCCTCCAGCTGGGAGTAGGGGTGCGCGGCAAGGTACTTGAGCGTTGCACCAATCTTCGCAAGGATGGTGGCGATATCTTCACTGCCAAAGTGGCGTGCCTCCAGGGCAGGCGGCAGGTCGTGGATAATATCGCAATCAAGAACCAGCGCCGCGTACTCGGGCTCCGGCGGCAGATCGTAGGCTTCCGCGAAAACGTACCAGAGTCCGCAAGCGAGCATCGGGTAGCTCGGGGCGTCTGCGGCGACCGGGCCAAACTGCCAGATGCCGGAGTTCAGCGCATAGTTCAGATGCTTCTTATTGATGTGCGGGTACAGAAAGCTGAGGCGGCGGAGAACCTGGGTAGGGGTGAACCCCAACGCGGCGAGTTCTGCAATGAGTTCCGCGTACTCGTCGTGAAAATCTAAGTAGCCCTCCGGGGCGTTTGAAAGCGCGGCATGTTCGCGCATTTGGGTCCCTCTTTCATGCGTAGGAGGTGACGGCACCTCGTCGTACCGTGCCGCCGAACCCTGAATGTGTGCACGCAGATAAGGGTGTTTGCGTGGTGTGAGGCCACGTCCTTATCTGCACGAATGAGAGATATTTTTTCAAAAAAATATGCTCTTTTATCTAAATTTATCGCTGGAACTTAGCACTATTCAAATATGTGCACCCTTAACACGCCTTCTTGCGTAAAGATGACATTGTTTAGCATCCCCACAGGGCAAAATATGCACAAAAAGTCATATTCTGCACCGAAAAGTGGCATGGGGATGATGCCCGCTCTATCGAAAATATTACCCAGCATAGCGACTAAAACGATGTGTCAAATAAGCCTCGCGCTGACTCACCCAGCCCAGTTGCCGCTTCGCCCCAGAAGTGTGCCGAAATATGCGAAACTGGAAGGATGAGCGAACACCCCCTCCCGAGCAGCATCCGCCCGCGCGCGGATCGAGCTACAGACCCCGCGCCCGGCAGCGCCGCAGGCCGCGAAAAACACGAAACCGGCGGCAAAACTGAGCAGCCCGCCGAACACCTCATCAACGCGCTCGCGGTAGAAACCGGCATCGCCCCGCACCGCATCCGCGCCGCCGTAGCGCTGCTCGACGCCGACAACTCCGTGCCCTTCATCGCCCGCTACCGCAAAGAAGCAACGGGCGCGCTCACCGACACCCAGCTGCGCACCATCCAGTCGCGCCTGAGCCAGCTCCGCGCCCTCGAAGAGCGACGCAACCGCGTGCTTGAAGCGCTCACCGAACGCGCCGACGAAGGCCTCATTGACCCGCTCACCCTGCTGCAGCTGCGTTCCTCGCTCATGAACGCCGCCACCATCGCAGACGTGAACGCCATCTACGCCCCCTACCGTAGCGAGCGTGTGACCCGCGCCCAGATGGCACGCGCCGCAGGGCTCGACTCGCTCGTCGAAGACCTGCTGGAGGTGCCCCTCGCCGACGCGCACGCCATTGCCGCCGCGTACATTACCGACGGCACCGAAGAGGATGAGGAAGAGGGCGTTGAAGCTTCGGAGGCGGAAGAAGCCCTGCAGATTCACAGTGCCGAAGAAGCCCTCGACGGCGCCCGCGCGATTCTGATTGACCGCGCCCTCACCGACCCGGTGCTCAGCGAAAAGCTCCTCAAGCGCCTGCGTGAGGGTGGCGTGATTGAGTCCCGCGTAATCGCCGGTCACGAGAGCGACGGCGCGAAGTTCTCCGACTATTTCGCCTTCTCAGACCGTATTCGCTCCATCCCGCCGCACCGCGTGCTGGCGCTGCACCGCGCCAAGGACGCCGGCGTGGTACGCCTCAAGGTGGATGTGGCACCCGCCCCCGTGGCGCTCAGCCGCCTGAGCGGTGCCGCCCGCGCCGAGGCAGAAGCCGCCGCCGAAAACTACGAGAACGTACGTTCTGCATACGAGCGTGAAGTTGCCGCCGCGCTACGTATCCCCGTACAGGTGCTCAACACCGTCGACGACGAAGACCGCGTGCTCGGCTGGCTCGCCGCGACCGTACGCACCGCATGGCGCAGCCACCTGCGCCCGCGCCTTGCCGAACGTATTCGCCACCAGCTGCTCGACGCCGCCGCGCAGCACGCGACCGAGGTGTTCGCCTCCAACCTGCGCGATATTCTGCTCGCCGCACCCGCCGGGCATAAGACCACCCTCGGCCTGGACCCGGGTCTGCGCCACGGCGTGAAGTACGCCGTGGTGGACGGCACCGGTGAGCCGCTGCGCGTGGGCACCGTCTACCCGCACGCTCCGCGCAACCAGTGGACAGAGGCACTGCACGAGCTTTCCGCAGCCTGCCGCGAGGAGCGCGTGGAACTCATCGCCATCGGCAACGGCACCGCAAGCCGCGAAACCGACAAGCTCGCCAGCGAACTCATTCGCGCCCTGCGCGAGGAAGGCGTAGAAGCACCCCAGAAGGTGACCGTTTCGGAGGCGGGCGCATCCGTCTACTCTGCCTCCGCCCTTGCCGCTGCGGAGCTGCCCGACTACGACGTGACCGTGCGCGGCGCCGTCTCCATCGCGCGCCGCCTGCAGGACCCGCTCGCCGAGCTCGTCAAGATTGACCCGCAGTCCATCGGCGTGGGCCAGTACCAGCACGACGTGCCGCCCGCCGCCCTGCGCCGCGCCCTCAACGACACCGTCGAAGACTGCGTGAACGCCGTGGGCGTGAACCTCAACAGCGCCTCCGTGCAGCTGCTCGCGCACGTGGCGGGTGTGGGCACTGCGACCGCCGAACGCATTGTCGCCTACCGAACCGAACACGGTCCCTTCGCGAACCGCCAGCAGTTGCTAAACGTGCCGCGACTGGGCGCGAAAACCTTCCGCCAGGCGGCAGGATTCATTCGCATCCGTGGTGGCGAGGAACCGCTGGACGCCTCCGCGGTGCACCCGGAAGCGTACCCGCTCGCGCGCCGCATTATTGCTGACGCCCAGGCACGCAACGGCGCCCACTGGGTTGCCGGCGCCCTGGGCACCTCGGACGGTAGCGACCCGCTCGCCGGGTTGAACCCCGCCGACTACGTGCAGGAGAGCGACACTCAGAGTGATACCCAGGCGAGCGCGGAAGAAAACACCGCCGGCGTGTACACGGTCGAGGACATCTTCGCCGAGCTGCGCCGCCCCGGCCTGGACCCGCGCGGCAGCTTCCGCACCGCACGCTTCTCCGAGTCCGTCTCCCACTTCGAGGATGTGCGCCCCGGCATGGTGCTCGAGGGCACCGTCTCGAACGTGGCGGCATTCGGCGCGTTCGTGGATATTGGCGTGCATCAGGACGGCCTCGTACACATCTCGCAGATGAGCCGCGGCTACGTGGCGAACCCGCACGATATCGTGCGCAGCGGCGACATTGTGCGGGTGCGCGTGGTGGAGGTTGACCCGGTGCGCCGCCGCATCTCCCTCTCCCTGCTGGTGGAGGACGAGAACTAGCGGACGAGAGCTAACGGGCGAAAAATAGATACGGAGCGCTCGCCGGTTTATTGAACAATCCGAGAATGAGCATTCTCTAAAATCTCGGCTCCCCACAAGAGCACACAAAAGCCCCGACAAGCACTAACTGTGCCTGTCGGGGCTTTATGTAGATGTGTTTCGGGCTTTATGCCCGAGCTACACCTTAGAAGTCGATGTTCGCCGGGTCAGCGCCAATACGACCCTCGGGGCTGGAGAGCGCATCCACAGCCGCGATGTCCTCAGCGGTCAGCTTCACGTTCACCGATGCCAGGTTCTCCTCAATGCGGGAGGGAGTCACGGACTTCGGGATAGCCACGGTGCCCTTAGCAAGGTGCCATGCCAGAACGACCTGCGCGGGGGTTGCGCCGTGGCGCTCCGCAATTTCAGCCAGCACGGGGTTCTGCAGCAGGTCGCTGCCGTTACCCAGCGGGCTCCACGCCTGAGTCACGATGCCGTACTCGGCGTGAACGGCGCGCAGCGCCTCCTGCGAGAAGTAGGGGTGCAGCTCAATCTGGTGGATGGCCGGAACCACGCCGGTTTCCTTGATAATCTCGCGCAGCTGCTCCTCGGGGAAGTTCGATACACCAATCGAACGGACCTTACCCTGCTTCTGCAGCTCAATCAGCGCGCGCCAGGAATCCAGGTACAGGCCCTGCTGCGGCTTAGCCCAGTGAATCAGGTACAGGTCAACGTAGTCGGTGCCCAGCTTCTCCAGGGAAGCCTCGAACGCCTCGAACGCGCTCTCGTAGCCCTGGTCGGAGTTCCACAGCTTGGTGGTGAGGAAGATGTCCTCGCGAGCTACGTTAGAGTTAGCGATAGCGCGGCCCACGCCCGCCTCGTTGCCGTAGATAGCGGCGGTGTCGATGTGGCGGTAGCCGACCTCCAGGGCGGTGCCCACGACCTTCTCGGCGACCTCGTCCTCAACCTGCCACACGCCGTAGCCCAGCTGCGGGATGGTTCGGCCGTCGTTGAACTTTACGTTGGGTACGTTGTAGCTCATGATGCTCCTTAGAGTGGGGGAGGTGGCGCCTCCCGAAGGGGTGCTTTGGATAGTTCTATCAAGGCTACGCCCCAGAGCCCCCGTTGAGAAGAGCCGGGCCAGAAACGGGTGCGAATCTAGCCCGAGGCGTAACCAGATGACAAAAAATGACGGGTACCAGACATACTGCTCGGGCTGGATGGCGGCTACCGCTCGACAGCCGGCGCGAAGAGCTCGCGCACATCCTCAGCCGTGACCGCCGCGGAGGCGAACTCGCCTTCACCGACCACTGCATCGAAGAGCGCGGCCTTCGACTCCTTGAGCTGCATGACCTTTTCCTCGATGGTGCCCTCGGCGACCAGGCGGTAGACGTGCACCTCCTTGTCCTGGCCAATGCGGTGAATACGGTCCACTGCCTGCTGCTCGGCGGCGGGGTTCCACCACGGATCCATGATGAACACGTGGTCCGCCTCGGTCAGGTTCAGACCGAAACCGCCGGCCTTGAGCGAAATCAGGAACACCGGCGCGGCCCCGGCGCGGAACGCCTCGATGACCTCGGCGCGGTTGCGGGTCGAACCGTCCAGGTACAGGTGGCCGATGCCCTCCTCCGCCAGGCGCGCCGATATGCTCTTGAGGTAGCCGGTGAACTGGCTGAACACCAGCACACGGTGGCCCTTCTCGAGCAGGTCGGGCAGCTGCTGCACCAGGTAGTCACGCTTGACCGAGGACACCCCGGCGTAGGCTTCCGGGTCAATCAGAGCGGCATCCAGCGCCAGACGGCGTAGCAGGGTCAGCGACTGGAAGATCGTGAAGCGGTTCTTGTCCATGTCTTCCAGCAGGCCCAGCACCTTCTGGCGCTCGCGCTGCAGGTGCGTGTCGTAGATGCGGCGGTGACCCGGAGCCAGCGGCAGGTTCACGCGCGTATCGTTCTTCGCCGGAAGCTCCGCCGCCACCAGCTCCTTGGTGCGGCGCAGCATGAGCGGGCGGATGCGCCGGCGCAGACGAGCCGCCGTCGCCGCGGCATGCGCCGGGTCCTCACCGGACTCCGCCGGGCGGGCATACAGGTCACGGAACGCGCGGGCGGAGGGGAACAGACCGTCCGCCACGATTGCCAGCAGCGCCCACAGCTCCATGAGGTTGTTCTCAATGGGCGTGCCGGTCATCGCAATCTTGGTGCGGGCGGGCATCGCGCGGGCGATGGACCAGGCGCGGGTGCCGGTGTTTTTGACGAATTGCGCCTCGTCCAGTAGGAGCGCACCCCAACCTTCGGGGGCGGACTGCTCGCCCGTGAATTCGTCAACGGTACGGCCTAGCGTGCGGGCGTAGCCGGTGTATGCTTCCTCGTCCATGCGCAACAGCGTATAGCTGGTCAGCACCAGGTGCGCCCTGGCAACCCGCTCAGCCAGCGGGGTCTTACCGGCGGTGGTTTCGGTAATGGTCACGACCTTCGCCTCGGGCAGGAAGCGTTCCGCCTCCGCCGCCCAGTTGGCGATGACGGAGGTCGGCGCAACCACGAGGAAGGGCGCGAACGGCTCGACGCTCTCACCGCGCTCGGCGGCACGTTCGGAGGCGGCACGATGCTCCTCGATCGCGTGGGCGAGTAGGGCGAGAGCCTGCACGGTCTTACCCAGACCCATATCGTCGGCGAGAATACCGCCCAGACGCTGCTCGTACAGGAACGACAGCCACTGGAAACCCTCCACCTGGTAGGGGCGCAGGATCGCCTGCAGGCCGGTGGGTACCGGGCAGCTCGGAATAATCTGGCGGGAAGTCTTCTTGCGAGAGGTCTTCTGGAGCGCGGGGGAATCCTGAGCGCCCTTGTCAGAGGTCTTTTCGGCGCTTTCTTCGGTGCTTTCCTCGGCATCCTCCAGGCCCTCAACCAGCTCCAGTAGCGAACGCACCTGAGCATCCCACCGCGCGGTCGTATGCACGCTCGCCGCCAACGACTCCAGCTCAGAGAACAGCCCCGCCTGGTGCCGGTTAATGCGCAACTCATCGCCCGCATCGTCAAGTTCGCGAGCCTCCGCGATGAGGGTGCGCAGGGTCTTAAACTCGGGTCGACGCAGCGAAAAATAGGTACCGTTACCGAGCAGAATACGGTCCGCCCCGCGATCGAGTGCCTCAAAAATCTGGGCGAACGGCACGGTCCAGTTATTGACCTTTACCGCAATGCCCAGGCCGAACCAGTCGCGAGAATTGCCCTCGCTCACGGTGATTTCAATGAGCGCGTCGGTTGCCTCCACGAACTCCGGTGCGGTGCCGTTAAAACGCACCTGAACAGCGGAAACACGGCGAAGTTTCGGCAGAATCGCGCTGAGCAGCTCGCGGGTTTCCCAGCCTTCGATGCGGCGCTCCTCCAGCCCGGAAAGCGCCGGATGGGCGGCAAGAATTGCGCGCACCGAACGCAGTACGCGCGCCTCAAAACGCTCATCACGAATCTCGCCGCCCTCTTCACCGGGGTAACCGAAAACGGGCAGGGAGTACACATCGGAGCCGGCCGCAGGATTCTGTGTGCTCGCCTCTTGCGCGCTCGCCTCCTCTGCACTGTCCTCCGCGAAGGGGTTCAGTGGGTACTCCCAATGCCAGCTCAGCTGCGCGTCGTGGCGTACCTGCTCGTCAAAGCTGATTTCAAGCACCAGATGCGGCGGCTTCACGCGAGGTAGCGCCAGCGCCGGATCGGGGGTCAGCGAGGGAATGGAACGGCTGAGCGCGGGCAGGTACTCCTTCTGGAACGTGGCGCGTTCCGCGGCAGGAATATGCACGGTTCCGGCGCTAATCAGCGATTCGGAGGCGGCATCGAGCGGCTCGACCAGGGGGATGAGCGCCAGCTCCACGCCCTCGGGCAGTTCGGGTACGGCGGGGGAGTAGCGCACCCGTTCACCCTGCGCCGGGTTGATGGTCGGGGCAGAGGGTTCAGTAGGCGCCTCCTGCGCGTCCTTTTGGGCAGCCTTTTGAACGAAAGATTCGCGGCCCACTTCATCCAGTGCGCCGGGGCGCGCGGTCTTCCAGTGCACCGCCTTTGCCGCCTGTTCGTACTCCTGCTGGGCGAGCCCGCCCAGGGCAAAGAAGCCGGTGCGCGGGGTGCCGATGGGGTGGCAATGCGCGGCGGGCAGCCAGAGCTGGCGCAGTAGTTCGCCTTCGCGTCCTTCCCAGCTGAGCGCGGCTTGAAGTTGCAGGCCGGCGCCTTCTGCGTGCTTCTCAGCGCTGGCGTGCAGGCGCACCTGCGCGGGGCTCAGCACGGCGTAGTTCACTTCGCGGCCGTTGACGAGCAGGGGCAGGCTAATATCCTCTGCGCGGGCGAGCACATCCCAGAGCAGAGTGGAGGCAGAGGCACTAATCGAGATCCAGTCGCGGTGCGAGGAGTACATGTTCTGCCAGGGGCGGGCAATCGAGTAGAGCTCGGCGAAGAATCGTTCGTGTTCGGGGTAGATTTCGTGCCGTCCAACGGGGCCGCCCACGCTGGAGGCGAAGGTTTCCCAGCTGAGCCCACCCTTGATCCAGCGCCCGGTTTTGGACGCCATGAGCGGGCGTGCGAGCAGGTTGATGGCCGGGGTTGCGCCGGGCATATTGCGGCCGCGCGCGTAGGAGCCGGAGACACTCAGCGAGAAATCCAGGGCACCACTCACGCGCATGGAATCGATGCCCGCAAGGTCCTGACGTGCGGAAAGAACGGAGGAGAGGTCGCGTCGCCAGGCAGAAATCTTGGAGGCGGAACCATCGAGCACGGTAGGGGAAGAGCCTAGCTCGTTGAGCGCGAAGCTTCCCTGCGCCTCGTCGCGCGTACCGTGTGCTGCGGCGCCGTATTCTGCTCCCTGTTCTGCGTTCTGCTCCGCATCGGGCGCGGGCAGTTTTGCCGCGGTGGTGAGCGCACCGGAGGCGCGCAGCGCCGCGAGCGGGTCGGCGGATTTCTTCGCCTCCGCAACGTCCGCGCTCTTTGAATCTGTGGATTCCTTTATTGCTGATCCTATTGCGTCTGTCGCACCCTTCGCTGCGGCACCGGGTACGCCGACCGGTCCGGGGTGTTCGCTGAGTGCCTTTTTCGCTACGGAGGCGCGGTCGAGCGCGGTGAGCATGAGCGCTACGGCGTGCTTGCAGTCGGTGAGCACGGGGCAGGTGCAGCGGGCGGTGAAGGTTGCGGAGCCGCTGACGGCGGGGAAGAAGCGAATGGTCACTTCGTAGGGGATGATGGTGCTTCCGTTGACGAGCCCGGTGAGGGTTCGCTCGTCTTCGTCGTAGCTGTAGCGGATGACTTCGCGGTTGCGCTGGTAGGCGACACCGCGCTGGTAGGTGCGGTGCCCGGCCTGGCGAATGATCTGCGGTACGGTGACGGGAATTTCGGGGAAAGGGTTGTTGGCGCTCACCAGCTCATTATCGCGTATTGTGCGGGCTTGCGCCTTGTCGCCGGTTATTTGCTGGCGGCTGCCGTGCTGGTTGTCGGGCTGGTTGCTGGGGCGACTATTGAGCGGTGGTTTAGGGCGTATTTCGTATTTGTGGTGGGGGAGTTTTTAGCGCATAAAAACACCGGTATTCACATAGGATATTCCGCACCGTATCAAAAATTCACCCCATTTAAAACGTTCTCACAAGCCAAAACGCTAATAATCTAAATCTCTTTCACAAAACGCTTTACTTAACTTGAGAAAATGCTGTAAGCTAAACCCAGCTTCAAGAGTTTCGACTGATAAGCTCCGACTATGGTCGAACGCCAACCCCATGTTCACGGGTGGCTCGGATGACGAAGCGGTTTGTATTCACCACCGGAATAACCGGTGGTAATTGGTACAGACAAGAGCAACGCGAAAGGATCGCGCCACTCACGGCGCAGGTTGTCACATGTACAACGACTCTGCAACCGAAGCAGCAATCTCTCTGAACCCCTCCCGCTCCTACCAGGAAAGCCTGCGTGCCGCAGCTGTCCCCGCGCGAGGCGGATACACCGCAGTCAGCATTGACGATTACTCCCGCATTTCTTCTAAGCGCGACGAGTTCCTGAACTTCCTCCTTCTGCCGAACCCCGAGGGCATCCCCGCTATTGAGTATGCCGGTCTGCGCGTAGCGTAGCATTAGGGGTATGAATTTCTCCGGTATGCTCCTGGACTCCGACGTTCTTGCGGAGATCCGTAAGGCGGATCCTGACCCCGCCGTGGTCGCTTTTCTGCGCCGCCGCTCGTTCCGACACATGTACATTTCTGTGCTGAGTATTGGCGAGCTGAAGGGTCTGTACCCCTACCCGGAAACTGATCGCTGGATTACGGAACTTCTTGAGCGCTTTGGCGACCACGTTATTAATGTGGACGCGCGCGTGAGCCTCGAGTGGGCGGGCCGTCAGGCGCCGCGCGGCGTGCATGCCGTGGGTCGTGATGATGCCGGTCCGCTGCCTACCGCCGCCCTGGAGGGTCTGATGGCGGCGAGCGCGAGCGCCTATGATTTGGAGCTGATTTCTTCTAAGGCGCAGGTGTACCGCGCCTGGGGTGTTCAGGCTTCCAACCCGTGGACTGAGCAGTAAAACTTCGCCTGATACACGTCCTCGCGTGCGCGTCTGGATGAATACCTGTGTGAATAGTTGTGAGAACCCGCTTTCGAGTGTTAATCGGAGGCGGGTTTCGTCGTTAATTCGTGGCATGATTGAAGGACGATGAAAAGCACCTCACCTATCTCGCGTTATTCCATGCCCATGCCTCTGTGGCTTCAGGGTGTTGTTGAGCTAATTGTTACTGCCCTGTTCTCTGCGCTTGCTGTGTTTGCGGCGATGTCTGCCGTGTGGGCAACCAAAGGTTTTGGCGACATGGAGTTCTCCTCCGTGGCCGCCATGTCGGCGCACCTGTGGCTTCTGATTCACGGCGTTCCTTTGGATCTTGCGGCTGCTTTTGGTGCTTCTGCCGGCACGATGACGCTGGTGCCGCTGGGTTTGAGTATTCTGCCTCTGCTGCTCTGTTACCGTTCGGGTCGTCGTCTGGCGCGCGCTTCGTATGAGGGTGAGTTTTTGATTCCGGTGCTGTCCGGTTCGGTGACTTACGCGCTGATTAGTTCGGCGATGTACGGTTGGGCGAGCCCGCATCCGCAGCCTCTTCAGGCGTTGAATGCTGCCCTGGTGCCTTTGGGTATTGTGGTGGCTGGTCTGATGTGGGGTGGCTACCGTGAGGCGCGTTCGCTCTCGCGCATGGTGGGTGTTGATACTGCGGAGCAGATTTCGCAGATGAGTCAGTATTCGCGTTGGGCGGGTTCGTATGCCTGGGCTGTGGTGCGTGCCGCGGTGGTTGCTTTTGTGGCGCTGGTCGGTCTGGGCGCGGTGCTTTTGGGTATCGGTATTTTGGCGGGCTGGTCGCAGATTGTTGCCACCTACCAGGAGCTGCACGCGGGTGCTGTGGGTGATACTGCGGTGACTCTGTTGCAGCTGGGTTTCTTGCCGAACTTGGTGATTTATGCGATTGCGTGGTCGACCGGTGCCGGTTTCTCCTTTGGCGCGGGTACCTCGGTTGGTTTGACCAGTAGCGATGCCGGTACTTTGCCGATGCTTCCGATTCTGGGCGCTGTGCCCGAGTCCCTGGGAAGCGCCGGCCTGCTGGGTCTGCTGGTGCCGCTGGCTGCCGGTGCGATTGCTGGCTGGTGGTTCTTGCGTGAGGGTGAGGATCACCTGGATGAGTGGGTTGCGCTGAAGGTTCCCTTCCGCCCGCTGTCTGCGCTGATTTCTGCTGTGGCGTTGGGCGTGGTGACCGGTATTCTGACGTCCTTTGGTGCCCTGTGGCTGGGCTGGATTTCGTACGGCTCCCTGGGTATTGGTCGTTTTACGGAGGTTGGTGCTGAGCCGCTGACCTTCGCGGCGCATACCGCGTTGACGGTGGGTGCCGGCGTGACTTTCGGTATGCTGCTGAGCCGCGCCCTGGTGCCGGACAGCAGCCGTGAGCTGCCTCGTTTTGCGGATGAGCGCCCGAACCTGGGTGAGCGTCTGATGAGCTTTACTGCCTCGACCCGTGAGCGTTTTGCGGAGTACCGTGAGCAGCGTGCGCAGGCGCGTGCGGAGCGTATGGAGCGTGAGGCTGAGGAAGCCGCCGCACGTGAAGCGGCAGAGCGTGAAGCAGCAGAGCGTGAGGCGGCTGAACGTGAAGCTGAGGAGGCGGCACGCGCACAGACTTCCGAGAACGTTGCTGAGCCTGAACAGTCTGCGGTGCCCGATGTGGCGACCGGTCACGTTCCGGTCCACCCGCTGGAGCCGGTGGTTGCCGTCCCCGTGGAGGCGACCGAGCAGCTGGCGCAGCGTGCGGCGGCGGACGCTTTCGCTGACATCATTGGAGAACACGAAGAGGCAGCCGAGAAGGCTGCATCTGAGAGCGCTGCGGTGGAGGAATCTGCCGCTGAGGAGCCCGCCTCCGAAGAGGCTACTGCTGAAGAGAGCTCCGCTGAGGAGTACGAGCCGATTGAGGCCGTTCAGCAGGTCGATTACCTGCACTCTGCCCACGCTGACTCTGCACAGGCGGAGGATTACGAGAGCATCGAAGCATCCGCCGAGCCCGCATCCTACGATCCCACCCTGTACGCGCAGGACCCCTCCGAGGAGGAGACCCGCGAACTGATTCAGGAGCCCGTCTACGAGGCTACTGAGCTTGCGGAATCTCAGCGCGTATCTGATGCTGACGAGTCTGCAGAGCAGGCGCCGCGATCGAAGGGCCGCGCGAGCCGCATTATGGCGTACTTCGGCTTTGGCATTGAACAGCCCGCCGCGGCGCAGGGTTCCGAGCCCGCAGAGAGCACCCACGCTGAGTCCGCCGCGCTGGATTCCACTCAGGACCGCGCCAATGACCGCGCATATGAGCGTGCGCAGAAGCGTGAGGCGAAGAAGGCGGCTAAGGCGGCACGCAAGAAGCAGAAGAAGGACGCCGACCGCGACTTTATGGATCGCGAGCTGGACGTTCTTTCAGCCGATCAGGCGATGAGCCGCATCTTTGAGGTTCGTAGCCAGACCGGCATCCTTCCGCTGGTGACCGATGAGGCATCGACTGTGGAGCTGCCCCCGCTGGATGTCAGCTCCTCGAAGCCCCAGGGTTCTAGTGCACAGGGTTCTAACGCCCCAAAGAAGAACTAGCGAGCAGAAGAGCTAGAGCTGGATGCGCCGGTGAGCTTGTCCATCGTGCCCTGGAACTTCTGGTCGCAGGTGTACATGTCGGTCTGGGTCAGTGCGGCGGCGCGGCACTGACGGTACTCCTGCGCGCCGGGCATGAAGGCAAGACCAATGCCACCGAGCAGGGTCATGGCGCCGTAGATGATGCTGACGCCCGCGGCAATGTAGAAGAACCAGGGGCCGCGGTAGATTGCGGTACGCACGATCGCAATAACGCTCAGGGTGATGCCAACTAGCGCGAAGAGGAAGAGCGCCAAGAAGAGCGGCATCGTGGAGAGCACGAAGGAAGACGCCGCAAAAATCACCAGCGCGGCAACAATGAGCATGAGCGAGGTGCGAATATTCGCCTTCTGCTGCTCGATGGGGTCGATGGGCTTACGCGGCTTCTTGCCCTGAGGTGCCCGATGCTGCGGCATCATGCTCTGAGGTGCCTGCTGAGGCGCTCGCGGCGGAACCTGCTGGTTCTGCGGTGCGCCGTTGTTCGGGGTGGGCTGCTGCGGCGTGTTGTTCGGTGCGTTGTTCGGAGTGTTCTGCGGGGGAGTAGACATACCTATAAGGGTACCGCCCCGTTCGCACGTGTTGAGCTCGTGACCTATTAAGTTTGTGCCTGGTGAACCCCGGTGAGGATTCATCCCGCCGGGGTTTCTTCGTGCTCACCTTTGGGGTTCGGCAGTGGTGTGTGTCTCGGCATTCCTTGGATAAGAGTGTGAGACGGGCTATACTGGTGGGGTGCGAATTGTGGTTATGGTATCCGGCTCCGGAACGAATCTTCAGTCCATCCTCGACGCCGTAGCGGCGGGCGAGCTTCCCCTCGAAATTGCGGCAGTGGGCGCCGATAAGCCCTGTCTGGGTATTGAACGTGCCCAGGCGGCTGGTGTACCCACCTTCCTGGTACAGCCCGGGGACTACGCCGACCGCCCCTCCTGGAACCGCGCGCTGGAAGAAAAGATCGCCTCCTACGAGCCCGATTACATTGTGTTCGCCGGCTTCATGCGCATTGTTGACGCGCAGCTGGTTGAGCGTTTCAGCAACCGCATCATCAACACCCACCCCGCCTTGCTGCCCTCCTTCCCGGGTGCGCACGGCGTGCGTGATGCCCTGGCGCACGGTGTGAAGATTACCGGCCTGACCGTCCACTTTGTGGATGCTGGCGTTGACACCGGCCCCATTCTCGCCCAGGCGGCAGTGCCCGTTCTGGATGACGACACCGAAGAGACCCTGCACGAACGCATTAAGGTGCAGGAGCGCCGCCTGCTCGTGCAGACCATCGCGTCTCTCGCTGAATCTCACAGCTAGTTCCGCCCACTACATTTTTCGCGGCGGAATGAGCCGAGCTCAAACCCCGCCGCCCATACACGTTCCGTTGTGGCACCCGCGTACCCTCGAGGAGCCGGTGCACAGCGGCGGGGAATACCCCCACACATATCCTGCCCTTCTTCGCGGGTAGGCTACGTCCATCCACCAGCTGTGCCGCCGAAATCCGGCGTGCACGTCTAAAGCATCGGAGTATTTGTGTCTCTTATTGAGCTCGATCGCGTGCCCCTGCGCCGCGCCCTGATTTCCGTCTACGACAAGACCGGTCTGGAGGAGTTCGCCCGCGGCCTGCATGAGGCTGGCGTTGCGCTGGTTTCCACCGGTTCGACCGCAGCAACCATCGCGGCAGCAGGCGTACCCGTCACCGAGGTCACCGAAGTTACCGGTTTCCCCGAGTGCCTCGAAGGCCGCGTGAAGACCCTGCACCCGCGCATCCACGCAGGTATTCTGGCTGACCGCCGCAAGCAGGAGCACATCGACACCCTCGGCGAGCTGGATGTCGAGCCTTTTGACCTGGTCGTCGTGAACCTGTACCCCTTCGTTGAGACCGTCGCATCCGGCGCAGGTCAGGACGCCATCATCGAGAAGATCGACATTGGCGGCCCCTCCATGGTTCGCGCTGCCGCGAAGAACCACGACGCCGTCGCTATTGTTGTGGATCCCGCAGACTACGCACGCACCGTTGAGGCCGCTAAGAACGGTGGTTTCTCCCTGGACGAGCGCCGCCGCCTTGCCGCTGGCGCATTCGCCCACACCGCCGCATACGATACCGCTGTGGCAACCTGGACCGCATCCCAGTTCCTGCAGGATGAGGACGCTAACTTCTGGCCCCCGTACGCTGGCCTGGGCTTCGAGCGCAGCGAGACCCTGCGTTACGGCGAGAACCCGCACCAGCGTGCCGCCCTGTACGTTGACCCCGCCGCAGCCCCCGGCATTGCTCAGGCTGAGCAGCTGCACGGTAAGGCGATGAGCTACAACAACTACGTTGACGCTGACGCCGCTCTGCGCGCCGCATACGACTTCGACGAGCCCGCTGTTGCCGTTATCAAGCACAACAACCCCTGCGGTATTGCTGTGGCAACCCCCGGCGCGGCTGACCCCATTGCGGATGCTCACGCGAAGGCACACGCCTGCGACCCGCTGTCCGCATACGGTGGCGTGATTGCCGCTAACCGCCCGGTGACCGCCGCAATGGCTCAGACCGTCAAGGGCATCTTCACCGAGGTTGTTGTGGCTCCCGGTTTCGAGCCCGAGGCGCTGGAGATCCTGCGCGAGAAGAAGAACCTGCGCCTGCTGGTTCTGCCCGAGGACTTCGCCCGCGAAGCTATCGAGTACCGCCCCATTTCCGGTGGTGCGCTCTTCCAGGAGGCTGACCGCCTGCAGGCTGAGGGCGACGACCCGAAGAACTGGACTCTGGTTGCCGGTGAGGCTGCTGACGAGGCAACCCTGCGCGACCTCGAGTTCGCGTGGCGTGCACTGCGTTCGCCCAAGTCCAACGCTATTCTGCTGGCCGATAACGGCGCCGCTGTGGGCATCGGTATGGGCCAGGTGAACCGTGTGGATTCCTGCAAGCTCTCGGTTGAGCGCGCGAACACCCTCGGTGGTGAAGGCAACGAGCGTGCCCGCGGTGCGGTTGCAGCATCTGACGCGTTCTTCCCCTTCGCTGACGGCCTGCAGGTTCTGCTGGACGCTGGCGTGCGTGCCGTTGTGCACCCGGGCGGTTCGATTCGCGATGAGGAAGTTATCGAGGCGGCTAAGGCTGCTGGCGTGACCATGTACCTGACCGGTACCCGCCACTTCTTCCACTAAAAACGTGTAGCGGGCTCAGCTAGCGCTGAGCTGCCTGCCGTGAGCGGGGCATTCCGGGGTGAACCTTTTGAGGTGACCCCGGGGTGCCCCGCTTTTTCGTGCTTGCTACTTAGGACGTCCGCAGGGCATCCGTATTGTGGGCAAGCAGATTTATAGAATTTTTGCTCTATTTTGCGCCGAATTTGCGCGTGAGGGCGCGTCAACGGTGGCCGGGATGCGCACGGATCGGCTAAAAGTTCGCTAGGATTAGGTTGTGCCTAAAGTCAGCGAAGAATACAAAAAGAACAGGCGTTCTCAGATTGTAGAGACCGCCCGCGAATGCTTCATCAAGCACGGTTATCAGAAGGCTTCGATGAGCGACATTATTGCGGCCACCGGCCTGTCTGCTGGAGCGATTTATAACCACTTCTCTTCCAAGGATGAGATTATCCTGGCGGCAGCCCGCATGGACATGGCGCCCTTCGACCGCATCCGCGCCGAACAGCCCTGGGACTACGTGTTCGGGTGCCTGAAGGTGCTGGACACCCCCAAGATTCGCCGTCACCTGCTCGTCACCTGGGGTGAGGCTGTGGCAATGCCGCAGCTGGCGACCGTGGTTTCTGAGCAGCTGAGTTACCTGCGCGATCAGTCCCTGGAGCGCTACCGCACCTGGGGTGCCGCTGAGCTGGACTTCACCGAAGAGGAGCTCGAGGAGTGGCTGACCGTGATTGGCGCCGCGGTGCTGTCGGTTCTGACCGGTTACGTGGTGCAGACCCAGCTGGTGGCTGGCGGTAAGAAGGAAAGCGCTCGCGAGGCGTACCTGGAGTATGCTTCCGCTATTCTGCGTCAGGCGTAGGGTGCGCAGACCTGCGTAAACGGCTGTGATAAGCCTGCCGGGGTGTGTTGCGCGCCCCGCGGCGGACTCGCGCCGACACCGTGAAAACTTCATCATGATGCTTGGTAAAGCCCGTTTTCCTTCTCGAAGGAAAGCGGGCTTTACGGTATTATGAGGTGTAGCTCATATTTTTTCATTCGGGGTTTTCAACCGGAGGCGCCCGCCGCCTCCCGAAGACCGCCCGGCACACGCCGCGGCAGCCCCGATGATGAGCGACCGAAGATAACGCAAAAACACTCCCAGGAGCGTAATGTCCGAGCAGAAGATCCTCGAGATGCCCCTCGCCGACCTCGACCCCGAGGTTGCAGAAGCCATTGAGCTGGAGCGCAAGCGCCAGCAGAACACCCTCGAGATGATTGCATCCGAGAACTTCGTCCCCCGTGCCGTCCTCGAAAGCCAGGGCTCGGTACTGACCAACAAGTACGCTGAGGGTTACCCCGGCCGCCGCTACTACGGCGGCTGCGAATTCGTTGACATCGTTGAGGACCTCGCTATTTCCCGCGTGAAGGAACTCTTCGGCGCTGAGCACGCGAACGTTCAGCCGCACTCCGGTGCGCAGGCGAACAACGCCGTCATGCACGCGCTGCTGAACCCCGGCGACACCATCATGGGTCTGTCCCTGGCACACGGTGGCCACCTGACTCACGGCATGAAGCTGAACGTCTCCGGCAAGCTGTACAACGTTGTTGCATACGGCGTGGACGAGAACGGCCGCGTTGACATGGACCAGGTGCGCGAGCTGGCTCTGGCTGAGCGCCCCAAGCTGATTATCGCCGGCTGGTCCGCATACCCCCGTCAGCTGGACTTCGCCGCGTTCCGCGAGATTGCCGACGAAATCGGCGCATACCTGTGGGTGGACATGGCTCACTTCGCGGGCCTGGTGGCTGCTGGTTTGCACCCGAACCCCGTCCCGCACGCACACGTGGTCTCCTCCACCGTGCACAAGACCCTGGGCGGCCCCCGTTCCGGCTTCATCCTCTGCACCGAGGAACTGAAGAAGAAGATTGACTCCGCTGTGTTCCCCGGCCAGCAGGGCGGCCCGCTCATGCACGTAATCGCGGCAAAGGCTACCGCATTCAAGGTTGCCGCATCTGAGGGCTTCAAGGACCGTCAGAAGCGCACCATTGAGGGCGCACAGATTCTGGCGAACCGCCTGCTGCAGCAGGACGTGAAGGACGCCGGCGTTTCGATTGCATCCGGCGGTACCGACGTTCACCTGGTGCTCGTCGACCTGCGTCACCACGCCCTCAACGGTAAGGAAGCGGAGGACCTGCTGCACGATGCCGGCATTACCGTCAACCGTAACGCTGTGCCGAACGACCCGCGCCCGCCGATGGTGACCTCCGGTTTGCGTATCGGTACCTCCGCGCTGGCGACCCGCGGCTTCGACGCCGAGGGCTTCACCGAGGTTGCCGACATTATCGCCTCCGTACTGCTGCCGAACCCGGACATCGCCGCGCTGCGTGCCCGCGTTGATGCGCTCTGCGCCAAGTACCCCCTCTACCAGGGCAGCGAGAACTGGTAGACCCATGAATAACCCCGTTCGCGCATCCGCCTGTGTGGCTGATGCGAGGGCGGGGTTATTTCGCCCTCTTACTTTTTGCCGCTCTACCCGCTACACCCGTCGAGGGACGTAGCGGGGGAGTGGTACCTCTAGGGGCACACCCTAGAGCCCAACACACAGACCGTCCGTTTCGGCGAACCCGCCGCAATCTATGGAAGGAAAAACAATGCCCCAGATTCTAGACGGTAACGCAACCGCCGCAGCCATCAAGGCGGAGCTGAAGGAGCGCGTCGAGGCGCTCAAGGCTAAGGGCATCACCCCCGGCCTGGGTACCGTCCTGGTCGGTGACGACCCGGCATCCCGCTCGTACGTGGGCGCTAAGCACCGCGACTGCGCAGAGATCGGTATTAACTCCATCCGCGTGGACCTGCCCGGTGACATCACTCAGGAAGAGCTCGACGCAGAGATTGACAAGCTGAACAACGACCCGGCGTGCACCAGCTACATTGTGCAGCTGCCCCTGCCCAAGCACCTGGACACCAACCGCGTTCTGGAGCGCATCGCCCCCGAGAAGGACGCTGACGGCCTGCACCCGACCAACCTCGGCAAGCTCGTGCTGAACGTTTCTGAGCCGCTGGATTCCCCGCTTCCCTGCACCCCGAACGGTGTGATTGAGCTGGTCAAGCGCCACGGCATCGACTGGAACGGCAAGAACGTTGTGGTGCTTGGTCGCGGCATTACCGTGGGCCGCCCGCTGGGTCTGCTGCTGACCCGCCGCGAGGTGAACGCAACCGCAACCCTGGCGCACACCGGTACCGAGAACCTGGACGAGGTACTGCGCGAGGCAGACGTTATTGTCGCCGCCGTGGGTGTTCCGCACGTGCTGAAGGCTCACCAGGTCAAGGAGGGCGCAATCCTGCTGGACGTTGGTGTTTCCCGCGCTGAGGACCCGGAGACCGGCAAGAAGAAGCTCTTCGGTGACGTCTCTCCTGAGGCCGCTGAGAAGGCGTCCTGGGTTTCCCCGAACCCCGGTGGCGTGGGCCCGATGACCCGCGCGGAGCTGCTGGTGAACGTGGTTGAGACCGCGGAGCGTCAGGCGGCATAAGGCTCGCAACATTTCAGAGCTGATAACTCAAAAGGGCGGTGCCCCGGTAGAACAATCTACCGGGGCACCGCCCTTCACACTGTCATCACAAGAAAAGGTAGGTGCTAGAGAATCATCTCGTAGAAGTAGGCATCAGCGAGGTACAGGGTCTCTGCATACTCGACCGGGCTACCTTCTTCGGTGTAGCCGGTTGCGCAGACCTTGAACGCCGCCTCGCCCACGGGGACCTGCTGGTTGAACGCTTCGGCGTCGGCGTCGGTGAAGAGCGCCGCGCTGGTGCGTACGCGAGCGTGCTTGATTGCGTTGGGGGTGTTAGCGAGCTGATCGAGGGAGCTCGAAGCGCCGGACATTTCCGCCATCATGGCGTCCAGAATGCTACTTGCTGCAGCCTTCACAAAGTAGGAACGCTCAAAACCGATGACTTCATGGTCGGCAAGACGTAGACGGCGCACGAACAGCACCTTTTCGCCCACCGGCACGGACAGGTGAGTGGAGATCTCTTCGGTAGCGTCCATCCAGCGGGTCGCAATCATGCGAGTGGAGCCTTCAAAGCCGCGGCGGCGCATGTCGTCAACGAAGGTGTCCACGCGCGGAATGTAGGTTGCGTCGCTACGCTCGGCAACGTAGGTGCCGGAGCCCTGCACGTTGTAGAGCAGGCCGCGTTCAATCAGAACCTTCAGGGCGCTACGAACCGTCTGGCGGCTCACCCCAAAGTTCTGCTGAATCATGCGTTCGGTGGGCAGCTTATCGCCGGGCTTGCCGGGAATAATGTAGCGCTGCTCAATGTAATGGATAACCTGCTCATACTTCGGGCCGGGAATCGGGGGTAGCTCGTAGCGGCTCTCAGCGTTGTGAGCGGTACTTTCGGATGCAGTGGTGCCCGCAGAATGTGAGGGGGCACCGTGGTCGGTGGTCTGTGAGGAGTGTGAATTCATCACCCAATAGTTTACCGTTCAGCCAGAGAAAAAACGCGCACGAGTGAAAATTTCTCTTCCTTCAAACTGGCATAATTAAGACTATGCATTTTTCTACTTCTCCTGCACCGCGCCCGAGCGGTCTGCTTCGCGTGGCAAGCGTGAATGTGAACGGTATCCGAGCCGCCTACAAGAAGGATATGGCAGCGTGGTTGGCGAGCCGTGACATCGACATTCTCTGCCTGCAGGAGGTGCGCGCCCCCGACGCTATCGTGCGTGAGCTGCTGGACGAATCCCAGTGGCATATTCTGCACGCGGAGGCTGCCGCTAAGGGTCGTGCGGGCGTGCTGGTGGCGACCCGCCGCACCCCGAACTCAGCCGGTGAGGTTCTGGAGAACCAGCCGGTCGCAACCCGCTCGAACATCGGCGAAGAGTACTTTGACGACTCGGGCCGCTGGGTTGAGGCGGACTACGTTCTGCCCAACGGCAAGACCCTGACCGTGGTCAGCGCCTACGTTCACTCCGGTGAGGTCGGCACCCAGAAGCAGGACGATAAGTACCGCTTCCTGGAGCGTATGCTGGTGCGCATGCCTGAGTTGGCTAAGCACTCGGACCACGTGCTCATTGTGGGTGACCTGAACGTGGGCCACACCGAGCTGGACATTAAGAACTGGAAGGCTAACCAGAAGCGTGCTGGCTTCCTGCCGAAGGAACGCGCCTACTTTGACCGCTTCTTCAGCGATATCGGCTACCGCGATGTGGCCCGTGAGCTGGCGGGTCAGGTGCCCGGCCCCTACACCTGGTGGTCCTACCGCGGTAAGGCGTTCGATAATGACGCCGGCTGGCGTATCGACTACCACATGGCGACCCCGGCGCTCGCCGAAAGCGCCGTGGAGGCGGTCGTGGACCGCGCGGCAAGCTACGACGAGCGTTTCAGCGATCACGCGCCGCTCGTGGTTGACTACCGCATCGGTGAGTAAGACGCGAACCCACCTACAGATAAGTTTTTGAAGATGTGCTGCACCGTCCGCAGCACCGCACAGGAAGAACTGCACAGGAAATAACTATGGCAGACGAAAAGAAGCAGGATAAGTCCCTCATCCCTAACGCCTCTCAGCAGAAGGCACGTATCTACTCTGGTGCACAGCCGTCGGCTGATTCGATGCACCTGGGTAACTACATTGGTGCCGTGAACAACTGGGTGGCTCTGCAGGAGGACCCGAATAACGAATGCCTGTTCTTCATTCCGGATATGCACGCTATCACCGTTCCTCAGAACCCCGAGGAGCTGCGTGAGCGCACCCGCCTGACTGCGGCGCAGTACATCGCCTCCGGCATTGACCCGACCCGCACCCCGCTGTTTGTGCAGTCGCACGTTCCCGAGCACGCGCAGCTGGCGTGGGTCCTGAACTGCTTCACCGGCTTTGGCGAGGCGTCCCGCATGACCCAGTTCAAGGACAAGTCCCAGAAGCAGGGCGCTGAGAACGCCTCCGTGGGTCTGTTCACCTACCCGATTCTGATGGCTGCCGACATCCTGCTCTACCAGGTGGACGGCGTGCCCGTGGGTGAGGATCAGCGTCAGCACCTGGAGCTGACCCGTAACCTGGCTCAGCGCTTCAACTCCCGCTTCGGTGAGACCTTCGTGGTGCCCGATCCGGTGATTCTGAAGGAAACCGCTAAGATTTACGACCTGCAGGACCCGACCTCGAAGATGTCCAAGTCGGCGGCATCCGATAAGGGCCTGATCAAGCTTCTGGACACCCCCAAGGTCACCCAGAAGAAGATCAAGTCCGCCGTGACCGATGACGGCTCCGTCATCGCCTACGACCGCGAGGCTAAGCCTGGCGTCTCCAACCTGCTCTCCATCTACTCGGCAATGACCGGCGAGAGCATCGATGAGATCGTGGCACGCTACGAGGGCAAGATGTACGGCCACCTGAAGGTCGATCTTGCCGATATCGTGGTGGAGCGCCTCACCCCGGTACGTGAGCGTACCCTCGAGCTGATGGACGACCCCGCCGAGCTGGATCGCCTGCTGGCTGTGGGCGCATCCGCTGCCCGCGAGATCGCTACCGTCACCATTGAGAACGTGTACAAGAAGGTTGGCTTCCTGCCTGCCGCAGCAATCTAGCGCGCTGTTCAGCCTGCCCGGCTGAGGCACCGCATTACCTGCACGACTGAGATGACAGCACAAGAGAACTCTTCGAGCCCCACGACGGCTCCTGTATCCCCGACCCTGAAACCCGGTCACCGCTACCTGAGCGTTATTGCGCATGTGAGCGGTGAGAATGTTCAGCGCCTGGAAGAGTGGAAGCGCGCGGTAGTTGGCGGTGCGGTGGCGCCTATCAGCACGCACGTGACCGTGTACCTGACGGAGTTGAACGAGCCTCTATTGGCTGCGGTGCAGTCCCCGCAGTTCCGCGATGCGCTGGATGTGTCGCGTTTTGAGGCGCGCTGGGGTTCGGTGCAGTCCTTCCGCCCGGTGACCGAGGTGGAGTACCTGAACCTAGAGGCGGGCAAGACCGAGTTCGAGCAGATTCACCAGAAGCTGGTTGACCTGCTCGGTGCCGGTGCGGCATCCTTCCCGTACGTGCCGCACGTGACCTTAGGTCACGGGCTCACGGAGGAGCAGGTGGCGAACGCCCGTGAGGTGTTTGATGCCCTACCCGCCGAGCAGCGTACCTTCACCGTGGATCACCTGCACTGCTACTCCTACGACGGGCAGAACTGGGAAGAAATTGGGGTTCTGCCGCTGCGTTAGTGGCTGGCGCATAAACCCGGCATACATAAAGAGAGATGCGACCGATAGGTTATCGGTCGCATCTCTCTTTATGCTTTCGCTAGGTTTGCCTCAGCGTGAGAACCCTAGTGGGAGTGGCCCTCGTGAGGCTCGCCGGACTCGTGAGCTTCGTGCTCGTGCGCGTCAGCAGAAGCCGAGGAAGAAGCAGAGCCGTGCGAGCCGTGAGCCTCAGCCTCAACCGGTGCAGCGTTCGCGGAAGAAACACCCAGAATCTCGTTCGGGGTCTTGGGAAGCTCCACGCTCATCAGCTCCTTGGGTGCTGCCGGGTTCGACAGAGACACCGCAATGAGCTTCTTGGTCGCCGGGTCGGTCACGTAGGCGGTCTTACCGTCCACCCACAGCGCCGGGCGCTCATCCTGCCAAGTCTCAGACTCGGTCCACGCCTCCATGAGCTGTACGGAGCCCAGCTCGGCACCGGTTGCCGGATCGAAGACACGCAGCTTGCCGTCGGTGGTCAGCAGCAGTGCCTCACCCTGGGGGCCGCGAGCCAGCGAACGGAAGGTGTAGCTCACGCCAGAGGGCAGGGAGTAGACGGTGCGGGTTGCCGCAACGGTGTCGATAATGGAGAACTTCTCGGGGCGCTCCAGCTTAGCGTCCTTGTCGGTCTTGTAGTCCGCCAGAACGTACCGGGAGTCAGCCTTACCAGCCTGGTTACCGGAACGCGAGTACGGGTCCTCGGGGTTGGTAATCTTGGTGAACTTACCGTCCTTGTAGACCAGCGCGCCGTCGGTGCAACCGATGGAGAACGCGCCGTCCTTGGCGATGGCTTCACCGTGAACGCCGGGGCATGCGGGGCTCTCGAGAACGGTCTTACCCTGAGCGTCCACAACAGCGGCACCGGTGCGGGTCTTCGAATCGCCAACCGCTACTAGGTACTGGTCGTTGGGCAGCGGGATTGCGAAGCCGTGGTGCGGCTTCGGCAGGGTGACGGTAGTGGTCTCCAGGGAGGATGCGGTGCGCTTGTCGTGGGTCAGCTTCGCCGGGTCGTACACGGCGAAGGAACCGGTGCCGTCAGCGAATGCCGCGACCTTGCCGTTGTCCTTGATAACGTGACCTGTGTGGTCAGCCGCCAGAGACAGCGAAGACAGCGACGGGGAAGTGGTGTAGTAGTGCGAGTGGTCGCCGTGCGCTACGGACCATACGCCGGTGTCCAGGAAGGTGTAGCTATTGCCGTCTGCAACGACGAGGTGGCGGTTATCGCCAGCGTCGGAGAGGCGCAGGAAGCCTTCCTTGGGGATGTCTGCGAGCAGCTTCATGTCCTTGGCGTCGTAGACGAGCACGCCGCCGTCGTAGGTGATGGCGACGCGGCTTGCCGCGCCCTTGCCTTCGGTAATGGGTGCGGGGGTTGCGCTCGCGGAGGTGGAGGCGCTGGGGCTGGTCTGTGCGTTCTGGGTGGCCTGGGAGCCGCATGCGGTCAGTGCGAGGGCGGCTACTGCGCCGAGTGCGCCGGCGCGGGTGAGGAAAAACTTACGGGTCATGTGCATGCACCAAGATTAACATGAGAATGGTTCTCTATAGTGGTTGATCCTTGGCTCGTATCAGAGTCTGGAAGTGCAGTCTGCGTCGGGCCTGCAAGGCGTCCTGTACTCTTCTCATTCGAAGGGGGATTCCTTCCCAGTCCCACTAGGCGAAAGCCTTGAATCCACCCGTGAAATAACCCATTAGGGCAAAAGAAAACCGGCTCCCTTCCGAAAAGAAGAGAGCCGGTTTCTAGAGGTATCTTTTGCTCGAGTAAGGCTCATGTACCTACTCAGGGCTAAAAATTTAGAGGAGGTTGTTCAGACCTCGTGCCTTGACCTCGCCCACGGCATCCTTGACAGCCTGTGCCTTGGAGCGCGGAGCGACCAGCAGAGCATCGGGGGTATCCACCACAACGATGTCATCGAGACCAATGATAGAGATCTTACGGTCGGTGTTCGCAACAACAATGCCGGAGCAACCGTGGTTAATGACGTTGTCCTTCTCGCCGAGAATGATCAGCTCTTCGCCGCTCTTCTCGGTGTTCAGGCGTGCCACGGCGTCGAAGTCTCCAACGTCGTCCCAGCTGAAGGAACCGGGAACCATAGCGACGTCGCCCGCAGCTGCGGCAGGCTCTGCCACTGCGTAGTCAATAGCGGTCTTCGGCAGGGTCTCCCACACGCGCTCCATGACGGCCTCGCGCTCGGGGGTGTCCCAAGCGTTAGCAATCTCCATGATGCCCGCGTACAGCTCGGGTTCGTTCGCCTCGAGGTGCTTGAGCATCAGGGCTGCAGGTGCCACGAACATGCCTGCATTCCAGGTGTACTCACCGGAATCCAGGTACTTCTGTGCGGTAGCGGTGTCCGGCTTCTCCACGAAGGTGTCCACTGCGTGCGCGTTGGGTGCACCCTCGATGCCCAGGGACTCGCTGGCGTGAATGTAGCCAAACGCGCTGGAGGGCTCGGTGGGGGTAATGCCGATGGTGACAATCTTGCCGGTTGCCGCGGTGATGACAGCTTCGGTCACCACGCGGTGGAACTCGTCCACCGGGCTGATGACGTGGTCAGCTGCGAAGGAGCCGATGATGGCGTCCGGTTCGCGGCGGTGGATGATGGCGCAAGCCAGGCCGATAGCTGCAGCCGAATCCTTGGGGGAGGGCTCCAGTACCAGGTCGGCGGCACGCAGCTCAGGAATCTGCTGGGTAACCGCATTGGCGTGCGAAGTGCCGGTAACTACCATGACGGAACCGTTGCTGAGATTGATGAGACGGTCGTAGGTGTCACGCAGCAGAGAATTGCCCGACGAAGTGAGGTCGAGCAGGAATTTCGGGGCGTGCGCGCGGGACAGGGGCCACAAACGCGAGCCAACACCGCCGGCGGGAATGAGCGGGCGGAATCGAGTGAGTGCAGTATTCATCGCTTCAAGAATAGCGGGTGAATTTGTCATATATCGAATTCTTTTAGGTTTTAACAAAAAAGTGTCAGGTGGCTCTCATTTAGGCGATGTTTGAGGTTAGGTTAAGGTAAGTTCCGCACAAACACAAGGGATTAGGGGATATCGTAAAGAAAATGTGCCCTAATTTGCTTTTAGAACCTGTAA
>NZ_CAJZIE010000019.1:0-31381 GCF_916049665.1 uncultured Rothia sp. | reverse complement strand
TGTGGCGGTGACCGTTTCATTCGGTCACCGCCACAACTTTTTAAACTCCCGCTAGGGATTCAATTTAGAGGCGGAAGAAGCCTTCCACCGCGCGCGTCATGTACGCCATATCGTCCACATGGCACATCTCGCGCATCGAATGCATCGACAGCAGGCCAATACCCACATCCACGGTGCGCATACCCAGGCGAGTCGCCGTAATCGGGCCAATCGTCGAACCACACGGCATATTGTTATTCGACACGAACTCCTGATACGGCACACCAGCCTTCGCACACGCCGCAGCAAACACGCCAGCACCCACCGAATCCGTCGCGTAACGCTGGTTCGCGTTAATCTTCAGCAGCGGGCCACCACCGGGCAACGGCTGCACGGTCGGGTCGTGGTGACCCTGATAGTTCGGGTGCACCAGGTGACCGGCATCAGCCGACAGGCAGAACGACGCCGCCACCGAACGGCGGTACTCCTCTGTGCTCTCACCGCGGGCAGCGGAGAGGCGCACCAGAATATCCTCCAGGAACGGGCCAGCCGCACCGCTACGCGACTCCGAACCGAGCTCCTCATGGTCGAACGCCGCAAGCATCACAGTCTCGGTAGCGTGCTCATCCGCGTTATCGGCAACGTAACGCTCCAGGGCGGTCAAACCAGCGTGCACCGAGGATAGATTATCCAGGCGACCGGAAGCGAACAGCTCCTGATCGGCACCAAAACGGCGCGGCGGCTGCGAATCAGCGAACAGCAGGTCGTAACCCACAATGCTCTGCGGGTCGACCGGCTCGCCGTCAATCACGTGCTTCGCCATGTAGCCGAGCACATCATTCTCCGCCGGATCCACGCCCCACACGGGGTACATGTTGAACTGCTTGTCCAGCACCAGTTCGTTACGCTTGTGGTCCAGGTGCGGCGCCAGCTGCGGGATGCGCGCAATCGGGCCGGTGCGCACCAGGCGGTCCTTCAACTCCCCGCCCTCAAGGACGGTGAGGCGGCCCGCCACGCACAGCTCGCGGTCCAGGAAGGAGTTCAGCAGTGCACCACCGTAGTTCTCCACGGCAATCTGGTGCCAGCCCTTCGTGGTGATGGAGGAGGAGGGCTTGACCTTCAGGGAGGGCGAGTCGGTGTGCGCACCCAGCACGCGGTAGCCGCTTGCCTTCTGCGCCTTCGCGCCGCCAGCCCAGGCGATAATCGCACCGTCGCGGACGACGAAGTGGCGGCCGGTTGCGATCTGCGGGTCCCATGCTTCGGTCTCTACAAGCTCGGTGAAGCCTGCTGCTTGCAGGCGGCGCGCTACCGTGCGCGCGGCGAGGTAAGAGACCGGCGACTCCGCCACGAATGCGGCGAGGTCTTCAATATTTTTTACAGCATCAACAGTCATGGTTTAACCCTACCTTTTCTTGGGTGTTGACGGGGTGACCGGGGCTGATAGTCCACGCAACATGGAGTAATAGCCCTGGTGAGGCTCGGATGGAGCGGGGCGGGCGGGTTGGGGTAGCTGAGCTAGAGCAGCCCGCCATATAGCCTATTTATCAACCTTGAGCGGTTGTGTTTCACGTGAAACCTCGCCGCGGCGAGCGCGTGCGTTGAAGATCAGGCAGGCGAGCACCACGTACACGCCTTCCAGTGCGATACCCTGCAGTGCATCCACGGGGGTCACACCCTCGGAGGCGAACGGGTCCAGACCAGCCACCATGGACAGCAGCATCAGGATCACATTATTCGCCACGTGCAGGCTGATGGAGGCTTCCAGGCCGCCGGTGTACCAGCAGAGGAAACCCGCGTAAATACCCATCGCAAGAATCGTGCTCTGACCCCAGGGGTCGTAGGCGTGGGAGAGCATGAACAGCACGGCGGGCAGCACAATCGGCAGCCAGGGGGTGCGGAGCCAGCGGCCCAACATCTGCATCATGAAGCCGCGGTAGGCGAGCTCTTCGGCGTAGCACTGCACGGGCACCAGGAGTAGCATCATCGCCACATAAACCCAAAATTCAACCTGTGGAGGTTGAAAATAGCGGTATTCGGGCAGGCTCTCACCGCTCAACGCCAGCATCACGGCGTAGTAGATGCCGTAAACAGCGAAGCTCAAACCCAGGTAAGGAAGCAGCAGCGAGCGGCGCAGACGGCCAGCCACCGAATGGATCAGACCCCAGGGCTTCGGGCCCACAACCAGGCGCGCCAGAAAGAGCGAAGGCACAATCGCGATAAGGGAAAGGAACGTCAGGGCGAACAGCGCCGGGTGTTCCATAATGACGGAGCGGTTCGTAGCTACATCCTGGAGGGAAAGTCCCGAACCCATAATCGTCGCAGCCAGGGCAACTGAAATGATCAGGTTGAGGCCAATAAATACGGCGACGCCGAGCAGACCTTCCAGCAGGGGTGAGAACCAGCGGGATTTCGGGTCGGCGTGGGAGAGACGGTGGTAGGCAAGACCTGCAACAGGCGCAGGAGTAGCGGGGGTTCCGGCGGCTACCTGCGGGGGTGCGGGAGGGGGTGTCGTGTTCATTCTTTAATCCTAGCCTCCGCGGGCTCGATGGTGACCGGGCATGCGAAAACCTTCAAGTACTGATTGATACGGAATGTTCCAAAACCATTGAAAAAGCCGTGAATAAGGCTAAAAACCTACCATTCACGGGGTTCATTTTCTGAACATATGCCATAATTTGAAGCGATAATACGCTCATATACATAGTCGCTGATGACCGCTCTTCCGGGGTGTTTTTTCAGCACCAGAAAGGCTACTTTCTTATGGCACTCGTCTTCAATCCGCCGCCCAACTGGCCCGCTCCTCCTGCCGGATGGGCCCCCACTCCTACGTGGCGCCCCGACCCCGCGTGGGGTCCCGTTCCTGAAGGTTGGCAGCTGTGGGTCGAAGAGCCCGAGCCCGAACCCATCCAGGTTGAAGAGGCTACTATTGAGCCGCTGGTTCCCGAGGAGCCCGCTGCTGAGGCGGCTCCCGCTGAGCAGCCCGCTGAGGCGCACGTTGTTGAGGCACCCGCGGCTGAGTCTGTTGAGCCCGCTGTTGAGGCTGAACAGCCCGCCGAAGCTGCAGCACCGCTGACCGTTGAGGACGTTGACCTGGAGCAGCTCGCCGCTGAGCTCGAAGGTGAGCAGATCATTGAGGTTCCGGAGGCTCCCGCACCCGCAGCTGAGGCATCCCACGTTGAGGCGCAGCAGGTAGAGGCACCCCAGGCTGAGGCACCCGTGGCTGAGTCCGTTCAGGAGTCTGCTAAGGAATCCTCCGAGCCGAAGCCGATGCGTCACCTGACTCAGGTTCCGCTGGCAGGTACTGCTCTGCCCGAGCAGGTTCTGACCCCGCAGGCTTCTGCTGAGGAGACTGTGGCTGAAGAGCCCGCAGTTGAGGCTCCCGTTGCTGAGCAGGCTGCTTCCGAACAGCCCGTTGAGGCACACGTTGTTGAAGCTCCGGTTGCTGAGCCCGCGCTCTCTGAGCCCGTTGCATCCGAGCCGGTTGCAGAACCCGTTGTTGTTGAGCCCGTCGCCGAGGTTGCCCCCGAGGCACCCGTTGCCGCTGAGCCGGTCGCTGAGGCTCCCGCTTCCACCGAAGAGGCTCCCCACACCATCGAGAACTCCCCGCTCGTTGAGTTCCACACCCCCGAGACCGAGCGCACCATCAACCTGTCCGAGCGCACCGTGAACCTCTCGGAACAGCCCGGCCAGAACGTGCAGGGCGACCAGAACGCACAGTTCATCCCGGCGGGTCAGGCACCGAACGGCTTCCAGCCGAACCAGGCTGATGGTTTCCAGGGCCAGAACTTCCAGGGCCAGAACTTCCAGGGTCAGGGTTTCCAGGACGGCAACGCGCAGGGCGGCCAGTACCAGGGCAACCCCTACCAGGGTCAGCCGTACAACGCTCAGCAGCCCTACCAGGGTCAGGTTTCCGATCAGGACCAGGCAACCGTAGCGCTCAGCAACCCCTACATGACCGAGCCCGGCAACCAGGGCAATGGCGAGGACGGCTCCGAGAAGAAGGGCCTGCTCTCCGGCACCAAGATTTGGGGTGTTATCGGTGGTGCGCTGGCTCTGCTGATTGTCATCATCCTGGCAATTGTCATGCTGATTCCGCGCGGTAACTCGAACCCCGCCTCCGATTCTGCGGCGGCATCGAGCGCGGCGGCTACTTCCGCTGAGGCGTCCTCCGCGGCGGCTTCGTCTGAGGCTTCTTCCGCTCCCGCATCTGAGAGCGCGGCGGCAGGTACTTCCGCTTCTTCCGCAGCGCCCATCGCTGCTGCTGAAGCGAAGATGCCCGAGGGCGAGTTCAAGGAATACAAGAAGACCGTCGCCGACAACAAGGACACCATCGACATTGAGAAGATCAAGGGCGATGTGTCCGCAGGCCTGATCTACTACGAGTTCAAGCCCGCAGAGGGCGTGGTCAACGCCTTCATCACCAGCCGTGACGACAAGGGCAACCTCACCTCGGGTGTGAGCGTTCTCGACTCCAGCCGCGACGGCAAGGAGATTAAGGGCACCGCGTGGATTGACGCGAGCAGCCACTCCACCCCCACCCGTAAGCTGGATCTGACCGGTAAGGGCGAGTGGACCATCCGCGTCTACGATGCAGACTCCGCACCCCACTACAAGAAGGGGGAGAAGTTCCAGAGCACCATGAACTACTACGCTTTCACCTACGAAGGCACCGAGGCAACCATGGAGTTCCAGACCAGCGGCCCGACCACCCGCGGCTTCACCGTTCTGAACGCGACCAAGAACGACCCGTTCTTCTCCTCGACCATCCCGACCGTGAAGAGCAACATACAGTGGGTTCAGAGCAACAAGAGCTACCTGCAGGTTCGTACCGACTCCGCTATTACCTGGAGCATCGGCACTAACTAGCGGCTTAGCTGACTAGGTCAGCAGGCTGGGTATAAAAGTATCCCCCGCGCCCGTGATGGGTGCGGGGGATACTTTTATGCCCGGCGAGGTTTTATACCCTGCTGGAGGCGCCTGCCGCCGTGAGCGGGCGGCTCCTTTAGCGGGAGTACTTCGCCTCCGCCAGCTCGTCACCTGCGGCGCGTGCCGCACGTTCCACCGACTGACGATGCGCCAGGTACACGAAGAACGTCACGAGGATAAACAGGTACATGAACTGGTACGGCATGGTGCCCGCCATCAGGCCCAGGGAGCCTTCCGGCACCATCAGAATCTGATCCGAGCTGAAGTGCGGGGAGAACGCCAGCACAATCCAGAACGGCGAAATGTACATGCCCACCAGCGCCGCGGTCGCCAAAATAACAGCCAGCGTGAACACGAAGGAGCTGACCCGCTGGTACATGAGCGGGAAGATTTCCATGACCACGGCGGCGAGCATCAGCGGGTACCAGGTGTTGTGGTGCGACCAGCTGATCGGCGAAATCTGCAGCATCATGAACGCGGTCAGCGCCAGCTGCGCCATGAGCGCGCGGGCACGAATCAGCGGAACCAGCAGAACCGCCGTGACGAGCACAATCAGCAGGGTCAACGCCATCTGCACCACCGACAGCGCGGTTGCCGTCAGGTGGTGTTGCAGGCCCGCGTGGGTCAGCGTGCCCATAATCGACACGTTATCGTAGTAGCTGAACCAGCCCACACGCGAAGTGTCATGCACCGCGTGGAACCAGAACGTGAACGACTCCTCCCGAATCACCAGGAAGCCGATACCCACAGTCGCGGCGAAGCTCGCACCCAGGGTCGCAATGCCCTTCCAGTCCTTACGCATGAGCAGCAGCAGGCCAAACGCCAGCGGGGTCAGCTTAATACCCGCCGCAATACCCAGCAGCACACCGCGCGGAACGCGGGTTGCCGGGCGCACAAAATCGGCAAGAATCAGCATCAGAATAATGGCGTTAATCTGCCCAAAATGCGTGGTCAAACGCCACGGGCCGCACATCCAAATCAGCGCCGCAATCAGCGACACCATACCCCAATGACCCAGGTGCTTCTGCAACGGCAGACGCCACGAGCGGCTACGCGCGTAGGAGTACAGCAGATACGCGCACCAGTAGCTGAGCGCGCAAATGATGGCGGTAATCAGCAGCATGCTCTGCGGTTCGGTGAGGAACGCGAGCGGGTAGAAGAGCAGGGCCGCAAACGGCGGGTAGGTGAACGGCAGGCCGCGCGTGCGGAAGCCGTAGAGCTGGTAGCCGTCCGGGCCGTCCGCCAGAGAGACAGCGCCCAGGCGGTACACGTAAATATCGTCAGCCGCCGCGTGCGTCACGTAGTCGAAGGCGTAGAGGGCAACCAGGATGAACAGCAGGTGCGCCCAGAGAGCGCCGCTACGCAGACCGGGAATGCGGTCAAAGAAGCAGGGACGCGCAGGCTTTGCGGGCTCTGTGGTGGCTTCTTCCTTTGCCGCTTTTTCCGCGGTGGCTGCCGTAGCTGCGGCTACCTCTGCGGCGGGCTCCACAACAGACTCAGAGCTCTCAGCAGCCGGTTCCGCAACCGGCGCGGATTCAACAGCAACGGAAGCCGAAGCCCACGGAATCGTAGGGGCTACCGCCTCGGTGTTCTCAGCGGTCTTCTCTGCAGTCTTTGCGGTGTTCTTATCAGTACTCACAGGGGTCTTTTCTAGTTCCTTCTCGCGGCTCACGCGGTTGCCTCACGGGAAGCAGCGGCACGCACAGACTCGGCACTCTCGGTCACCAGGGCGCGAGCGCCCCACCAGCCCAGCGGCGCATCGCTACGCGCGGAACCGTACTGCACGGGCTCAACCTTCGCGCCACGCACCGGCGCGCTCAGGGCGGCAATAGACCAGAGCGTCATCGTCACCCACAGGCAGAACGCGGGAATAGCCGAAACCGCCAACGCACCCGGAGCCAGCTGCTCCAAACCATCCGCGCTACCGTGGAACCAGGACGCAATCCTAATCGGCGACAGGTACAGGCCCAGCACCGCAACCACCGCGAACACGGTCGCTGTCACCCGCAGCCACGCCGGCTGAACCGCAAAATAGGTCGGGAACGCGTCCATGATGAACACGGCAGCCAGCAGGGGCAGCAGCACGTTGTGGTGCGACCAGCTAATCGGCGACAGCGCCACCATCAAGGAGGCGGTCACCGCCACCTGCGCCAGCGCGGCACCGCGGCGTTCCAGCTGGTACAGCAGCGCGGCGGTCAGCACAATCGTGACCAGCGCCAGGGCGTAGTAGACGGGCTTCGCGGCGCTCTCAGAAAGACCGAAGTGTAGCAGCCAACCCTGAATCGAGACGTTATCCACAAAGTTCAGGCCACCCACACGGGAGGGGTTCGTCAGCGCGGAGAACCAGAACTCCGGCGCGTCCTTAGGCATCAGAATGAAACCCAGCGCAATGGTGCCGAAGAACGTCGCGCCCAGGGTCGCAATGCCCTTCCAGTCGCGACGGACCAGCAGAATCAGACCAAACACGAGCGGGGTCAGCTTCACGCCGCCCGCAATACCAATCAGCACGCCGCGCGGCACGCGGGTCGCCGGACGCACAAAATCGGCAAGAATCAGCGCCGTAATGAACGGGTTAATCTGAATCAGGTCCAGGGTGCGCTGCCACGGGCCCGCCGCCACCACCAGAATGGTCAGCATCGCAATCGTGCCGGCACGACCAAAGTACTGCTGCAGGGGCAGTTCGCGGCCGCGCGCATTCACGTAGTTGTAAATGATCGTGGAAATCCACCACGCCACCACAGCCGAACCGATGACCATAATGACTTTGCCGACTTCCAGCGGAATAAAAGCGAACGGCAAGAACAGCATCGCCGCGAACGGCGGGTACGTGAACGGCGGCTTGATGACGCCGTGATCGTTCAGGGTCGGGGAGTATAGGTCCTGGGTAAAGCCCTCGTTATCGAAAATGGTCATCGCACCCAGACGGTAAATGGAGAAGTCCATACCGCTGAAGGGGTTGGTGAGCATTTTGACGACGTATCCACCGCCAACAATGAGGATGAGTGCCACAATAGCGATTTTTCCCCAGATGGGGGTGGTGGAGTCAGTCCTTGTCACGAGGTGTTTGTCCTTACCTTGGTGCCGGCGGATGCGCGCGTAGGGTGGGCGGGCATCTGATTTTGGAATCCTAATAGTTTATCGCGCGCACCTGTGAAGGATGCATTGGGGAGAAGAATCACAGGGGGAGATTCGCAGGGGAAGAATCACTTGAGCGCGCAGGCACAACTATCACGATATGAGCTGCCTTCATATGCACGTCATGTCTTCAAAATTGGTACTATCCGGGCAATATAATGGGCTTATTGGCACCCGCCCCAACGCAGGGGTACCGGGTGCCGACCCGCACACCGACGTCCACGAACAACCAGCAGTGAAAGCAGTGATCACGTGAGTGAACATCTCGGCACCCCACCCGAAGGCGAGAACACGAGCGGCAAGCCCGCAAACGTCTCCGGAGGCGGCTCCTCCGGCCTGAGCATTGGCGCGCGCCCGGCTGATGTGCCCGGCGCAAACCTCACCCCCGAAGAGATTGCACGCCGCGCATCCGGTCGCGGTACGTGGCATCGTCGCGCCTCCAAGCCCGTCTCCCACTGGATGTTTACCCTTGTCGGCGTACTTCTGCTGCACAGGTTTATCCCGAATAGCGGCTGGCTGATGGTGCACATTGTCACCCTCGGCCTGATTACGAACTCGATTCTGATTTGGTCGCAGCACTTCACCGAAGCGCTCATGAAAATCAAGATTCCGGACGAGGCGCGCGGCACTCAGGTGCGCCGAATCTTCATTCTGAACGCCGGTATTCTCGTGCTCATGATCGGCATGGTCGGTCAGCTGAGCGTGCCCGGCCTCTACGCCGCCACGGTGGTGGGCGCCCTCATTGTCGGGTCGATGGTCGCCTGGCACGGCATCTACCTGCTGAAGCAGGTGCGTCAGGCTCTGCCGTCGCGGTTCGGTGTGACCATTCGCTTCTACATTGTTGCGGCGCTGCTGCTGCCCCTCGGTGCGGCGTTTGGCGGCATGATTGCCTACCCGAACCTGTCCGGCACCCTGCATTCGCAGTTCCTGCTCGCGCACGAGGCAGTGAACGTGCTCGGCTTCGTCGGTATTACCGCGGTGGGTACGCTGGTGACGTTCTGGCCGACCATGCTGCGCACCAAGATGGTGGATAAGGCGCTCACCCACAGCCTGCGCGCCCTGTACCTGATGTGCGGTGGCTTGGCGTTGACCGTTGTCGGCGCGATTTTAGGGATGCGTCCGCTCGCCGCAGCCGGCCTGGTCGTCTACCTGGTTGCCCTGCTGATTGTCGCCTGGGTGATGGTGCGTACCCTGCGCACCAAGCGCCCGAACGAGTACCCGCCCATGAGCGTGGGTATGGGCTTCCTCTGGCTGATTATTGGCGTAGCGACCACCGCCTACATGGTGGCAACCGTCCCCTTCGCGCAGCTGGACATGCGCGCCGTAACCCCCATCTTCGTGGTCGGCTTCCTGCTGCAGCTGCTGCTCGGCGCGATGAGCTACCTGCTGCCGCAGCGCATGGGTGGCGGCCCGGCGGTGGTGCGCGCCTCCAACAAGGAGTTCAGCCGTTTCGCGGCGGCACGCGTAACCGCCGTGAACCTGGCGCTGCTGATCTTCATGATGCCCAGCTCCATGGTGGGCCAGTCCATTAAGATTGCCGTCGCTATCGTGGGTGCGTTGGCGCTCATGGCGTTCATTCCGCTCATGGTGCGCGGCGTGAAGGCGTCCGTGAATACCCGCAAGGAAATGATGGCAGCACGCGCCCGCGGCGAGAAGCCCGTCTTCAACCAGGAGGCGCTCACCCCGGAACCCGTCCCGCACGCCAAGCAGAGCTTCCAGGCGGCGTTGGCGGTTGCCATGGCGTTCCTGCTGGGCTTCGCCGTGAACCCGTCCGCGCTGAACCTGCCGTCGTTCTCCTCGGCGGGTTCCGTGGCTGCGACCGGTCAGACCACCACCGTGCAGGTGAAGGCGACCAGCAACTACCGCTTCACCCCCGCCGAGGTGGAGGTCCCCGCAGGTAACCGCCTGGTCGTCGAGGTCACCAACGACGACCAGAGCATGACCCACGACCTGACCTTCGACAACGGCGCAACCACCGGCACCATCAACCCCGGCGAAACGAAAACCGTCGACGCCGGCATCATCAGCGCCGACCAGGAAGCCTACTGCTCCGTAGCGGGCCACCGCTCCCTGGGCATGGTGTTTAAGGTGAAGGCGACCGGCGCCTCCGCAAACCAGGTGGCGCAGGGCGGCCACAACCACGGTTCTGCGGGCACCCACAACCACGCGGCGTCGGGTAGCACCCCGACCCTCATGACCGTTGCGAACAGCAGGATTGACATGTCCGCAGCGCCCGGCAGCGGCTACAAGTACCGCGACCCGAACATCCCGGCACCGAACACCGCCGAGAAGGTGAACGGCAAGACCGTCCGCAAGGTCACCCTGGACGTGCAGGAGGTCGACCGCGAGGTCGCACCCGGCGTAACCGTCCACATGTGGACGTTCAACGGGCAGAACATGGCACCGATTCTGCGCGGCAAGGTCGGCGACATTTTTGAAATTACACTCATCAATAACGGCACGATGGGCCACTCGCTGGACTTCCACGCGGGCATGGTCTCCCCCGATAACACGATGAAGACCATCGCCCCCGGTGAGCGTCTCGTCTACCGTTTCGAGGCGAAGGCCGCCGGCATCTGGCTGTACCACTGCGGTACCGCCCCGCTGAGCCTGCACATGACCCAGGGCATGTACGGCGCGGTCATCATTGACCCGGCAGACCTCGACCCGGTCGATCACGAGTACGTGATGGTTCAGGGCGAGGCGTACCTGCACGACACCGGCAAGACCGCCTCCGACGGCAACAAGCTGGCGGAGAACTCGCCGGAGCTGATCGCGGCGGGCACCCCCACGCTGACCATGTTCAACGGCCACGCAACCCAGTACAAGGCGAAGCCTCTGCATGTGAAGAAGGGCGAGCGTATCCGTGTTTGGGTGATGGCGGCTGGCCCGAACCACGGCACGAGCTTCCACGTGGTCGGTTCGCAATTCGACACCGTCTACAAGGAGGGCGGCTACCTGATGCGCCGCGGCGCGGATGCGTTCGGCAGCCGTGACGGCCACAGCCAGGCACTCGATTTGGCGCCCGCTCAGGGCGGCTTCGTGGAGATGCAGTTCTTGGAGTCTGGCACCTACGTGTTCGTGAATCACTCCTTCTCGGAGATGGAGCGCGGTGCCGCCGGCAAGATCGTGGTCACTGATCGCTAGTAGTGGCTACCCGCTAAACCCTCACGCTAGGCGCTTCTAGCGCCCCGTGAGAGGTAGACCCCGCCCGGTGCATCCTGTGAATGGATGCGCCGGGCGGGGTCTTTCTGCGCTGTCTTGCTGTGCCGCCTTTCTGCCCCGCACAGGCTCCTACAGAGCCGATACAGAGCCAGCCCAGAGCCCCTGCACACGCCCCGGCAGGAGCCTGCACGCGCATCGGCGAACTATGCTTTTAGCCTCATGGGCGAACTTTTCTTAGCCAGGAGCGGGCATGGTGCGCTAGTCTATAGGAATGGCAGATAGCACTTCGAGCGCCTCTTCCGAGCGCAGCGCTACGGGCGCCAACAACCACACCCCCGCTTCGGCGGACGCACAGACTTCCCCTCGGCAGCGTAAAGCTTTCCCGCTTCGCTTTCTCGCCGGGGCACTTGCGCATTGGCAGATTATTGCCTCTGCGGTTCTTTTGGGTGGCGGTGTTGCCGGCCTGGCAGCCACCTATGACGACTATTGCGGTATGACGGAACTTTCGTATGCTCCGGCGGCTCTCCGATCCGATTTTGAGGAGGGCTCTAAGGTCGCGGGTTTCCGTCCCGGCGTGCTGGCGGCGCAGATTGAGACTGAGAGCCACTGGCGTGTGGGCGTTGTGTCCCACCAGGGCGCTAAGGGTATTGCGCAGTTCACCGATGATGCGTGGAGCGGCGGCCACTACAGCTTCGGCAACGGCGGTAACGTGCTGAACCCGCACGATGCGATTGCGGCGCAGGCACGCTACCTGGGTGAGTTGCGTACTCGTTTGGCGAAGTACGCCTCCAATGAGGATGAGCTGCAGGATGTGGTTCTCGCCGGTTATAACGCGGGTCCGGGTTCTGTGGAGAAGTACGGCGGTGTTCCCCCGTATGAGGAGACTCAGAATTATGTGAAGTCGATTCGCGAGTTGGCGAATTCGAAGTACAAGCTGACTTGTTCCCCCGAGTACCAGTTCAAGCAGGCGAAGTTGAGCTTCGTGAATGGTGTGACTCCGGCGATGGCTGGTGTTCATGCGGACGGTACGCCGCTATCTCCGGAAGAGTCGGCATCGGCTGCGGCGGAGGCTTCTGCTTCTGCGAGTGCTTCGGCGCGGGCGTCTGGGAGTGCGTCTGCGAGCGGTTCTGCGGAATCTTCCGCGAAGCCTTCAGCAACGAGCTCTGGCCGCTAGGTTCAGCTTTTTTGGGTATTCCACTAGGCTATATAGCCACTAGGGAATATTCCGTTTTATCTATAGTGCGCGGCTAATACTAGCCACCGCTCCCCTACTATTCACTCTTATATTTACTCTTAACAGCGCGAGGCGCCGACCCCCATTCTCAGGGGTCGGCGCCTCGCCCTTTTTAGAGCTGGAGCGTGCCTAGTTGAAGATGGCACGCACGACCGAGTAGCCGGAGACCGGGTACACAGCGTTCACGGTTGCGGGCTTCTCGCTCTCGTCCGCAATCTCAATGGACTCGGTACCGCGCAGCAGCTCCTCAAGCAGGATGCGCAGTTCCAGGCGTGCCAGGGGCGCGCCGGGGCAGACGTGGATACCATCACCGTACACGAGGTTGCGGGACTGGTCGCGGTGCGGGTTGTAGGTGAGGGCGTCTTCGAAGGCGTCCTCGTCGCGGTTTGCGCTTGCCCAGTTGATGGTCACGCGGGAGCCGGCAGGCAGGGTGCGACCGCCGAGCTCGGTGTCCTGAGTGGTGATGCGGCGGTTGGTGACGAGGGTGTCCTCGAGTCGCATGATTTCTTCGACGGCAAGGGCGATTTCGCTGCGGTCGTCGAGGGCGTTGCCGTCGGCGAGGGAGGCGCGCAGGCGGTCCTGTTCGGCGCGGTTGCGTGCCAGGAAGTTCACGAATACGCCCACGGTTGCGGAGACGGTGGACAGCTCACCCACGGTCCAGTTACGGATGAGGCTGACGATTTCTTCGTCGGTCATGGTGCGGGGCTCTTCGCCGGGCAGCTGCACGGTGTCGGTAAGCAGTTCGGCGGTAATGTCCTTGGGGTTGCCTGCTGCGGCGTCCTCGCGGCGTTCGTCGAGCAGCTGGCGGATGTAGCCGTCGAATTCGAGGGCGACCTTCGCGATTTCTTCGCGGTCACGGCGCAAGGTGGCGACGCGGTTCTTCTCGATCCACTCGGTGAGCGGCTGCTCGAGGCATGCGGGCCAGCCCATGAAGGCGTTCTGCACGCGCATTGCGTATGCCTGGCCGAAGCCCTGCATGACGTCTACTTCTTCGCCGCGGGGCAGTTCTGCGATGAGGCTCTTCACGGCGTCGCGGATGACGGGTGCGAACTTTTCGAGGCGTTCGGGGGTGAAGTACTTGTCGTTGACGGCGCGGAAGGTGGTGTGTTCGGGTGCGTCCATGCCGTTGGGGACGGCGATGTGGCGGGTGGAGACGACGTTGGAGTAGATTTCGGGGTGGTCGAGTACGTGCTGTACGTCGGCGTTTTTGAAGACGGAGTAGCCCATGAATTCGTCGTGGGCGACAGGGCAACGGCGGCGCATTGCGTCGTAGGCGGCTACCTGGTCTTTCTGCACTTCTTCGCTTCGGAGGTCCCAGTCGTTGTGTACGTTCTCAGTCATTGTTCACCCGTGTTTGTTATAGAGCTGTGGCGTGCTGGATGCGGGCGTCCGGGCGATGCGTATGGGGCAGGGTCGGGCGTGCATTTCAGCACGTGAATCCATTACTTGTTCTTTGACTATTTGTTCTTTGACCGTATCACTTATGGGTTGGTGGCGCAGGGTAGGGTTTCCTTGCTTCTCATTCAACGAACAGTGCGGTGGGGCGAGGGGCGGCGGGTCACGAGACGCACGAGGCGGGCGGCGCCTCCACCGGGGAGGTGCCGCCCGCCTCATGTATATCTAAACCCGCCGGGTTTAGCGCCCGCGTGCGGAGGGGTAGATGCTACCGTCCATCACGCCGCGTTCACTCTACAGGCCGCGATAGACTTCTCGCCGATGACCAACTCGGAAGACCTCAACAACAACCGCACCGTTATCAATGGTGTACAGAATGCGGTAATTCCCTACTCGTGCCCTGTACCCTTCTTCGCCCTGTAGCTTCTTGACTCCCGTCATATATGGGTCATCACCAAGGGACCGGAGGCAGGCGATAATTTTCTCGAAGACTGCCCGGTCTTCTCGTTGGATTTTCTTCAGTTCTTTCGCTGCTTTGCGCGTCAATTCAACCCGGTACGCGGGGTTTGAGAGATGGTTTGCAGTCATCTGCATCCTTCAGGCAGAGCTTTAAATCTTAACCTCAACCTTAGCAGAAAAAGTGTACACTTTTTACATACTTTACATTGTAGTACTATATAAACTATATAAGTAGCCCCCTGGATGGAATCTGCACAGGAACTATCCTCGGAGCTAACGGACAAACCCCAGAAAGGAACCAGTCATGACTGTCACCACTCACCGGACTCGTTCCAATGTCACGACTCTTAAAGAACTCCGCGACAACCTCGGAACCAAAGTCAACGAAGCCGTATTTTCCGGCGAACGTCCGCTCATCAGCCGCAATGGTAAGACTGTTGCCGCGCTCATCTCCTACGAAGATTTGAAGCTACTTGAAGAGTACGAAGAGCTCCTCGACATTGAGGCTCTTCGCAAGGCACGCGCCGAAGATGACGGCTACCGCATCGGCCTCGACGAGTTCCTCGCAGAGAACCCAGCTGACTAGTCTTTCAACGCATAACGCAAGGCGGGCGGCACCTCCACCGGGGAGGTGCCGCCCGCCTCATTCATACCTAAAAACCGCCGGGTTTAGCGCCCGCGTGCGGAGGGGTAGATGCTGCCGTCCATCACGCCGCGCTCCACCTGCTCCAGGCTCACGCCGCGAGTCTCCGGCAGGTTGCGGAACATCAGCAGCGCAATAATCACGTTCACCACGGCAAAGCCGATGAAGGAGCCGGTCAGACCGACCGCACCCAGAATCACGGGGAATGCCAGCGACAGCGCACCGTTCATCATCCAGCCGCTAAACGCCGAAATGCCCATACCCGCCGCACGCACACGCAGCGGGAACAGCTCACTCATAATCACCCACGTGGACACGTTCAGGCAAGTCTGCATCGCGCCCACAAAGCAGACGATGAGCACCAGCAGAATCCAGGGGCGCGCCGCATTATCGGCGGGCAACAGCATGGATGCGCCCGCAATCAGCACGTGGAAAAACGCGGTCGAACTATAGCCGGTAATGACCATGACGCGGCGCGGCACACGCTCCATCAGGCGCAGCGACAGGATGGAGCCAAGCACCGCAATCGTACCCGGCGCAATGTTTGCAATGAGCGCCGCGGATTCGCTGAAACCAGCCTCCTTGAGCACCTTAATGCCGTAGTACATGATCGAGTTGATGCCGGTCAGCTGCTGGCCCGCGCCGACCAGAATACCGACGAGCAGGATGCGCACGAACCAGCCGCGCACGCCCACGCTTTCCTTAGCTGCCGCATCGTTCTGGGTGGTCGCCTCCGCCTGCAGGGTACGCTCAATATCGGCAATTTCAGCTTCGGCACGCTCGACGGAGCGGATGCGCTTCATAACCTCCAGCGCCTGCTCACGCTTGCCGACGCGCAGCAGCCAGCGCGGCGATTCGGGCACACGCAGCATACCGACGAACAGGCCGATGGCGGGCAGGGTGCAGATGGCGAACATCCAGCGCCACACGCCGTCGTGCTCGCCCCACAGGTTGCCGATGAGGGCGTTCACGATGAACGCGGCGAGCTGACCGCCCACGACCATGAGCTCGTTGCGGCCGGAGAGGGAGCCTCGAATTTCGTAGGGTGCGAGCTCTGCGAGGAATACGGGCACCACGGCGGAGGCGCCACCGACCGCCAGGCCGAGCAGGGTTCGTCCAGTGATGAGCACGGCGACGTTGGGTGCAAACACGCAGGTCAGGGCGCCAATGAAGAAGATGGTGGACAGCCCAATGATGGTGGTTCGGCGGCCGTACCGGTCAGAGATACGACCACAGGTGAGCGCACCGATAGCCGCCGCGAAGGCGAGCGATCCGGTGACCCAGCCTTGAGTGGTGGAGTCCATACCGAGTTCGCGGCTCATGGGTTCGAGCGCGCCGTTGATCACTCCGGTGTCGTAGCCGAAGAGCAGACCGCCGAAGGTGGCGATGAGTGCAATAATGCCGAGGTATCGACTGTGCTTCCCGGTGCCCAGAGGGGGCAGGGTGGAGGCGGTGCTCTGTGCGCTCATGGTGTCCTTTGATGTGCCGGTGGCGGGTGGTCCTGCCGGAGCTGGTTCCAGGCGGCAGGGGTGGGTACATAGGTAAGGTGAGGTGCGTCAGGTTAGACGCACCTCACCTAATCCTAGCGAAAACGTTCGGCGGGTGATATTTATTTCTCACCACGGACATTTTTCAGCGTATATTACGGCCAACATATGCGACCGCATGAGTGCCCCTTTAAGAAGGAGCACCGTTTAGAACAGCGCGATCTTCTCGGGTGCGGGGAAGATGGCGTCCAGGGCGGCGAGGTCCTCAGCGTCGAAGCGCAGGCATGCCGCCTGTGCGTTGGCGCGCACCTGTTCGGCGCTGGTTGCACCGGCAATGACGGAGGTGACCGGCGACTGCTGCGCGAGCCAGGAGAACGCCGCCTGCACCTCGGTGATGCCGCGTTCGGTGCAGAAGCTGTGGAAGGCTTCGAGCTGGTCCCAGTTGGCGGCGTCGAGCACGTTCTTCTTGGAGTGGGACAGGCGCGAACCGGCGGGAATGTTGTCGCGGCGGTACTTGCCGGTCAGCAGGCCGTTAGCGAGTGGGAAGTACGGCAGCACACCCATGCCGAAGTGCCGTGCGGCGGGCAGGATTTCGAGTTCTGCGCGGCGGTCGAGCAGGTTGTAGTGGTTTTCAGCGACGATGAACCGTTCGGTGCCGAGTTCGTGGGCGCAGTGTTCGGCGTGGGCGAGCTGCCAGCCGGAGAAGTTGGAGTGGCCCAGGTAGCGGACTTTGCCGTCGCGTACGAGCTGGTCGAGGGCGCTGAGGGTTTCTTCAATGGGGGTGTTGGGGTCGGGGCTGTGGTAGAAGTACAGGTCGATGTAGTCGGTGCCGAGGCGGCGGAGGGAACCTTCGACGGCGCGCATGATGTAGCGGCGGGATCCGCGAGCGTTGCGGTCGTTGCCGTTGAGGTCGCCGACGGGCAGACCGAATTTGGTGACGATGGTCAGTTCGTCGCGGTCGAGGCCGAGCTGGGTGAGGGCGGTGCCGAACATGGTTTCGGAGAGGCCGGGTTCGGCGCCGTAGAGGTCGGCGATGTCGAAGAAGCTGATGCCGGCGTCGACTGCGGCGGCGATGACTTCGTTGGTGCCTTCTTGGGTGCGGGTGGGGGTGCCGGGGCGGCCGAGGTTGTTGCAGCCGATGCCGACGCTGGGTACGACGAGGCCGGAGTTGCCGAGCCTGCGGTAGACGGGAGATTCAATGCGTTCCATGCTTTTAACTCTACGTTGTGTGGGTATGTTGCGGGGTTATTTCCCCTCCAGTTGGGAGGCGAAGAGCTTTCTGAAGCGTGATGTAGGGTCGGTTGTTAGGTCTTGGTAGGTTCCTTGCTCCACCACACACCCACCATCCAACACCACCACAGAATCAACACCACGCAACGTCCACGCACGATGAGATACCAACACCACCAAACGCCCAACAGCAGCCACCTTCAACCGAGCAAAAATCTCCTCCTCAGTCTCAGCATCCACAGCACTAGTCGGCTCATCCAACACCCACACCGGCGCATCCCGAAGAACCACACGCGCCAACGCCAAACGCTGCCACTGACCACCCGAAAGACCAACACCACCAAACGACTCACCCAACTGAGCATCCAAACCGCCCTCAAGACCACGCACAAAATCATCAGCACAAGCCACCGACAAAGCCGACCACAAATCAGCATCACCAAGACGCTCAACCGCCTCCTGCGACAAACCCAGAAGAAGATTTTCACGCACAGTCAGTTCATAACGGCCGTAGTCTTGACTCACCAAACCCACATTTGCCAACAAATCATCAGGTGATATGTCCTGTACCGGCTTATCTCCAATGAGGATGTCTCCTTTGGAGGGCTTAAGCATACCCATGAGTGCATTTACTAGGGTTGTCTTTCCCGATCCGCTGGGCCCGACAATACCAATCATCTGCCCGGGACCAAAAGTGAGATTGATGTTTTTAAGAGCTAAAGAATCAGCTTTTGGATACTGGATAGCAAGATTCCTAATGGAAACGCTGCAGATTTCGGGGTAGGTATCGGCAACCGGATTTTTCTGCTCGGGCTGTGCGCTAGAAATAAACTTTCGATATATATCAATTGCGTTTGACCCCGCTGCCATCGAGCTAAGGTCGCTTCCCATCGAGCCAAGCGAGACTATAGCTGAGGTAATACCTATAACAGCTCCAGCAAGAGCACCGGGAGCCGGCACCGAGGCCGCTAGAAAAATAAGGGCTAAAGCTAGCAGTGCAGCGCTTATAAAACCAACAATTGTATATATTCTGAGGATGTAACGAGCTAGGCCAATTTCCTCCTCACCGGATTTTTTCCGTTCTTGATTAGCACGATGCGCAAAGAACGACCGAGCATTAAGAATTGCAAGCTCACGAGCAGTAGTTATTTGTGCAATCTGGTTAGTGCTATGCCACGCGTTGTAGCTATATGAATATATTTTTTCCATTGCCTCAGCATTCTTACTCGAATAGAGATGTGACATCAAGGCAACAGGAATCATGCCTGCAAGCATGCAGAGTGAAGCATATACATTGATCTTTCCTACGGAATAACTAAGGGCTCCCGTCGAAAAAATGATGAATATCAGAGCACCCATAGTGGAAACTTGAGATCCTAGACTCCCCCCTGTCACAGCTTCATGAGCTGCCCTTGATGAGCGAGCATAATCACCGCTCGCGATTTCCTGAGAGGAACAAGTCGCCAGACGAGAAGATACGTTCTGAATACCTGTACTTGACATTCGAGAATTTAGAATCATACGCAGAGAGTCTGATGCTTGTCCCAAGGCAATGTATCCTGCCAGCACAAAACTAACCCCCAGCGCTAGCGGGAGCACTTCATCCTGGCTCTGGCCCAAATGCTCAACAAGTCTAGTGACAGCCTCCATCTGCAGAGCAGGGAATAGTGATAGGCACACAACAGACACTAGATAGGAAACGGTCCATACGGGGTGATTTTTGAAAGCATAACCCACGGACCAAACAGTATTAGCCATAATCTTACGCATCTTTATAGCCCCTTTCAGCAGAAGTTTTATAACCTGCAGAATCTTCAGAGATCTGGTTTTTGAAAATTTCCATGAACTTTCCCTCTGCCTTCAGTAGGTCTTGGTAGGTTCCTTGCTCCACCACACACCCACCATCCAACACCACCACAGAATCAACACCACGCAACGTCCACGCACGATGAGATACCAACACCACCAAACGCCCAACAGCAGCCACCTTCAACCGAGCAAAAATCTCCTCCTCAGTCTCAGCATCCACAGCACTAGTCGGCTCATCCAACACCCACACCGGCGCATCCCGAAGAACCACACGCGCCAACGCCAAACGCTGCCACTGACCACCCGAAAGACCAACACCACCAAACGACTCACCCAACTGAGCATCCAAACCGCCCTCAAGACCACGCACAAAATCATCAGCACAAGCCACCGACAAAGCCGACCACAAATCAGCATCACCAAGACGCTCAACCGCCTCCTGCGACAAACCCAGAAGAAGATTTTCACGCACAGTCAGTTCATAACGGCCGTAGTCTTGACTCACCAAACCAACATTTGCCAACATGTTGTATTTACTCTCAGAAGAAGCACCCTTATACGTTATGCTCCCCTGGGCAATTGGTGTAATTCCAAGAATTGCATTTATTAGCGTTGTTTTTCCCGCGCCCGAGGCACCAACTACTGCAATCATTTGATTATTCATCAGCTCAAGATTAATATCTTTAAGCGCAAAAGACGAAGCGCCCTCATACTGAACGGATACATCTTTGCATATAATTTTTGAAATATTTTCACGGTTAGGGTTAGAAGTTTTTATCTCAGAAGCATGGTCATAAGTATCAGAGTCGCATACCCTTCGGAATTGCTGAACAGATAATGCTCCATTAATAATCTGACCAAATGAATATCCCACCTCTTGGGTCGCGTTAACACAGGCAATGATTCCAATCAGCGATCCGGCCACATACGATATATTGGCGCCTGAATCCACAAGGAAATACAGGGACGCAAAAAGTAAGACAGAGCAGAGTAGCCCTGCAACTACGGAGATGATTCCTCTAACACTTTCAAGGCTCAATTCCCTACCGGCCGCCCGGCGTCGCCAGGACGCTACGCGTTGCGAGAAAAATCGGGAGGCTCTCATGAGGTGAAGTTCTTGGGCTCGACTCTGAGCCATCAGATTGTCTAGATAGTAGTTCTCTGCCCGATAGTCCTCGTACATTAGGGTGTAGATAGCGTAATCACGTTTAGCGAGGATTACCATTGCAATAGATAGGGGTAGTGAACACAGTGCCGCAAAAATTGCTGCCACAATGCTGACGTTCGCGATATTAAGACAGAGAAGTAACACCATTGCGAAGGCACTCACCAGTGTCATAACTGACATGGTGTGAACCTGCAATTCCTGTTTCGATATTGCCTCTCTAGCAGCACGTATATCTTCCTGTGATTTTGTGCTACCTATATCAGATAACGGAAATGTAGATAACCTGTTATTTAACATGCAGTGAACCCGATAGTTCACCTTTGATTTGAGGATGAGCATGTTACTTATGACCCAGCGTTTAGCAATGATATTAATTCCGACAACAAGGGCAAGAGCAACAATATAAATCCATGCTGTGCCACCATTTGAACCGCTCAAGGCTGATACTGTATGACCGATTAGCAAGGATTGGCTCAGGGGAATGCAGGCTATGACGGCTAGCGATAGGGCGACGCTCACCAGGGTTGTGGGACAGGTTTTCCAGGCTAGGCGGAAGGACCAGAGTATAGAAGAAAATAGCTTTTTCATTCTCACCACGCTCACAAAGTCATATTGAACTCATCTTTGAGCCCTGAAACTCCTCGATGAGCGGACATTGAAACACTACCCGTGCCTCACTAGCTACCCTACCCCTCAATGAAATATAAAACACACATATTCGTGCGTGTCCAAGAATATTAAGCAGACGTATCTGTGATATTTTCGGGCATTCAAGGGTCAGCTGACAGCTCTACCCGCAACGCCCCCAGCCGCCCTTCGTCATAGTCGGTCATATTAAGTTCATATTTCGCCCCAATGTCATGTCCAGAAATATTAGGACATCAACCGCCGCACCCCTTGCACGCCCTCGGAGGCGGTGGGTAGAGTGAAAGCGTTATCTATCAAGAGCGACCGAGAGATCTGGCTCGTCGACGTCGCAGCAACCTCGCCAGTATCCCCCACCGTCACGGTGCAGGGTGCGGACAAGGTGCTCCCGCCAGAACCGATAGAGAAGAATACCCTTCGGCACCCCTTGATGATGCGCACCCGCAAACCGGTGGCGCGCATCCTGCAGAAGAATTCGCGCACCCTTACGGTGCGTATCTATCGGGTGAACACGAAGGATGGTTATGACGACAGTTCACCCGGCTCTTTCTTTTGAGCTGTTCCCTCCGCGCTCACACGCGAGCTGTGAGTCGCTACTCCGCACGATTGCGGAGCTTGAGGGCACCAACCCCGACTACGTGTCTGTCACCTACTCCGGTGACGCGAAGCGCCGCCAGAAGACCCTGGCACTGCTCGACCACCTGGTGCATGAAACCTCCCTCACCCCGCTGGCTCACCTGATTTGTGCAGGCCATTCGGTGCACGAGCTGGAGCGTGCAGTCCGCCTAATCCTGGGTCTAGGCGTACGCGGCTTCCTGGCTCTTCGCGGTGACATTCAGGAGGGTCAGGTTTCTGAACTTCCTTTCGCCCGCTACCTGGTGGAGCTCATTCGCCGCGTTGAGCGTGAAGATTTCGCCCACCTGGCAGCTGGCAAGGTGTCGATTGGTGTGGCGGCGTACCCGCAGAAGCACCCCGAGTCGGCATCCCTGCTGCAGGATATTGAGATTCTGCTGTCGAAGCAGCGTGCCGGCGCGGATTTCGCTATCACCCAGGTGTTCTTCGAGGATGAGCGCTACAGTGCCCTGGTCGATTCGGCTCGCCTGGCGGGTGTGGACATCCCGATTATTCCGGGCATCATGCCGGTGACCTCCCTGAAGCGCCTGCAGAACCTCTGCCAGATGGCGGGCATGTCGGTTCCGACGGATCTTGCGTACGCCCTGGAGACCGCAACCAGTGACGCTGAGCTGCACCGCATCGGTGTTGAGTATGCGTTGAACCAGTGCCGCACCGTGATGGATGCGGGCGCACCGGGTCTGCACTTCTTCACCTTCAACGAGCATGCCGCGGTGCTGGACGTTCTGGACCAGCTGGACCTGCCCCGATACAGCAACCGTTTCTCCCAGCCCCTGAGCGAGCTGGAATTCGCCTAAACGCGACCCGCTCCACCCGGCGCGGATGCGCCACCCAAGTTTCCCCCAAAGTACCCCGGGAGCGTCCCGCGGATCTCGGCCCCATCGACGGGGCCGGCAGGGCCCGCTGATTCTCCCAGTTCTATCCCCAGTAAAGGAAAAAATTATTATGTCGAACACCGCATTCCCCGCCGCCACCATTGTTGGCTACCCCCGCGTGGGCCGCTTCCGTGAGCTGAAGAAGGCTCAGGAGGCTTTCTGGAAGGGCAAGGTCACCCTGCAGGAGCTGCAGGACACCGCCGCTGACGTGCAGCGCACCTACTTTGAGCGCGTGACCGCCGCGGGCCTGAAGGCTGACGACTACTCGATTCCGGCGACCTTCTCCTACTACGACCAGGTGCTCGACGTTGTTCGCCTGTTCACCCTGGTTCCCGAGCGTCTGGCTGAGGCTAAGGATGCACGCGGCCTGCTGGATCTGCCCGGTTACTTCGCACTGGCGCGCGGTACCGAGACCCTGCCTCCGCTGGAGATGACCAAGTGGTTCGACACCAACTACCACTACCTGGTGCCTGAGATTGGTGCCGGCACCGAGATTAAGCTGAACCTTGAGGCTATTGACGAGCAGCTCGAGGTCGCTAAGCAGGCTGGTGTGAAGGTGCGTCCGCAGATTGTTGGCCCGCTGACCCTGCTACTGGGCGCTAAGGCTGAGCAGGGTTCCGCCGAGGACTTCGCACCCATCGACCGTCTGGACGAGTTCGTTGCCGCTTACGCTCAGGTGCTGGAGCAGCTGGCTGAGCGCGGTGTTGAGTGGGTTCAGCTGGATGAGCCGGGCCTGACCGTGGACCGTGCCGACAACGCGAAGGTTGCGCAGCTGGCCGAGCGCACCTACCGTGCCCTGGCTGCCGCCGAGAAGCGCCCGCAGATTCTGGTGACCAGCCCCTACGGTTCCCTGCGTGAGAACCTGCCGGCACTGCTGGGTACCGGCATTGAGGCTCTGCACCTTGACCTGGTGCACGGCGTGTACTCGAAGGCTGAGCTGGAGTCTGTTTCTGCCGCTGGTGTGCACCTGGTTGCCGGTGTTGTGAACGGCCGCAACGTGTGGCGTGCCGATGTTCGCGCGGCTCTGAAGACTCTGGAGGCGCTGCCCGGCGCATCCGAGGGTGCCGTGTCTGTGGCTTCTTCGACCTCCCTGCAGCACGTGCCGCACGACCTGGAGCTTGAGGATCCCGCCGAGGTTCCCGTGGACGGCCTGGCATTCGCTGACCAGAAGGTCGCTGAGATTGCTCTGCTGGCTCGCGGCCTGGCCGAGGGTGAGGCCGCTATTGAGCCCGAGCTGAAGGCTGCCGACGAGGCACTGGCTCGCTTCGCTGCCGACCCGCGCAAGCACAACGACGAGATTCGTGCCCGCGCCGCCGCTGTGACCGCTGAGGACTTCGACCGCCCGACCATTGACGTTCGCCGCGCGGCTCAGGCTGACCTGAACCTGCCGAAGCTGCCGACCACCACCATCGGTTCTTTCCCGCAGACCGCTGAGATTCGCCGTCGCCGTGCGGAGGCTCGTGCGGGCAAGATTTCCGCCGAGGAACTGAACGGCTTCCTGCGTGACGAGATTGCTTCGGTTATCGCACTGCAGGAGGAGCTGGGCCTGGACGTGCTGGTTCACGGTGAGGCTGAGCGTAACGACATGGTTCAGTACTTCGCTGAGAACTTCGACGGTTTCGCAACCACCCGCCACGGCTGGGTTCAGTCCTACGGTTCGCGTTGCACCCGCCCCTCGATCCTGTTCGGTGACGTGAAGCGTCACGGTGAGGGCCTGCGCGGTGAGGCGTTCACCGTTCCGTGGAGCTCCCACGCACAGTCGCTGAGCGAGAAGCCGGTCAAGGGCATGCTCACCGGCCCGGTGACGATTCTGGCGTGGTCCTTCGTGCGTGACGACCAGCCGCGCCGCGAGACCGCTAACCAGGTTGCTCTGGCTCTTGCCGACGAGATTGCCGACCTGGAGCAGGCGGGCATCCGCATCATTCAGGTGGACGAGCCGGCTCTGCGTGAGCTGCTGCCCCTGCGCCGCGATGAGCAGCCGCAGTACCTGGACTGGTCGGTGAACTCCTTCCGCTTGGCAACCAGCGCGGTGAAGGATTCCACTCAGATTCACACCCACCTGTGCTACTCGGAGTTCAACGAGATTATCGACTCGATTAACGCTCTGAACGCTGACGTGACCAGCATTGAGGCCGCCCGCTCGCACATGGAGCTGCTGGCTGACATTCCGGAGAGCTTCGTTTCCGGTCTGGGCCCGGGCGTGTGGGACATCCACTCCCCGCGTGTTCCTTCTCAGGATGAGATTGAGTCCCTGCTGAAGGCTGCGATTGGTTACGGCACCATTGCTGACCTGTGGGTGAACCCTGACTGTGGTCTGAAGACTCGTGATTACGAGGAGACCAAGCAGTCTCTGCGTCACCTGGTGGACGCCACCAAGGCGATTCGCGCATCCCTCTAGGAGGCGCCTATTGGTTCCGCTACCTGCTGCGGGTTAACCGGATGATGGTTTGCTCGCGGTAACCTGCGGCAGGCGGCGGCTGTTCGGCTTCGTTCCGGTATGCGTACCGACTGTATGCCGAGCTTTTGGGGATAGATAACAGGCCCGCCCGTACGGTTTTTCTTCTGCACCGTACGGGCGGGTTTTTCTGCATCCTGGGGGGCTACCCTGCCCCTTTCTGCCGCCTAAAACGCCTCTGAGAAGCGCCTGTACCGGTGCGCCAGCATCTGACGGCGTGCCGGTCATCCTGTGGCTTGCGGGCGTAAGAACATAGAATGGAACCATGACTACTAACTCTGGAATCACTAAAGAATGGGTGGATGAAACCGTCAAGCCGGGCGACGATTTCTTCCGCCACGTCAACGGCAAGTGGCTGGCAACCCACGAAATCCCGGCGGACCGCCCCAAGGACGGCGGCCTGTACACCCTCCGCGATAACGCAGAGAAGCACGTGCGTGAGCTGGTGGAGAAGATCGCGAAGGAGCAGCCGGAGTCCCGTATTGGCGCACTCTACAACTCCTTCATGGATGTTGAGAAGATTGAGGCGGACGGCCTGGAGCCGCTGCTGAAGGAAATCGCCCCGATTCTGAACTCGGCAACCCCCTCCCACCTGGCTGTGACCCTGGCGCTGCTGTCTCGTGCGGGTCTGCCGCAGCTGTTCGCCTGGTACACCAGCAACGACCCGAAGGACCCGAAGAACTACACGTTCTTCCTGTACCAGTCGGGTCTGGGTCTGCCGGATGAATCCTACTACCGTGAAGAGAAGCACGAGGCTGCATGCGCGGCGTACGTTGAGCATATTGCCCGCATGTTTGAGCTGACCGGTCTGGCTGAGGGCTTCGGCCTGACCCCGGAGCAGGCGGCTCAGCTGGTGTTCACTCACGAGTCTGAGCTGGCTCGCCTGCACTGGAACGTCGTGGAGAACCGCGACGCCGAGGCGACCTACAACCCGTACCAGGCGACCGAGCTGGACGAGAAGTTCCCCGGCTTCCCGTTCTCGCAGTGGCTGCTGGCTCTGGGTGCCGACCCGGAGACCCTGGGTCAGGTTATTGTGGCTCAGCCGTCCTTCTTTGAGGGTGCGGCTAAGCTGTTCACCTCCATCCCGCTGATGAGCTGGAAGCTGTGGGCTGTGTGGACTGTTCTGCGTTCACGTGCGCCGTTCATGTACGACGAACTGGTTCAGGAAAGCTTCAACTTCTACGGCAAGACCCTCTCCGGTACCCAGCAGATTCGTGAGCGCTGGAAGCGCGGCGTGGGCGCTGTCGAGAAGGCTCTGGGTGAGGAGATTGGCCAGGAGTACGTGGCTGTGCACTTCCCGCCTTCGCACAAGGAGAAGATGCTGGTTCTGGTCGGCAACCTCCTTGAGGCGTACCGCGAGTCTATTGAGTCGCTGGACTGGATGACTGAGGCAACCCGCCAGAAGGCGCTGGAGAAGCTGTCGAAGTTCGTCACCAAGATTGGTTACCCCGATAAGTGGCGTGACTTCTCCGCACTGGAGCTGGCGCCCGGTGACCTGTTCGAGAACCTGCGCCGTACCGGTGCGTTTGACGCTGACTGGCTGATTGCCCGTAAGGGTCAGCCGGTGGATAAGTCGGAGTGGCTGATGACTCCGCAGACCGTGAACGCGTACTACATGCCGCCGGCGAATGAGATTGTGTTCCCGGCAGCGATTCTGCAGCCGCCGTACTTCAACCCGGATGCTGACGATGCGGCGAACTACGGCAATATCGGCATGATTATTGGCCACGAGATTGGTCACGGTTTTGACGATCAGGGTTCCCGCTATGACGGTGACGGCAAGCTGGAAAGCTGGTGGACTGAGGAGGATTACGCGAAGTTCAAGGAGCGTACCTCCGCGCTGGTGGAGCAGTACAACGCGTACGTTCCGGTGGGTCTGGACCCGAAGTTCCACGTGAACGGTGAGCTGACTCTGGGCGAGAATATTGGCGACCTGGCTGGCATGTCGATTGCGTTGAAGGCGTACCGTCTGGCTTTGAAGAAGCAGGGCATTAAGTCGCTGGCTGACGCGCCGGTGATTGACGGTATGACCGGTATTCAGCGTTTCTTCTTCTCGAATGCTCGCGGCTGGTGCACGAAGTCCCGCCCGCAGCATGCTGAGGTGATGATTTCGGTGGATCCGCATTCGCCGGATGAGTTCCGTGTGAACGGTGTGGTGCGCAATATTGATGAGTTCTATGAGGCGTTTGGTGTCTCTGAGGGCGATGCACTGTACCTGGCTCCGGAGGAGCGCGTGCGCATCTGGTAGCATCCCGATAAGGGTATATGCTTTATTGCACATATAAGAAAAGCGCCCGCCTCGTGGGTTTATTCCACGGGGCGGGCGCCTCTCTGTTGTTAGAAGCTACAAGCTTCTAGGCTCCTGAGTTTTAGGAAGCAGAAGCCGATGCAGAAGCGGAAGCCTCAGAGTCAGACTTCATGCCAGTCAGCTTCCATGCACCGTTCTCGTACACACCGCGCAGGGTACGCTCGTTGACGTTCTCGCGGCCGCTTTCGGGGACCTCCAGAACCTTATCCTTAGATGCCATGAATTCGCCGCGGGTAAGGGTGAAGCGAACATTCCAGGTGTATGCCTTACCATCGCGGGTGGGCTGTGCGGAGAGCAGGGTGATGGTGACGGTCGGGTCGTGCATCCAGACTTCGCCCTTGACCAGCTTTTCGCCGAGGGTGCCATCTTCCGGCTCGAGCATCGACTTGAGTTCGCTCTTGTCCATGGCGCTTTCACGCAGGAGCTCAGTCTTGCCGGTGCGCATGTAGTATTCCATGGCTGCGCCAAAGAATGCGATGGACTGGTACAGGCCCTCTACGCTGTTTTCGTTGGCGACGGCGGGCTTGGTCGGCACGGGCACGTTCTTGGCCGGCTCGGTGCGGGTTGCCAGCTGGTAGTCGGCAGGCTTGGAGGTGTAGCCGTCGAGGACTGCAGCACCGGAGTAGTCGGCGCGTGCGTTGTTAACTTCGGCGTCCGAGGTAGAAGCGCTACCGGATGCAGATGCGGAGCCGCTGGATGCCGGGGACTGCGAACCGCATGCGGCAAGGAGGGTTGCGCCACCGGCGGCTACAACCAGGCCGAGTGCGGATCGGCGGGTTACGTTCTTCATTTTTTCTCTCTATCTGTGGTGTGTTTTCCGCACCGTGGTGCGGGTGATGCCTGGGGCATCTAACGGGAAGACGGCACCACATGAGTGTGGTGCCGTCTTCCAGTATATGTCTTGGGCTGGGGCCGTAGGTTTTAGCCGCCGTAATAGTAGTAGTTGCTGTAGGAGCTACCGTAGTAGTCGCTGATGACGATGCGGCCGCGGCGGCCGTAACGGTGCGAGTAGTAGCCGTTGTAGGGGGTGCGGCGCACGGTGGGGCGGTAGGTGGTTGCCTGCGCGGGGGTGAGCAGTGCGCCGAGGGCGGTTGCTGCGCCTGCGCCTGCTGCGGCGAGTGCTGCGCGGCGGGTGAGGCGTGCGGGCTTCTTGGTGGCCATGATGTGCCTTTCGGGGTCGGTGTTTCTGTGAAGTGACGTGGTGCGTGCACGGCGTGCGGCTGTGCGTTGAACCTTTCTTATTGTAAGCCTCAACGTTAATGTTTTTGCGTGCAGAGTGCACCTTCTAGTTGAGGGTTAGACCATGCGGGCTAGTCAACGTTTTTCCGGCAGATAAATTGCGGAAATATTGGTTGAGAAACACGCCGCGCACGCACTAAATACGGGCTGAAAACAGCCTAAATTGCGGGCTACATGTCTACTTCGGCGAGGCCACTGATTTTGCCGTAGCGGAAGTACCGGAGGGTAGAGCGGCGGTTCGCCCAGGCATTAATCTGGGCGACATCGTCGGGGTTGCCGATGTCTGGCCAGCGGTCGTTTTCGATCCTGAATCGGGTCATTGCGAGGAGGGGGTAGCTGCCGAAGACGGGGCAGAATTCTGTGACCAGTTTGCCGGATTTTGTGTAGAAGTGGAGGGAGTCTGCGTGTTCACGGTCGGTGTTGTTGTCGTATGAGACTGCGTCAATCGCATTGAGCGGGAAGAAGACCGTATCGTTGAACGGCTCTCCCCTTTCGATTCCTTCGGGCGAGATTTTAGTGTAGCTACCGGCGGCGTCGCAGAAGAAGAACATGAAAAAGCCGATCATGCCGAGGCCAATAAAGTCGAATGCGAAGTGGAATCCTACGTCTTCCCAAAGGTGAATGAGGAAGACTCCTATTGAGAACGGGAGAATTACTAGGGCATAGGTAGCAATTTCGAAGCGGTTCGTTCGGATGACGTATACGGCTTCGGCGCGTAGTTTCTTGTCGCGGCGTCGGTTGAGTTCGTACGTGACGACGATGCGGAGGACCTTGTAGATCAGTATGGAGTCGAGTGCACCCCATATGAAAATCATGATGGTGTTGACCATGGTCGCTCACCAGCCTTTCTATCTATCGGTGACCCGCAGTCTTCCAGCAACGGTGCGGAAGAGGCGGATTTGCTCTCAGAGTAGCTAACGAAATCGGGTGGTTGAGCCCAGATTCGCGTTATCCGTGGAGTGGTTGCCGAGTCTTCACCGGAGCATTGCGTCGAGTTAACCTTCTGGTCAGATACGGTGCGATAGGCTAAGGATGTGCCCGCCACCTCACCGGAGCGAGCATGATTCACCAACCACTACCGCACAAGGACGTACACACTATGAGCGCTGTTGAAGACGGACTCCTCGGAGGACTTATCGTCGCCCTAATACCGGGCTACCGCATTAAGCTCGGCAAACCCACCCTGAATAAGAGGCAGAAGAGGCCCATCGCGGCGTTTATCTTCTTCTGGCTTGTAACTATTCTCGGGTTTGTCGGTGCACCGCTTATTTGGCTATCTCTTGGTCGCTGGGATGCCCAACCAGGAACAGAAGAATTTACTGTTGCAATTTCTGGCCTCATTTTTAGTATCGTGTCTCTTGGCCTGCTGGGCGCTATTCCTCTGAACCACTGCTACGCCTTCTACCTTGAACTGCGCGAGGATTGCGTGCGCTGGCGTAATTGGCGGTGGAAGGAACGCACGTTTACCTACCCCTCGATTACGTTTGCCCACGTGGAGAATAACGGCAAGAACGGGTTCTTGCGCATTGGCAGCGCTGAGATGGGTAAGCGTACCTGCAGTTTTGACCCGTATCAGTTTGATGCGACGATCCTCATGGCGCAGGTGCTGTACCGTGATGATCATGGGCGTTGGGCTGAGGAGGACGGCCTGGATGTGATGAGCGTGGTGGGTATGTATGGTTCTTCGCGTGATATTTATGCCCAGTTTTATGACTTGTGTGAGACGAAGTATGTGGTGGGTGTGACGAAGAGTGAACGTCAGAAGCGCCGCCGTAGGGCTGCTCGTAATGAGGCGCGTAGGTTGGAGCGTCAGCAGGCACGCGAAGCAAAGAAAGCTCCGAATTCTCGTGAGAAATGAGGTGAGTGATGGAATCTCATAACAAATGGTCGGAAAGAATTACAATGCTTTTTCTGACGATGTGCGTTGGGTATATCTTTTTTATTATTCCTATAAATCTACGTGATGACAGTGACGGTTTCACCGCCACCTGCACCGTGACTAAGGCGTACACGCAAGAGCGTCGCGGCACAGACCTTGGTGGCATGACTGACATTGGCTTGAAGGGCGTCTTTGAGACGGAGGAGTGCGGCACCCTCACAATGTTTGAGCCCCCTGAGGGTTGGAATATTTCCGCGTATGTTAAGACGGCGCAGCCAGGAAAAAAGTATCTGTTCCATGTTTCAAATCGTTCACCTAAGAAAGATCAAGATTTTGTAACAACCCGCTTTGAGGAAATTAAGGAATAACAGTTCGCAGCTCCAGAGCCTGCGGAGAACCCACCAGGCAAGACACTGAAAGTAGGAAAGCAATGTTCCCATGGATTAAGAAACTCACATCCCCGGAAGCCAGAATTTTCATTAGTCTTGTTCTGGGTATGGGGTTATTGTTTACATTCATGCACTATACAACGCATATCGAAGATAAAAATTGGTACGCCGTATGCACCGTGAAATCAGCTAGAGTTGAAATTGTTGGGGGTCAGGTGTCAAACATGACTGACACTTCTCCCAAAGGTATTTTTGAGGCAGATGAATGTGGTGTTATTGAAATGTATAACGCTCCAGATGGCAAAAATATTCCGGAGTATGTTTCCCA
>NZ_CAJZIE010000018.1:0-32506 GCF_916049665.1 uncultured Rothia sp. | reverse complement strand
TGTTTTGTTGTAAAACTAACGCTGTCTCTCAGCCCTAGCCTCTTGGCTAGTCTCTTAGCCCTGGTAGGGGGTCACGGAGACAATCTTGGCGCTCAGTTCCTTACCGTTCGGAGCGGTGTAGGAAACCTCGTCGCCCTGCTTAGCACCCATGATTGCGGCACCCAGCGGCGACTTCTCGGAGAAGACCTTTAGGTCGGTGCCGGCAGGGAGGGTGTCCTCAATTTCGCGGGAGCCGAGCAGGAACTTCAGGGTGCGGCCTGCAACCTCAGCTTCGATGACCATGCCGTGGCTTACCACGCCGTCATCAACGGGCGCCTCACCAATCTGTGCGGTTTCGAGCAGGTGCTTGAGCTGCTTGATACGCGCCTCGTTCTTAGCCTGCTCGTCGCGTGCTGCGTGGTAGCCGCCGTTCTCGCGGAGGTCACCCTCATCGCGTGCCTGCGCGATGCGGTCAACGATTTCCTGGCGGTACGGGCCGGAGAGGTGCTCCAGCTCCTGGGTGAGGCGGTCGAAGGCGTCCTGAGTGAGCCATGCACCGGTGTTTTCAGCCATGCGTGTCCTTTGCTTATGCGCCGGCTCTGCCGGTGCGAAACGAATAAACCCGCTACCGCGTGCCGCGTTCAATGCGCGGCGGTACCGGTAACGGAATGAATCAACAGACCTATTCTAGAGCACCGGAGGATTTTCGGCTGTTATGCCGGTCGTATCTTCCCCTCTGAACGCATCTTCGTCGGTACGCACACCGGTAGCTGAACACTCCGCCAGTATCAGACTGTTTCATGCCCGTGAATCTGCTGATATGACGGCACGTTTCACGATGTCACACGGCGTCATCTGCGCTAGTACACCGGCGCTATCCTTGGGTATCATACGAGAAGCTACAACCGTAAAATTTCTGCCGTGTAGCGCTCGCATTCGCGAGTCACAGACACATCATCGACCCCTGGCGCATCACCTAAAGGAGACCACCGTGAGCGAAGCCATTGAACAGCTGAAGGCAAACCTGCCGACTCACCCTCCCGTGGACTCCCTCAAACCGCTGGAGGAGGACTACACCGGTCTGCGCATCCTCGCGGTGCACGCACACCCGGACGACGAGTCCTCCAAGGGCGCCGGTACCGCCTCGGCGTATATTGCCCGTGGTGCCCGCTTCATGGTGGCGACGATGACCGGCGGCGAGCGCGGTGACATCCTGAACGAGGAGATCGATAAGAGCCCGCGTGCGCACCGCGACCTGCCGGGTCTGCGCCGTGCTGAGATGGCGGCTGCCCGCGAGATTATGGGTATTGAGCACCGCTGGATTGGCTTCTTCGACTCGGGTCTGCCCGAGGGTGACCCGATGCCGCCGCTTCCTTTCGGTAGCTTCGGTACCATGCCCCTGGACCGTGCCGCCGCTCCGCTGGTGCGCCTGGTCCGCGAGTACCGCCCGCACATCATCATTACTTATGACGAGATTGGCGGCTACCCGCACCCCGACCACATCATGACCCACAAGGTTGCCGTGGAGGCATTCGAGAAGGCGGGCGACCCCGAGGCATATGTGGGGGAGGGTGAGCCCTGGACCCCGCAGAAGCTCTACTACGACCGCGCATTCAACCCCGAACGCACCCTAGCCTTGCACGAGCACCTGCTCGATACGCACGGTGAGAGCCTGCTGAGCGGCTGGATTGAGAACATTGCGCACCGCGCAACGTCGGGTGAGGCGCCTCGCCACGAGACTACGACCCGCATCCTGGTGACCGATCACTTTGAGCAGCGCGATCAAGCTCTGCGCGCGCACGCCTCGCAGGTGGACCCGAACGGTGTGTTCTTCGCCGTGCCCAGTGAGCAGCTAAAGGATATTTGGCCCTGGGAGGACTACACTCTGGCTGCCTCGCACGCTGAGGTTCAGCTGCCCGAATCCAGCCTGGATGAGGGCCTGAGCGATTACTACGTTATCTAGGTTGGGGTGCATCGCCCCACGTTAGCGAATGATGCCCTTCGCCCGCGATATGAATCGTGGGTGAAGGGCATCAGCTCTTCTTACGTACTCGAGGTGTACCGTCCCTTCGCACGCCCCCCCTACGCCCTTACCTGCCGCCACAAATTTTGAGCCGATTCTCAGCCCAACCGTGATGCCGATTGCCGCGAAGGTACGGTGCGGCGGCGTAGAATAAGAGCTTGGGCTCTTTCGTTAGGAGCCCGCTGAATCATCCGCCACGACAGCCGAATGAGGTATGAGCTATGAGCGCCAACGCCCTGCCCGTGATTACTGTGCACGGCCACGCCAGCAACCCCGGCACTGTCACTGAGCCTACCGTCTATGAGCAGGCTCTGGCGCGCTCGCTGAGCCCTGAATCCCTGCCGGCACATATTGGAGTGCTGGTGGACGGTAACCGCCGCTGGGCGGCTCAGCGCGGCTTGAGCACCCGTGAGGGTCACGCCGCCGGTGCGGAGCGAATTATTGATTTTCTGGCCTGGTGTACTGAGCTGTCGATTCCGCAGGTGAGCCTGTACATGCTCTCCACTGAGAACCTGAAGCGCCCCGAGAAGGAGCTGACCGGTCTGGTCGCTGTGATTGATGCGTTTCTGGTGCGTCTGGTGGAGTCCGCCTGCGGTCCGGTGCGCGCTATCGGCAATATTGATCTGATTCCTCGCCAGCTGCACGAGCGCCTGGACTGGGCGATTGAGCAGACTGCGCACCTGCCTGGCGTTCGCGTGAACATTGCGGTCGGTTACGGCGGCCGCCAGGAGATTGTGGACGCGGTTCGCTCAGTTCTGCGTGAGGCCGCCGCTGAGGGCGCATCCTTGGAATCGCTTGCTGAACAGCTGAGCGTTGAGGATATTTCTTCGCACCTGTACACCTCCGACATGCCGGACCCGGACCTGCTGATTCGCACCTCGGGCGAGCAGCGCCTGTCCGGTTTCATGACCTGGCAGAGCGCGTATTCTGAGTTTTATTTCTGCCGTGCCCTGTGGCCGGATTTCACACGCGTTGATTTTCTGCGTGCCCTGCGAGACTACGCGAACCGTTCCCGCCGTTTCGGTTCTTAGAACTTAGACGCTCTAGTACCGGCGGCGTTTGCCTCTCGGTTCTTGCTTCCCGACTGGTAGCCTCCAGCATTACAGAATGGACGTTCTATGCTCACTGAGCTTTCCCGCCTCTACAACGCAGGCGGCGCCTCCGTTTTTGCCGCGCTGGTGCTCGGCAGCTACCTGCTGTATTTTCTGTGGTGCACCGTGCGTCTGTGGCGTATTGACGTGCGGGAGCACCGTCTGCCGCACCGCATCCTGATTCCGCTGGCTATTGCCACCTATACGGCGCTACCGGTGTCTTTGCTTTTTGCCGGTCGCCCCGCCGATATCTGGCGCGTGATTGGTGCCGGTTTGGTGCTGTGGTTCTGCTACGGGCTCCTGCGTATTCTGTCTTTCGGCGCGCTGGGCCGCGGGGATGTGAAGCTCGCCGGAATCCTGGGCGGCGTGCTCGGGTACCTGTCCTGGGCGAACCTGGGCTGGGCGTCGCTGGTGACCTTCCTTGCCGGTGGTCTGGTGTCCCTGGCGCTGGTGCTGTTCACGAAAGCGCACGGTAGCACCCGCATTGCCTTCGGCCCGTTTATGCTTCTGGGCGCGCTGGTGGCGTTGGCGGCTCCGGCGTATTCTCTGTGGTAGATTCCGAAGTGGGGTGACCGTCCGGCTTGGCGGCGGGCTCATTCTTTGCGCGGCTCGCGGCTGTTTGCTCTGCTCTCTAGCACCTATTTCTCGGTAGAACTGCCGGGGCTTTTGAAAGGTTGATGTTATGCCTACTCCTCCCTTTATCCGTAAGCTGCGTGAGCGGATCGGCTCGGACTACCTGTGGCTGTCCGGCGCGACGGCGGTGGTGTACCGTGAACAGGATTCTAAGGTGCTGCTGGTGCGCCGTAGCGATAACGGGGCGTGGACCCCGATTACGGGCATTGTGGACCCGGGGGAGAGCCCCGCACTGACCTGCCTGCGTGAGGCGCAGGAGGAGGCGAACGTGCAGATTGAGGTGCTGGAGCTGGCGCAGGTGAAGGCTGACCCGCCGATGCAGTTCGGCAATGGTGACCGTTGCCAGTTCTTGGATCATACGTTCTTGTGCCGCTGGGTTTCCGGTGAGGCGAAGGTGAACGATGAGGAGTCTTCGCAGGTGCGTTGGGTGGATGTGTCTGACCCGGCGGAGCGTGCACTACTTTCGGAGCGGATGCTGGACCGTATTGATGCGGCGCTGAACTATGACGGCCACTGCCGTTTTGGGCTGGAATCGGTGCCGCCGGAAGAGTACTAGACCGGCTATTTGGATTGAACAGAAGCCGCTGATTGAGGCGTGCATAGACAGAAGGAGGGGCGACCCGCCGTCATGGCGAGTCGCCCCTCCCGCATTTTTGTGACAGTTTGTTACATGTTATTGGATGGTTCTTCCTGTTTTTCTGTGGGATTGAAGAGCTAAAATCCCAAGTTTTGCTGTGGCTTTGCCTTGTTTATGTCTTTTTTACTTTAAGTTGTGCCTGTGTGTCGAGTTATGAGTGGTGCACATGAGATGCTTTATATATGACGCGGGTTACATTGGGAGTGACGGCCCCGTATTAGTCAGTAACCCGAGAAAAATCCGTTCACGTGATGTTCTGGTGAGCGTGGTCGCTTTCCTTTTACTCTGCCTATAAATCTTTAAGGCATGCCATTTTTCTGTGAACTAGGCTCATTGTGTTCATCGCAATTCTTGGTCGCTATTTTGACGCGTCCTGGAAGGAGTAAGGCATGACAACACACAAAATACCCTGGAGAATCTACGTAGCCCTTATCGGCTCTCTGGTAGGTACAGGAATATATTCCTTCGCCCTACCCATTGCGATTCTCGCTAGTACAGGCGAAATTGGGCTGGCCGGCGTGATGGCGGTAGCCATGCAAATCCCCAATATCGCCTTGGCATATCCGCTAGCAACCCTATCGGATAGTCTGCCTCGAAAACCTATGATTGTGATTGCCGGGGCAGTAAACATCCTCAGCATCCTTACCTTGGCGTTGATGATTGAGCAGCATATGCTGTCATGGTTCGCCATCGCCGCACTAGGATTTGTGAGCGGTGTCTTCTCCGAACTGGCTGCTGCCTCAGAAGCAGGATATATCCCGCAGCTTCTCGGACGAGAAAACCTTCTTTCGTACAACGCACGTCGTGAAATTTGCGAGGGAATATCCGCAATCATTGCGCCCCCTACGGCAGGATTTATTGTTCTTGTTGCGGGTGCAACGGTCGGTCTTATCGTCCCGGTGCTCCTTTTCGGGGCGGCAACTATTTCATACGCAACGTTGCCATCCGTAGAGATGGAAGCTAAAACTGAGCAACGCGAAACCGCACAACATGGGTTTATTCACCGAATGTTTGACGGTATCCAATACATGTTCTCCGGCGCCCCGCAGAGACTTATCCTTGTCTACACGTTCTTCTTGGCGGCAGCTACGGCGTCGTATTCACTCATCATTATTTACCGCCTGTACGAGGAACTCACTTTTGAAGCCTCAGTGGTAGGCATGATTATGGCCTGCAGCGGTATCGGCGGTATTGTCGCGGCACTCATCATCGATCGTTTCCTCTCTTTCGAGAACACACGAGGAATGCTGCTGGTCGCCAATCTCGTATCCCTGCTCGGAATACCGCTCGTCACCGTCAGCAATAACCCCGTAGTGCTCGGTGCCCTACTCTTCATACTGGACGTAGGATGGGCATCAGCTTTCATCTTCTCCAACAATCTGCGTGACTGCATTACACCGAATGAGCTACTGGGGCGTGCCAGCTCCCTTGACGGTGCCGTGTTTGGACTAGGAACGCTGTACTCCATGGGCGCGGTAGCACTGATGCTTGACCATCTCGGCTCCTTCAACGCTGCGCTTGTCGTCAGTATCCCGGCTGTACTCTGCCTCATCTACACGCTGGTCCACTATAAACAGTTCAAAGTGTTCAATATCGTTGAACAATAGTGAGAACCTGCTACCAACTCAATGACGGGGCAGAGAACACAGACAGAAGGAGGGGCGACCCGCCGTCATGGCGAGTCGCCCCTCCCTCTATGGTTAAGCCGCGAACCTCAACCGAGGTTCAGGCGGGTGAGATTAGAAGTTGCCCAGCATCTTGGTGACGTCCAGAGCCGCATCCAGCTGCTCCTCAGTCACTTCGCCGCGCTCCACGTAACCCAGAGCCACAACAGCCTCACGGACAGTCACCTTGTGAGCCACCGAGTACTTAGCGATCTTCGCAGCAGCCTCGTAACCAATCAGCTTGTTCAGCGGGGTCACGGTCGACGGCGAAGCCTCAGCCAGGAAGCGGCAACGGTCAACGTTAGCGGTCAGGCCGTCAATCATCTTCTCAGCCGAAACACGGGAGACATTAGCGAGCAAGCGGATCGACTGTAGCAGGTTAGCAGCCATCACCGGAATACCCACGTTCAGCTCAAACGCGCCGTTAGTAGAAGACAGAGCAATGGTTGCGTCATTACCGATGACCTGAGCGGCAACCATGATGGTAGCCTCACAAATCACGGGGTTGACCTTACCGGGCATAATCGAGGAACCGGGCTGCAGGTCGGGGATGTGCAGCTCGCCCAGGCCGGTGTTCGGGCCCGAACCCATCCAGCGGATGTCATTGCTGATCTTCATCAGGCCGTACGCCAGGGTGCGCAGCTGACCGGAAACCTCAATCAGGCCGTCACGGTTAGCCTGAGCCTCGAAGTGGTTACGAGCCTCAGTCAGGGGCAGGCCGGTCTCCTCAGCCAGCAGCTCAATCACGCGAGCGGAGAAGCCGTCCGGGGTGTTAATGCCGGTACCCACAGCGGTACCACCCAGGGGAACCTCAGCCACGCGAGGCAGGGAAGCGTTCACACGCTCAATGCCGTAACGCACGGTAGCGGCGTAGCCGGAAAACTCCTGACCCAGGGTGATGGGGGTTGCATCCATCAGGTGGGTACGACCGGACTTCACAACGTCCTTGAACTCAACGGACTTGCGCTCCAGGGACTCAGCGAGCACCTCCAGAGCGGGAATCAGGTCCTTCACCAGAGCCTCGGTCACAGCAACGTGCACGGAGGTGGGGAAGACGTCGTTGGAGGACTGAGAAGCGTTCACGTGGTCATTGGGGTGAACCTCAATGCCCTTAGACTCCAGGGAACGGGTTGCCAGGGTTGCCAGAACCTCGTTCGCGTTCATGTTCGAGGAGGTACCGGAACCGGTCTGGAAGACGTCAATGGGGAAGTGGGCGTCGTAGTCACCGGTTGCTACCAGATCCGCTGCGTCGCGGATAGCCTGGGCGCGCTCAGCGTCGAGCACCTTGAGTTCCTCATTGGCGGTCGCGGCTGCCTTCTTCACGAGGGCAAGCGCACGAATATGGGCGGATTCGAGGGTCTGACCCGAAATCGGGAAGTTCTCGACTGCGCGCTGGGTCTGTGCACGGTAGAGTGCATCAGCCGGAACGCGAACTTCGCCCATGGTGTCATGTTCAATGCGGTATTCAATGTTTTCAGCCATACCTCTAGGATAGGCGTTCAAAGTGGCTTACGTCGCCTTGAAAAGGTGTCAAAAGAGGAAAAACGCTCATAAATTTTGCGGCGTGAGAAGGCGCAGAAAAACCCCGCCCCGGCAGATGTGCGAACACGCTACCGTGGCGGGGGTATCCCATAGAAAAATCTGTTGTTAAGTGCGAGCGTGTGGGTTCTCGCACTAAGGCTCGTAACGAGCGGAGAAGAGGAAATCTAGTCCAGGTTCTCGGCAACCACAACGCGCGGGGGAGTCTTCACGACCACCGGAAGCGCCTGGGTCGGCGGGTTCTGACCATTGTTCTTCTCCTCCGGCAGGGTCAGGTCCTGCGAACTGAACACCAGCTCCGCCTTACCCTCCTTCAGGTGGTAGAAGACACCAATCACGGCGACCTTACCCTCAACCACCGCATCCGAAATAATGTGGGACTGCTCAATAATGCGGATAGCGGTCTGGCGGGTGTGCTCACGCACCATGTCGTTGACGGTCGGGTTCTCCGGCAGCTTCGGGGACATCACCGAAGGCAGGATGTGCTGCACCAGGTTACGGATGAAGCCGTGCGGCATCTCGCCGGATTCCAGGGACTTGCTGGCTGCGGTCACAGCACCGCAGGAGTCGTGACCGAGAACCATCACGATGGGGGTCTCAAACTCCTCAACCGCGTACTCCAACGAGCCGAGCGCAGCGTTCTCCAGCACGTGGCCGGCGGTACGCACCACGAACGCGTCACCCAGACCCAGGTCAAAAATAATCTCCGCCGCCAGGCGAGAGTCACCGCAACCGAAAATCGAGGCGAACGGGAACTGACCCGATGCAAGGTCGGTACGGCGAATCGTGTCCTGGTTGGGGTGCTCATTGCTACCCTCAACAAAACGGCGGTTACCGTCCTTCAGACGCTTCCATGCTTCTGCGGGAGTCGGTTGGATGCCGGCCATATGATGCTCCTTAGCGGACAAATACAGATAACGCGTGCCGTCGGAGCCAGCGAATCTGCGAACGGGTATGTGGGGCTTCAGGCGCTCGCGCTGAAGCTCAGCTCCTTGCCGGGAGCCTCCCGGAGAAAGAACCTACCTCAAATATGCCTTAAAAATGCGAAAAATAGCTAGTTTGGCGCGCCTTCACAGCACCCAAAATCAGCGCCTCAGAGCATATGAAACCTCGAAGAGAGACGCAGCCCTCACCGATTTGCCGCATCTGCTCACCTTAAAGTCAACACGCACGCAAACTCGTTCAGAACAAGAAAAACGAAGCCTGAGCGCGCTATCCTGAAAGGAGCACTACTGCGTCGGCGACTTCGTGCTGGAAAGAACCAGCCAGCCGACAGTGTATTCAGAAATCTCGAAGGTGAGTCTATGACTACGAACAATAACCACGGCGACCGCAACCTCGCAATGGAACTGGTCCGCGCGACTGAAGCAGCAGCAATTGCTGCAGGCCCCTGGGTTGGCGCAGGCGAAAAGAACCTCGCAGATGGTGCAGCCGTAGACGCAATGCGCTACCGTCTCTCCACCGTCAACTTCAACGGCACCGTCGTCATCGGTGAAGGCGAGAAGGACAAGGCTCCCATGCTGTACAACGGCGAGAACGTCGGCGACGGCTCCGGCCCCTCCCTCGACGTGGCAGTTGACCCCATCGACGGTACCCGCCTGACCGCACTCGGCATGGACAACGCCCTCTCCGTGATTGCTGTGGCAGACGGCGGCACCATGTTCGACCCCTCCGCAGTGTTCTACATGGAGAAGCTGGTCACCGGCCCCGAAGCCGCAGAATTCGTGGACCTGCGCCTGCCCGTCAAGCAGAACCTGCACCTGGTCGCTAAGGCTAAGGGCAAGAAGGTCAGCGAGCTGACCGTCTGCGTGCTGGACCGCCCCCGCCACGCCAAGCTCATCCAGGAGATTCGCGATGCAGGCGCCCGTACCCGCATCATCCTCGACGGTGACGTCGCAGGCGCTATCGCAGCCTGCCGCGAGAACACCGGCGTGGACCTCATGCTCGGCACCGGCGGCACCCCCGAAGGCGTCGTCGCAGCGTGCGCTATCAAGGCAACCGGTGGCGTGATTCAGGGCCGTCTGGCACCGACCGACGAGGCTGAGCGCGAAAAGGCACTGGAAGCCGGTCACGACCTGGAGCGCGTGCTGACCACCAACGACCTGGTCACCAGCGACAACTGCTTCTTCGCCGCAACCGGCATCACCGACGGCAAGCTGTTGCGCGGCGTGCGCTACAGCAAGAACGTTGTGACCACCCAGTCGCTGGTCATGCGTTCCTCCTCGGGCACCGTGCGTACCGTTGAGGCTGAGCACCGCCTCTCCCGCCTGCGCGAGATTCTCTCGCACACCAAGAGCCCCGGCGAAGCCTAAGCCTTTGAGGTAGCCCCCAAACATATGGAGCCGCCCCCGACCGAAGAACTCGGTCGGGGGCGGCTCCCTTGTATATTGAGCCCGTATATTGAGCTCGTATATTTAGCTTTTAGCTCTCAGGACATACCCAGAGCGGGGCGCCTGAAGTCGTTAGCGAGAGCGGAAGGACTGAACCTTTGCCTTCGCCTTTGCCACTGCATCGCGAACCGCAGGGCGAGCCTTGTACGCCAGGGTGTAGGCGCGGTAGCCCAACGAGGTGACCGGAACATCCCAGGTACCCGGGTACTCCACCGACTCGCCGCCGAAGGACTTCTTGAACTTCGTGAAGCCAGCCCACTCGTGGTCCGGCTGATCCTCCGGTGCGATACCGAACAGGTCAACGTACTTCAGACCCTTACGCTTAGCGTCCAGGATGAAGTTCGTAACCACCGGAATACCCGCGGACAGGCGGCGATGCTCGAAAGAAGCCGCCGCGTGCGCGTAGGTGCGGGTGTCGTCCGAGTCGTACACGAACGCCGCCGCAATCGGGGTGCTCTCGCCATTCTCGCCTGCCAGCTTCGCAATGTAGAGCGACGCCGCGCCGGCGGGCATCAGCACACGAGCCACCTGCATCAGGTAGTCATCCTGCTGACGGTTGAAGCCGTTGCGGTCTGCGGTCTCATCCAAGAACGCGAACAGAATCGACAAATCCTCAGGGTTCGTCGACACCTCAATCGTCACGCCCTTCTTGTGGATGTTGCGGTGCAGGTTGCGGTTATTGGACTTCATGCCCTTGAGAATCTCGTCCTCAGAGCCCGAAAGGTCAATAATCTGCGTGTGCGAAGGCTGCACCTGGCGAGGAGCCAGAACCGCACCGCGACGAGCCAAGAAAGCAGCCGCATCCTGGTTGCCCCAAATAGCGGATTCAGTAGGCTCAATGCGCACAAACAGGCAACGATGCTTCGCAGCCTCTTCCTTCAACGACGTGAGAGCCTCATCAAAAGCCACAGCGCTGGAGGCGACCGGTCCGTACGGGCTGTACAGGTAGCGGCCGGTAGTGCCGCCCTCAACGGTCGCAAGGTACGACCAGCCGTTACCGCTCTTACGGATCACGGTGTGACCATTAGATTCCTGAAAACGTGCCCAAATATCGGACTGAAGAATATTGCTCATCCTTCTAGTGTATCCGAGCTTAGGGAACGTAAGCCTGGGGCTCCGACGACGCTTCGGGTGCAGGAGTGGGGCGGGGTGCGGAGGAGCTTTCCTCCGCCTCGCGCTCAGCGGCTGCCTTAGCCTTCGCCTCGGCAACGCGGGTGCGCAGAGCTGCGCCCTTGTCCATCGCGGTCTGGCGCAGATCCTGAGAGAATTCGCGCAGGTCAGCGTGAACCTGCTGAGCGAATGCGTCAGTGCCCGAACCCAGAATACGCAGGGCCAGCAGACCAGCGTTGCGAGCACCGTTAATGGAGACGGTAGCCACCGGAACACCGGCGGGCATCTGGACAATCGACAGCAGCGAGTCCATGCCCTCGAGGTTCTTCAGGCGAACCGGAACACCAATCACGGGCAGTGCGGTGACGGAGGCGAGCATGCCGGGCAGGTGAGCGGCACCGCCGGCGCCAGCAATAATCACGCGGATACCGCGGTTGTGAGCCTTCTTGCCGTACTCAATCATGTCCTCGGGCATGCGGTGCGCCGAAACGACGTCAGCCTCGTAAGGGATGCCGAACTCGTCCAGCACCTCGGCGGCGGCCTCCATGACCGACCAGTCCGAATCCGAACCCATCACAATACCGACGATGGGCTGGGAAGAATCATAGGGAGACTGAGACATAATCCTCATATCCTTTCAGGATGCGGTGGCGAACCACCATCAATAGGGTGCGTCGGATACGCAGGATGCTCTCACCCCACGCACCGGCTAAAACAGGGGCTACAGGGGGCGGCCGTCACGCAAAATGGAGGCGGCATTCGCGGCGCTGTGGCGCAACTCGTCAAGCTCAGCCACCGTGCCGGTAATGTTCACGTGACCAATCTTGCGGCCCGGACGGGTTTCCTTGCCGTAGAAGTGAATCTTCGCGCGCGGCTCAGCCGAAAGCGCCAGCGGGTAGACGCCGAAAATGTCTTCGTTCTCGCCGCCCAGGTAGTTCTTCATCACGGCAACGCCCTCCAGCACGGAGGTGTCACCCAGCGGCAGGTCAAGTACCGCACGCAGGTGCTGCTCGAACTGGCTGGTCACCGAACCGTCCTGAGTCCAGTGGCCGGTGTTGTGCGGGCGCATCGCCAGCTCGTTGATGTAGAAGCCTGCGGGGGAGCCGGGCACCTCGAAAAGCTCGGCAGCCATCACACCGGTGACACCCAGCTCGGAAGCAATAGTCACGGCGGCGGAGGCGGCGGCCTCAGCAATCTCGGGGTCCAGATTCTGCGCGGGGGCAATAACCTCGTCGCAGATAGAGTTCACCTGGATGGTCTCAACGACCGGCCAGGGGCGCACCTCGCCGCTTTCACGGCGAGCAACCAGCGCGGACAGCTCACGGGTGAAGGGCACCTTCTCCTCGGCAAGCAGAGCAGAGAAATCAGTGCGGGAAGGCAGCTGCTCGAACCACTCGGCGCTGCGCTCGCGAGCCTCGGCGGGAGAATCCAGAACGAGGACGCCCTTGCCGTCGTAGCCGCCGCGCGGGGTCTTCAGCACCACGGGCCAGCCAATCTCATCACCGAAGGCAAGCAGCTCATCTAGGGTAGAAACCTCAGCCCAGCGCGGGTTCGGCAGACCCAAACGCTCGACAGCCTGGCGCATCAGGAGCTTGTCCTGAGCGTACTGCAGGGCTTCGGGGCGGGGCTGTACATTTACGCCCTCTGCCATGAGAGCGCGCAGAAATTCGGTGGGAACGTGCTCATGGTCGAAAGTGATGACATCCTTGCCGCGAGCAAATTCGCGGAGGGTGTCCAAATCTTTGTAATCCCCGACGGGTGCGGTACGTACCGCCGCCACGGCGCCGACGGTGGGCGCCTCCGCAAGAATCTGCAGATCGAGGCCAAGGTTAGTTGCTGCGGGTGCCATCATGCGGGCCAGCTGGCCTCCGCCGATGACGCCAATTACGGGTCCAGTCACAGGGTAAGTCACAGCACCTAAGTGTACCGGTTTCAGAGTGCTTATGGGAGCAAGACCACATTAAGGTCACAGAATGGGTGCCAGAGAGGTGAAACAATCCAGCGCATAGATTCTTGCGCGATTGATATAACGCGGCGGATACGCGGTAAAGCCCTCAAGCTTGCCTCTTCGGCATCATCAGGGGCGAGGTGAACGGAGGTGTCCCGATAGCTGGGAGGTCCGTGGAAAAACTCTCAAAGGTACAAACAACGCACCGGGACTGTATTAACATATAAGAGCTTGTAAAAGAGGCTGAAGCATCACGCAGTGACAACGTAACCAACGCTCACCGTCGCAGCATCGGCACTTTTTCCCGAATAAAACCTCGCTAGATAGGCCCCGCATGAGCGCACAGACGAAACCGACCCTTACCGAACGCTTGAAATCTCTCTGGGACAGCTACGGTATTGAGGTGCTCAAATTCGGTACCGTGGGCGGCGCCGCCTTCATCGTCAACTCTGTGACGGTGTGGGTGCTGATGATGACCATCATGTCGGAGTCCCACACCAAGGCGAAGGTCGTTGCAAGTATTGTTGCGACCATCTTCTCCTGGCTCATGAACCGCCTGTGGACTTTCCGTGACTCCCGCTCCGAGAACTGGAAGCGCGAAGCTATCGAATTCGGCTTGGTCAACCTGCTCGGCATCCTCGTTGAAGCCGGCTGTGTGGCGTTCAGTACGTACGTGCTGAACCTGCGCACCCCCGAGGCGTCCTTCATCTCCGGTACGATCATCGGTACCATCCTGGGCACCATCCTTCGCTACTTCCTCTACCGCTTCTGGGTGTACGGTTCGCACCGCCAGAAGGTCGAAGAGGGCGAAGGCACCGACCATGAAGAGCTCGGCCGCATGTTCGACGAGGCCGCCGCCATTCTCGACGGCGAAGAGCCTGCAGCACGTAAGGCAACCTCTGAATCGGCTGCATCCGAGGCGCAGTCGAAGCCTGGTTCGCAGAACTCCTAGCCCCCGCTTAACGCCAGCCGTCAGCTAAGACTTGTTCCAAAAACTTATCCCCCGATACACGCTGTATCGGGGGATAAGTTTTTTTAAAATCTAGAAACTGTGGAAGACTCACTAGCTACGGGGAATCTCCGCTGCACGCTCGGAATCCATTAGGGACGCCAGCTGCTCATCCTGCCAGTCCACGCTCGGGTCAGCCACAAACACCGCATGACCGGAGAGCAAAATCGCCAGAACCTCCAACAGGGCGCTCATGGTCGCCTCCGAGGCATCAAAAGCGTAATCGGGGCTCAACTCCAGCGCGAGCGCACGCTGACCCGAAGGCAGCGCATAACCCGCCGTGCGATAAATCTGTGCCTGTGCAAGCGCCTGCTCGTACGCCTCCGCGTAGGTGAAGCCCTCAAGCACCTCTGCCGAGTCATCCGGAAGCATACCGGAGTACTGGTCGCCAAAGCTACGCACCAGCGCGCAATAATCGAGCACCTCATCGGCATAGGAGGATAGCGCCTGCAGGTCACCGGTGTAGGAAAGCGCCAGCGGGGCACGATCAACCGCCAGAAGGTACGCGGGGTCGTTCGTGTAGCCAGCCTCCTGCTCGGTGCAGACCGCAGCAACCAGCGGCTCATCCTGGTTCAGCAGGGCACCCACACGCAGCGCCGCCAAACCCAGAACAATAGTGCGCCAGTGCAGGGGCGCCTGAAGATCAAAACCTTCGCCGGGCTCCAGCTCGCATTCTTCAACCAGCAGGTTTGCGCTCTTATCAACCCAATTCATGAGGACCCTGCCGGAGAGCTCGATGCGCTCGCCATTTGCCGAGTACCAGATGAGGGCGGGGGTCTGCTGGCTGCTGAGCTTCTCAAAGAAGCGGTTCAAAGTTGTGGGCACGGAGGCGCCGGTGGGGGAGAGAGTAACCATGGGTTTCACTCTACCGCACCGTGTGGTGGGGCGCGTGGAGAAGCCGACGCTGGAGTAAAAGATACAGGGGTAAAGTAAAAATGCCTAAGGATGCCTTGAAAAATCTAATGGCTCAAAATGTTTGACAGCCCTAATGTCTCATTTTGGAATGCGGCATAAATATAAATTGGAAATGTAAATGCTTCGCAATGCCTCGAAAAAATATTCAGAAACCGCATGGTGAAAAAGATAAGTTTTTCTTATCTAATTATTAGAATCTTTCCCCGTACTCGAGATGGGGCGTGTGGGATGGTCGTCATGAACCCTTATATTTGCAGTCAGGATGCGGAATTTGCAGGCGATGGAAACCAGCCCTGGAGAAGGGAAAACCTGGGTGTCCCTTAGGTGTGAGCGAGGGCAAGTGGTGCGTGCGAAAATATATAAAGGTCAAATTTACATTAAATATGACGCCCCTAACACATACATCTAAATATTGTTTAAGTCTAGTTTGACGAAACGGCGTGTCGCACGTCTAATAGATATATAAGCGTGTTTGCCTTGGAGGGACCGTAGAGGCCAAAGCGAACCATGCCACACCATACACACTAAGATTCCGTCCACGACGGATCCGCAGACTCATTAAGCTCACAATGAGAACACGGAAGGAAAACCCATGGGCTCCTACATTGCATCGGACCGCTCCATCGCGGCCGCGCGCGCATCAGGCGCTCAGCACCGTAGCATGAATCCCACTCAATCTCTCGAAAAAGCCACCGACGCCTTTCTCGCAGACGCAGAACGAAACATGCCTGCCTGCACCGACGTATGGACCGCAGCGGCAGGACTCTACGGAACCGAAGGCGAAGACGGAGAACTCGCCTGGCAAGCTGAAGCGCTCTGCGCCCAAACCGATCCCGAAGCCTTCTTCCCCGAGAAGGGCGGCTCCACCCGAGACGCCAAAAGGGTATGCGGTGTATGCCCCGTGCGCGAAGAATGTCTACAATATGCAATGGACAATGACGAGCGCTTCGGAATCTGGGGCGGGCTGTCAGAACGTGAACGCCGCCGACTGCGCAAGCAGGCGAGCTAAGCCAGGAAGGTACCATCTACATGCAGACCGCACGACTGTGCTCCCGCCAGACCTGCCAGCGAGAGGCGACTGTTACTCTCCACTACTCCTACGCAGATTCCACGGCACTCATTGACGCACTCTCTGAATTTCGCGAACCCCACGCCTACGACCTCTGCGACGACCACGCCGCACGACTGACGGCACCGCAGGGTTGGCGAGTGGTCTACAAGGTACCCGTCCAGGGTGCGGACACCACCGAATCCTAGAATTCGAACCCAAGATTTAAACACCCGAATGCAAAGAACCTTCCGTGAATTCACACGGAAGGTTCTTTGCGTATGAGAAACTGGCAGATAGTACAGACACCCGCAACTCACTCAAACACCATTCACTCGAAGAAGAACGCGAGATCAATGAGCAAAGAAACACACCGAGGAATGTGGGGCGCACTGCGCCCGGCCATCCGCCGCAATAGCGCCGAAGAACTTCTCAAGGGCCGCCGCGCAGAGACCGTCACCAGCGAACCGGCACCGCACACCGGCGCCTTCGGACGCATCGCAGCAGACGTACCCACCGTCGCCGAAGAGCCGGACCTGCCCACCGGTTCCGTACCTGTCGTCCCGGCGCGCAGCAAACTTCGTGAGCAGGGCGTCGGCACCCGCGTGCGCACCCGCACCAATGTCTCCACCGGCTTCGTGCCCCTCGTTCGTGATTCGAAGAGCACCCCCAAAAACCCGACCCTCAGCGACCTCAACCGCGAAACCATGCAGAAGGCCGCCGAAGCAGAAGCCGCGGCAGCAGCGGAAGCTGAAAAGGCCGCCGAAGCAGAACCCGTCGCCACCGCGGAGGCGGCAAGCGCCTCCACCGCCGGACGCAAGTACCGCACCGAAACCACCCGCACCGGCCACACCCAAGCGGTCGCAGACCCCAACGCGCCCCTGTCCTCCCTGGCAGCCTCACCCGAGGCCGCTGAACGCGCCGCGGCACGCGAAGACGCCGTGGAAGACACCCCGCGCCTCCTCAAGCTCCGCGCAACCCTCATCGCGCTCACCGTACCGCTGACCGTACTCATGATCGCAATCCGCGCCGTAGCCTCCGCGCCCTTCCTCTGGCTCGAATACCACCGCCCCGGATTCCCCGAAGACAGCTACGGCTACTACCTCCTTGAGAGGATGCGCCTGGGCTCCTACGGCGTGGACTACATCAACAACTTCGCGCCGCGAGAATACCTCGCCCGCGTTACCACCGGTGCCGACAACACCCTCGCCTTCACCGAAGCAGAAGTGAACCACATGCACGACGTGAAGTGGGTGCTACTCATCGCCACCGTAGCCGTTGCGGCGCTTTTCCTCGTGACGCTCTTCAGCAGCATCTCCCTGCGTGAGCGTGCCCCCGGAACCATCCGCCGCAGCCTTTTCTCGGGCGCGTGGATTACCCTGGGACTCATCGTGGCACTCGGTGTTGTGGGCGTCTTCGGCTGGGAATGGCTGTTTACCACCTTCCACCAGGTGTTCTTCCCGCAGGGCAACTGGGAATTCTCCGTACGAAGCTCCCTGATTCGCCTCTACCCGCCGCAGTTCTGGATCGACGCGGCAATCGCCGTAGCGGTCCTCGTGGCAGCGCAGATTACCCTCCTGCTCGTGACCACCTGGCCCACCAAATACCGCAAGCTCAAGGCAGAACGCCGCCGCCAGGAACGCCAGGAACTGCGCGTCAAACTCGCCTCCGCACGAGTCGGCGAGAACTAAATTCCATAAGCCTTCTCGCTCCCCACGTTAGAGCGCAGAGGGCACAACAAAGGGGGCTGGGCTCTACCACACGGTAGAACCCAGCCCCCTTCGCTATACCCAAGCTCGCATCGCTCGCGTCTAAACCCGAGCCTAAAACCCGGCTCTAAAACCCGAGGCTAGATTCCGAGCCTAAATCCAGGACTTAAACCACATATGCGAATACCACTGCTCATACGGAATCACCTGAGCAGTCCACAGCGGCATAAAGTACGCGCTCAACACGAGCACACCCACCAGGTAAATCGCCACCAGCGTCACGCCCAAACGAGCACGCAACACCGAACCGCGAGCACCCGACAGCACCAGACCCAAAACACCCGCCAACAGCAGAATCAGGAACGGCTCAAAGGACAGCGCGTAGAAGTAGAACATCGTGCGAGTCGGGTACATAAACCACGGGAAATAGCCCGCACCGAACACAACCAGCAGCGCACCAAAACGCCAATCCCGCTTCAGCAACAGAACCAGAAGCGCCACAATAATCGCAGGAATAAACGCCCACCAAATCGCCGGGTTACCGATATTCAAAATAGCCTCGGAACACGACTTCACGGTACAACCCGAAGAACCCAACTTCGGTGACTCATAGTAGTACGAGGTCGGGCGACCCAAAACCAGCCACTGCCACGCCTGCGAAGAATACGTATGCGGGCTACTCAAACCAGAATGGAACTTAAACGCCGAGACATGGTACTCCCACAAGGAGCGCAAATCCTCAGGAAGCCACATGACGCCCTTACCCGGGTTCTCAACAGCCCAGCGGCGGAAATATGCATTCGACGACTGGAACCAGCCCGCCCAAGTGCTCAGGTACACCAGCAGACCCACACCAATCATCTGGAAGAACGCGGGGATGCCGTCACGCACCAGCGCCGTCAAACCCCACTTATCCAGGCCCACAATACGGCGAGCATTAATATCCCAGAACACCGTCAGCAGACCCATCGCCGCAATAAAGAACAGCGAATTCCACTTCACACCCACCGCGGCACCGGCGCACACACCGGCAGCAAAACGCCACAGGCGCAGACCCATACTCGGGCCCCACGGCATCGGCGGAAGCACACCGCTATTCTGGCGTGCCGCCTCCGCAATATTGCGCGCCAACACACGCCGCGCCTGAATACGATCAAGCACCAGGCACACAAAAGTCGCCAGAATCCAGAACATCTGGAAAATATCCAGCAGAGCCAGGCGAGACTCCACCAGCATCAGGCCGTCCACCGCAGCCAGCAGCGCCGCAATAGTCGCCACCGTCATCGAACGGAACAGCAGCCAGCCAGCATACGCAATCAACGCCACCGACAGGGTGCCAATCATCGCAGCAGAAACACGCCAACCAAAGGGATTATTGTCACCAAAAATCGCCATGCCCGCGGCAATCATCCACTTACCCAACGGCGGATGCACCACATACTCCGGCGAATCCGTCAACAGACCCGACGGATGACCCGCCGCAAAGGAAGCATTAGCGTCCTTCGACCAGCTCAACTCATAGCCGTAATGCACATACGAGTAGGCATCCTTGGCGTAGTACGTCTCATCAAAAACAATGGCATTCGGATGCGCCAAATTATAAAAACGCAAAATACCGGCAACCAGCACAATCAGTGCGGGCGCCAGCCAGCCCCAACGCGGGGCACGAATATATGCAACAGCGAGCGCATCCAGCAGCGAATCGAGGCTGTAACGACCACGCTCAGACGAAGAACGGGCAGAACCAGCCGAACCAGCCGGAGCGGCAGACGCGGGAGAAAGTAGCTTAGGTATCTTCACCCCATCAATCCTAAAGGGTCAGAACGCACGATGCACCATTTCAGCCCGTGAACGGCTTATATGACGCACCCGGAACCCCACCCGTACCAGCACTTCTACCGGCTAACCCACCCCGGCACCGTGCAGAGCACGGGCGTTACACTTAGTGGGTACACGAAGACCAAACACAGACACGAGGCCTGCCATGACCGCACCCGCAGAATACACCGAAGAAATCGTCGACCCCGCAGAAACGGTCGAGGCACCCGATACCATCGTCACCTCCGCAGAAGGCGGTGTGCTCATCCTTGGCGGCACCCCCATCGGCAACCTCGCCGACGCCTCCGACCGTCTGCGTACTGAACTCGCCACCGCAGACCTCATCGCCGTCGAGGACACCCGCAAGCTACGCACCCTCGCCTCCGGGCTCGGCGTGCGCACTCGCGGTCGCGTCATCGTCAACCACGACCACAATGAAGAAGAACGCAGCGAAACCATCGTGCAGGCGGTACAGGACGGCCAGCGCGTGCTCCTGCTCTCGGACGCGGGCATGCCCACCATCTCAGACCCCGGCTACGTTGCCGCCGCAGCCGTCGCGGAAGCCGACCTGCCCGTCACCGTGGTGCCCGGCCCCTCCGCCGCACTGACCGCGCTCGCGCTCTCGGGCCTACCCACCGGACGATTCACCTTCGAGGGGTTCCTCGCTCGTAAGGGCTCCGAACGCACCCGCCGCCTCGCGTCGCTGGCGGGGGAGGAGCGCACCATGATTTTCTACGAGTCCCCGCACCGTACCGCCGCAACCCTGGCAGACTTTGTGCAGACCTTTGGCGCGGAGCGTCGCGGAACCGTCAGCCGTGAGCTAACCAAGCTCCACGAAGAGGTTCGACGCGGTACCCTGGCTGAGCTTGCCGAGTGGGCTGAGTCTGAACGCGTCCGCGGTGAAATCGTTATTATCGTTGAAGGCGCGCAGGCACCCGAAACCCCCGAAGCGCAGGACGTCGTGCAGCTGGTCCTCGACCGAGTGGCTGGCGGCGAGCGCCTCAAGAGCGCCTGCGCCGCGGTTGCCGCCGAGACTGGCACCTCCAAGCGTGACCTGTACGAGGCGGCGCTGGCTGCTCGCTCCGAATAACCCAGAAGTACCCCCACAAGTTTTTATCCCGAGGACTTATCAATGTGTCAGAGCCACCCCGGTCCTGAAATCACCCAGGAGTACCTGAACTCCCTCGCCGCCCTGGCGAACTACACCCTGCCCACCCCCACGGCGCTCCAGGCGACCGCCCTGCCTAACGGCTGGGAGCCGGTGCCCGGTGAAGTACCCGCCCCCTATCAGGCGGAACTCTACACCGGCATTAGCGACGCCGCGGGTGGAGAAGGAACCCGCCGCCGCTCCACCACCGGCGAGAACGGCCGCAGCCGCAACCTGGTCTTCCCGCCCGCCCCCGAACCGCTACCGTACCCCATCGTGGATAACCACACCCACATGGACCTGCTCGACGGCGAAGTAGAAATCAGCGCCCGCGACGCACTCGACGCCGGCGAGAAGCTCGGCATCGCCGCCATCGTGCAGGTCGGATGCGATATCCCCTCCTCTCTGTACGCGGTCGCCGCCGCGCAGGCTGATGAGCGCGTCCTCGCCGCCATTGCGATTCACCCCAACACCGCCCCCGAACTGGCTGTAGCCGGTCAGCTGGAGGCGGCGCTCGCCACCCTCGATGAGCTTGCCACCGCCGACCGTGTGCGCGCTATTGGCGAGACCGGCCTGGACTATTTCCGCACCGGCGAGGAAGGCAAGGAGGCGCAGCACCACAGCTTCCGCGAGCACATCCGCCTGGCGAAGAAGCACAACCTGGCGCTGCAGATTCACGACCGCGACGCTCACGAGGACGTCGTGCGCATCCTGGATGAAGAGGGTGCGCCGGAACGTACCGTGTTCCACTGCTACTCGGGCGGCCCGGAGCTTGCGGCGATCTGCAATGAGCGCGGCTGGTATATGAGCTTTGCAGGCACGGTGACTTTCAAGAATTCGAAGGGTATTCAGGAGTCGTTGGCGATGGCTCGCCCCGAGCTGATTCTGGCTGAGACGGATGCGCCGTTCTTGACCCCTCATCCTTTCCGCGGCCGCCCGAATGCGTCCTACATGACGAACTACACGGTGCGTTTTATGGCTGCTCACCGCGGTGAGGATCTGGAGGCGCTCTGCCGCCGTATTCGTGAGAACTCGGAGCGCGTGTACGGCCAGTGGTAGGCGCGTACAGTCTGTAGCGGGTAGCTACTCTGGGGCGCCTACTCCGGCTGAGCGTGGCTGCATGCTTAGCCACGTGAAGATGTGGGAGGACTTCGTCGCATCGGATGCTGACTGGGCTCTGATTGCTGAGGATGACATCCTTACTTCTCCGGATGCCGAGGCGGTAGTGGACGCAATCATCACCAAGTACCCGCAGGTTCAGCTGGTGAACCTGTGCGATGCGTACTCGTTCAAGGCGGGCACTATGAACCCGCGCCTGGGCGTGGGGAAGTAAGTAAGCCTCTTTGAGAAAGCTCCTCTTTGTCACATATATGGCAGAGGGGAGCTTTTGTGTAGCTGTTTTCAGCTCTAGTGTGTGAGGTAGCGCGTAACGTGCGAGACATAACAAGGGGCTGTATGCCAATTGCCGGGTGCTATCTTCCCTTGAGTGATAGTGTATCTTTATACATAGAATTCATCGCTCACTGACTAAGCAATTTGTTATCGCGCGCGCATATTTTCGGCGCGCTTTGTGTTTGTCGTTGCCAAGTCATCACTCGGCACTCATGCATGGCTTCTGTCGTTTCTGATAAGGACTGTATGGGTGTGCCACAGTAAAGGGAAACTCATGGCAAAAATCCTGAAATACGTTCTGGGAATGGACGATGCTAACCGATTTGATTCTTTCTTTTCGGTGGGGGCACCCGCTCAAGATTTTCAGCGTTATTCTGCGGTGGATAACCGCGATGATCACGTCACTGACGCGGAGTACGATAGCAAGATGTTCTTGACCCGTTACGGTAAAGAGCCGAGGCCCGCCGAGAAGGGCTGCATGTTGAGCCACTACCACATGTGGAAGGACTTCCTTGCTTCGGATGCTGACTGGGCTCTGATTGCTGAGGACGATATCCTCATTTCCCCGGACCTGCAGCCTGTAGTGGAGAGGATTATCGACAAACATCCTCACGTGCAGATGGTTAACCTGTGCGATATCTACGCTGCCGAAGCTGGCAAACTCAACCCGCAGGTTGATTACCCCCGTCTTTCGTTGTTCGCACCCTTTGTGTACGGCAAGTACCGCATCGGTAGTGCGTATAGTTCGAAGCCTCTGTACGGCACCGGTTTGTACCTGCTGTCGCGTTCTGGAGCTGAACGACTCGTAGAGTGTTTTGGTGAGACGGTTCCCGGCGTTGTCGCTGACGATTTTGCTCTCTACCGTGAATGGGGAGTGGGCGTATATTTGGTGCAGCCCGGCCTGTGTGGTTGGGAAGGCACCAGCCTCATTCAAACTTCTGGTGTTCGTTACGTGGAAAATTTCAATAGCGGCCTGCAAAATGCTGGGCTCCTCGATCGTTTGCGTATTGCTTTGGCACCGAAGAAGCGTATTGCAAACGTGAAGAATATCCTGGAAGCCACTATTGATGATGTGAAGCAGCGTCTGGGACGATAACCCAGAGGCGGTAACCCAGAGATGGATTGGGCTACTGTCATCACATAAAAATCTAAGCGTGGGTCTTCTGCCCTGTCGTTTATCCCCTCCCTATCGTGTACATACGGTAGGGAGGGGATTGCTTTTGCTGTGCATCAGTACGACGTAGGCTATGTCGCGTCTTAACCTGCAGACACCTGAGATTGGTGCATGGTCAGTGATAGAATTCTTTCTACGTTGCACTGTAGTGTGCGTATTTATCACATGCTCAATAGTCAGACTCCCTGCCACTTACGCACCGATTTTCAAGATTGATGAACTTTTTGTCGTGCAGGCGGTCTGATGTTCTGAAAGCTCGCTATTAACCGGCGCAATCTTCTGTCGCTGAGGTTTTCTGAGTGAGCTATTGAAGGGAAAAACATGGCAAAGATTCTGAAGTATGTTCTGGGCCTGGATGATGCGAACCGTTTCGATTCGTTCTATTCTGTGGGCGCGCCGGCACAGGGTTTTGTCCGTTATTCTGCGGTGGATAACCGCGATAATCACGTCGCGGATGAAGAGTTTGATGTTGAGCTTTTCCGCAGCCGTTGGCATCGTGATCCTAGCCCTGCTGAAAAGGGTTGCATGCTCAGCCATGTGAATATGTGGCGCGACTTTATTGCAAGTGACGCCGATTGGGCTCTGATTGCCGAAGACGACATCCTTATTTCTCCAGATGCTGAGGCAGTGGTGAACGCAATCATTACGAAGTACCCGCAGGTGCAGGTGGTGAACCTCTGCGATTCTTTTGCGAATGATGCCGGCAAGCTGAACCCGCAGGTGGAATACATTCGTCTGTCTCTGCTGTCTCCTTTTGTGCACGGTAAGTACCGTATGGGTAAGCCGTACGGTACCTGGCCTTTGGTTTGCACTGGCCTGTACCTGATTTCCCGTTCGGGTGCCGAGCTGCTGCTCAAGCAGTTTGAGGATAAAGCTCCGGGTACTGTGGCTGATGATTATAGGCTGTACCAGCAGTGGGGTGTGGATGTGCGTTTTGTGCAGCCTGGCCTGTGCGGCTGGGAGGGCAGTAGCGTCATCCTGGAATCCGGCAAGCGTCATCTGGACAAGGTGAATAGCCTCCAGCACGGCACCGGCCCCCTGGACCGAGTGCGTATTGCTTTGGCGCCGAAGAAGCGTATTACAAATGCTAAGATCGCACTGGAAGCCACTCTTGATGAGGTAAAGCAGCGCCTGGGTAAACCGAAGTAAGCAACCCTCTTTGTGAAAGTCCCTCTTCGCCACATGTGTGGTGGGGAGGGATTTTTTGACGGGTGTTTTCAGATTTTGCGTGTGAGATTGTGCATAAAGTGTGAGACATTACAGGAGACTGTGCCTCAATTGCTGGGGCTATCTTAGCTTAGGTGATAGGGTGTTTTATACATATCATTCACTGACTGACTAGGCGATATGCCCTAGTATTCGCGTGCACTTGGTGCACCTTGTACTTAGCGTTGCCGGGTCAATATTTCGGCAAGCTCATGCAGGGCTCATGTTGTTTCATGCTAGGGCTGTATGGGTGTGCCACAGAAAAGGGAACATCATGGCAAAAGTTCTGAAATACGTCCTTGGCATGGACAATAAGAATCGCTTTGAATCTTTCTATTCGGCGGGTGCGCCTGCCCAAGATTTTGTACGCTACTCCGCCGTAGATAACCTTGACGGCCATGTCACTGATGAAGAATTTGATGTCGAATTTTTTCGATCCCGGTGGCATCATGACCCGAAAAACGCCGAACGAGGATGTATGCTCAGCCACCTGAATATGTGGCGTGATTTTCTGGCAAGCGATGCTGACTGGGCCCTCATTGCTGAGGACGACATTATTATCTCCGCAGATGCTGAGCCCGTAGTGCAGAATATTATTGCTAAGTACCCGCAAGTCCAGATGGTTAATCTCTGTGATGCATTCGCGCTCGAAGCGGGTAAGATGAACCCGCGGGTGAAATATCCTCGTATCTCTTTGCTCTCTCCGTTCGTATACGGTAAATACCGTATGGGAAGGAAGTACAGTCTGACCCGCTTGACCGGTACTGGTCTATACCTAATTTCGCGTTCCGGCGCTGAACTTCTTCTGAAGAATTTTGATAAGGGAACGCCTGGCACCGTTGCTGATGATTATCCCCTGTACGAAGAGTGGGGCGTGGACGTGCGCTACGTACAACCTGGCCTATGCGATTGGGAAGGCTCTAGCCTCATCGAGGACCTCGGTATTCGCCACGTTGAAACGCTGTATAGGGGTCTGCAAGCTAATAACATTATTGGTCGCTTGCGTGTATTGCTAGCGCCGAAGGTACGTTTGGCCAACGCTAAGAACGCCTTGCTGTCTACCGTTGAAGATGTGAAGCTCCGTCTGGCACGGTAACCTGGAGTGTAGAAACCTACACCTACCGAAGGAACACCGTGAACGATCTGCCCCTGCTCGGCCCCGCTGAGATTCGCGAGCTTGCCGAGATGCTCGGTATTCGCCCGACGAAGACTCTTGGGCAGAACTTTGTGATTGACCCCAATACGATTCGTCGTATTGTCAGCGCGGCAGAGATTTCACCGGAGGAGACGGTGCTGGAGGTCGGCCCGGGCCTGGGTTCGTTGACCCTCGGCATTCTGGATGCTGCGAAGGACATGGTGGCGGTTGAGATTGACCCGCCGCTGGCTCAGCAGCTTCCGCACACGATTGAGAAGTTCCGCCCCGAGAAGGCGGGCGATATTGACGTGGTGCTGATGGACGCTCTGAAGGTCACCGAGCTGCCCCGAACCCCGGATGCTCTGGTGGCGAACCTGCCCTATAACGTGGCGGTTCCGGTGCTCCTGCACCTGTTTGCGCAGTTCCCGAGCATCCGCCACGCCCTGGTGATGGTTCAGGACGAGGTCGCCGACCGCCTGTCGGCGACCCCGGGTTCGAAGATTTACGGTGTGCCCTCGGTGAAGGCTAATTGGTACGCCGAGGTGTATAAGGCGGGCGTGATCGGTAAGAACGTGTTCTGGCCTGCGCCGAAGATTAACTCTGGTCTGGTGGGTTTCCGTATGCGCGAGGAGCCTCTCTCTACTGTTGACCGCGACCTGGTGTTCACGATTATTGATGCGGCATTCGCTCAGCGCCGTAAGACTCTGCGCGCCGCGTTGAGCTCCTGGGCGGGCTCAGGCGCGCGTGCGGAGCAGATTCTGACAGCGGCAGGTATCGCTCCGACCGAACGCGGTGAGAAGCTGGATATTCACGGCTTTATCCGCATTGCGGAGGCTTCGCTGACTGTTCCGGCTGAGCCCGCTGCGGAGTAGCTTCTTCCTGCTCTGAATTTTTCACTGACGTTCTTACGCGAGTTCCCGCGCGAAAGGTGTATGCGCTGATGAGTACCGCCTCCCAGACCGCTATTTCGGTTGATGCTCCCGGCAAGGTCAATCTGTACCTTGCCGTGGGGGATGTCCGCTCGGACGGCTACCACCCGCTGACTACGCTTTTTGCGGCGGTCTCTCTGACGGAAACCATTACGGTCTCCGAAGGGGCTGTGCCCGGGCTGAGCCTGAGCATGGATATTGTGCCCGGCTCCCTGGTGGACCAGCAGATGCAGGCGGGGCAGTTTGACCCTGCCGCCGTGCCGATGGATGAGCGGAACCTCGTCTACCGGGCCGCCGAGCTAATTCTTGCTGAGCACGGTATTGATTCCGCTCCGGCGCTGCACCTGCATATTGCGAAGGCTGTGCCCGTGGCTGGCGGCATGGCGGGCGGCTCAGCGGATGCGGCGGCGGCTCTCATCGCCACGGACCGCTACCTGCACGCAACCGGCCGTACGGCTACGCTCCTGACCCAGACGGATTACGAACGTCTTGCCGCGCAGTTGGGCGCCGATATTCCCTTTAGCGTGCGTGCCGCCCTCGGGCAGACCCTCGCCCTGGGACAGGGAACCGGTACTGAGCTGCAGAACGTTGCGGCGCCTCAAGAACCCCTGCACCTGGTGATTGTCGCCGCGCAGTTTGGCCTCTCCACCCCCAGTGTATTCAAGCAGCTGGATGCGGGCCGCGCCTCGGGTGAGTACCCTGCCTCCGGTGAGCTGGTGGAACCCGAAGAGCTTCTGGATGCTCTGAACTCTTATGACGGTTCGGAGGCGGCACTCGCCTCCCTGGCTGCTCTGCTGCGTAACGACCTGCAGGCTCCAGCGCTTTCGTGCGCCCCGCAGCTGGAGCAGACCCTGAGCCTGCGCGATAGTGAGGGTGTGTACGCCTCCCTGGTGTCTGGATCCGGCCCGACGGTGCTTCTGCTGACTTCTTCGCAGGCTCGGGCGGAGGCTCTTGCGTCCGCTCTGCGCGATGCGGGCAACCACGCTGTGAGCGCGGTCAGTGCGATTCTGTATCGTTAGTATTTGACACATATATATGAGCTATCATTCATCCGCTTTCGCTAGCTACTATCCACTGTCTTGAAAAGTCTCGCACTTTCTCTCCCGAATATGTTGTTCGGCATTGGGAGAAGCTTTTCGAATCTATTCACCGTTAGTAGCCGCTGCAACGGATAACCGAATATATACAGAAATGCCGGTTCTAGATTCAATCTAGAACCGGCATTTTTCTATGCCCCGTAGGCGTTAGCCCAGCAGTTCGGAGAGTTCGAGCCAGCGCATTTCTAACTCGTCAATCTCGTCCTGGAGAGCCTGCTGCTGCTCGCCGAGTGCCGCCAAACCGGCGTAGTCGGAGGGGTCGTGCGTGCTCATCTGTTCGGAGAGCTTCTCCTGCTCCGTAGCGAGCTTCGCCAGGCGGCGCTCAATCGCACCGGACTCCTTCTGAGCCGCACGCTGCTCGGCACCGGAAACCTTCGGCTTAGCGGATGCCTCTGCCTCCTGCGCCGAAGTCTTCTGCGTCGGGGAGGTGGAACGCGCCTGCGCGGAACCTGCCGCGGAGCCGCCAGCACCGGCAGCAGAGAGAGCCAGGTATTCGTCCACGCCACCGGGCAGATGACGGAACGAACCGTCAATCACCGCGTACTGCTGATCGGTCACGCGCTCCATGAGGTAGCGGTCGTGGCTGACCACCAGCAGGGTGCCCGGCCAGGTGTCTAGCAGATCCTCCATCGCGGCGAGCATATCGGTATCCAGGTCGTTGGACGGCTCGTCGAGAATCAGCACGTTCGGCTCGTCCAGCAGAATCAGCATGAGCTGCAGGCGCCGCTTCTGACCACCCGAAAGGTCCTTGACCGGGGTAGACAGCTGCGCGCTGGTAAAGCCCAGACGCTCGAGCATCTGCGAGGGGGACAGCTCCTTGCCGTCTGCGATGTAGCTACGCTTCTTGCGGCCAATCACATCCGAGACGCGGTCGTTAGCGACCTCGTTGAGCTCATCAAGCTGCTGGGTGAGGGTCGCAATCTTCACGGTCTTACCGTGCTTGACGCGGCCCTCGGTCGGCTTCAAATCGCCGGTCACCAGCGAAAGCAGAGTCGACTTACCCGCGCCGTTCACACCCAGGATGCCGGTGCGCTCGCCGGGGGCAATACGCCAGGTGACCTTCTTCAGCACGGGGCGCTTGCCGCCGGGTAGGGAGGGATCATCGTAGACGACGGAGACATTTTCGAGGTCGACCACGTCCTTGCCGAGGCGGGAGACCGCCATCTTCTTCAGCTCCACGGTGTCACGCACGGGCGGAACGTCCGCAATCAGGGCGTTGGCGGCGTCGATGCGGAACTTCGGCTTGGAGGTACGCGCGGGTGCACCGCGGCGCAGCCACGCGAGCTCCTTACGCATCAGGTTCTGACGCTTCGCCTCCGCCGCGGCTGCCTGACGGTCACGTTCCACGCGCTGCAGAATGTACGCCGCGTAGCCGCCCTCGAAGGGCTCGACGATGCGGTCGTGCACCTCCCAGGTGTCGGTACAGATTTCGTCGAGGAACCAGCGGTCGTGGGTGACAACCATGAGGCCACCGGCATTCTTAGACCAGCGGGACTTCAGATGGTTGGCGAGCCAGGTAATGGCCTCGACGTCCAGGTGGTTGGTGGGCTCGTCGAGCATGAGCACGTCCCACTCCTGCGCGAGCAGGGAGGCGAGCGCTACGCGTCGGCGCTGACCACCAGAAAGAGAGGAAACCGGCGCGTCCCAGGGCAGGTCGGAGACCAGACCGGAGATAACGTCGCGGATGCGTGCCTGCGACGCCCACTCATATTCGGGGGTGTCGCCCACAATCGCGTAGCCGACCGTGTGGTCGTCGTCGAGAACATCGGACTGGTCGAGGTAGCCGATGCGGGTGCCGCCGCGCACGGTGACGCGGCCGGAGTCCGGTTCGAGCCGGCCGGCAAGGATCTTCATGAGGGTGGACTTGCCGTCGCCGTTACGGCCGACAATACCGATGCGGTCGCCTTCGTTCAGACCGACCGTGATGCCTTCAAAGATGGTTCGGGTAGGGAATTCGAGGTGCAGCGATTCGCCGCCAAGTAGATGTGCCACGCCTTCTAGGGTACAGGGTGAGTCTTCGGTTCAAGTAGCGCCCGAAGCTTTGATGAGGGGGTACTCGGCGGTGCTGAGAAAAGCTGTGAGGATTGCGGGGCGCGCGGCTAAGTTGGGCACAGATATTTGATAAACTGAGGAAAGCATTTCCTGCATTGCGCTGTTCTGTGCCCAAAATGGCGGTCAATGACGATGAGGACCCGCTAGCGGGGGCTTGTCGTGAATGTAAGGATAATCCGCCATGGTGTAATGGCAGCACAGCGGCCTTTGGAGCCGTTTGTCTAGGTTCGAGTCCTAGTGGCGGAGCGTAAGCACTCAACGGCACCGTTGATAGAGAGTTTGCGGTCCGCGCTCACTCCTCACTCTTACAACCTCGTCTAAGGAGTCTTCCCAGTGAACACTGAACTGGCACCCTCTGCAGTGATTGTTCTCGCCGCAGGCGCTGGTACGCGCATGAAGTCCGCTACCCCCAAGGTTATGCACGGCATTGGTGGTCGTTCCATGGTTGAGCACGCTGTTGCTGCTGCACGCGACCTGAACCCTGAGCGCCTTGCTGTTGTGGTGCGCCACCAGCGCGATAAGGTTGCTGAGCACGTTTTGGCTTTCGATTCTGAAGTAACCATTGTTGACCAGGATGAGATTCCTGGTACCGGCCGCGCTGTTGAGGTCGGTCTGAACGCTCTGGATGCTCAGGAAACCGTTTCCGGTACCGTTCTGGTGACCTACGGCGACGTCCCCCTGCTGCGCCCCGAGACCCTGCGTGAACTGATTGCTTTCCACGAGGAAGATAAGAACGCTGTCACCGTGCTGACCACCCACGTGGATGAGCCCGGCGCGTACGGCCGTATTGTCCGTAACCAGGCTGGCGAAGTCACCTCCATTGTTGAGGCGAAGGACGCATCCCCCGAAGAGCTCGAAATCACCGAGATTAACTCCGGTATTTACGCTTTTGATGCTGCTGTCCTGCGTGAGGCACTGCTTGAGGTGACCACCAACAACGCACAGGGCGAGAAGTACATTACCGACGTTCTGTCCATCGCTCGTTCGAAGGGCCACCGCACCTCCGCTCTGGCTATTGAGGACCGCTGGGAAGTTGAGGGCGCTAACGACCGCGTGCAGCTGGCTCAGCTGGGTCGTATGCTCAACAACCGCATCCTTGAGGCGCACATGCGTAACGGTGTGACCATTGTTGATCCGCAGAACACCTGGATTGACGTTACCGTCACCATTGAGAACGACGTGACCCTGCTGCCCGGCGTGCAGCTGCACGGCTCCACCACCGTTGCTACCGGCGCGACTATTGGCCCGGACACCACCCTGACCGACATGACCGTTGAGGCTGACGCTACCGTCATCCGCGCTCACGGTCACGGCGCGGTCATTGGTGAAGGCGCAACTGTTGGTCCCTTCGCGTACCTGCGCCCCGGCACCATCCTGGGCAAGGACGCTAAGCTTGGCACCTTCTGCGAGGCTAAGAACTCGCAGATTGGTGATGGCGCAAAGATTCCGCACCTGTCCTACGTTGGTGACGCCACCATCGGTGAGGGCGCGAACATTGGTGCTGGCTCGATTTTCGCGAACTACAACGGTCTGGTGAAGAACCGTTCCGTCATTGGTGCTCATGCTCGCATGGGCTCCGCAGGCATTTACGTTGCACCCGTTACCGTTGGTGACGGTGCCTACTCCGGCGCGGGCGCGCTGATCCGTAAGGATGTTCCTGCGGGCGCCCTCGCCTACTCTGAGACTTCCCAGCGGACCATTGAAGGCTGGGTCCTGAAGAACCGTGCTGGTACCGAACCCGCCGAGGCTGCTAAGGCAGCTGGCGCGCAGGAACCGGCAGAATCCTAATTCGAGGAAAGAACAACACCATGAGTAGCGAGATTACCAACCCCGGTGAGCGCAAGCTTGTAGTGGTCTCCGGTCGAGCACACCCCAAGCTTGCCGAGGAGATTGCACAGGCACTTGATCACGACCTGCTGCCCACCTCCGCATACACCTTCGCCAACGGCGAGACCTACGTTCGCTTTGAGGAGTCGGTGCGCGGTGCGGACGCTTTCGTGATTCAGTCGCACCCGGCACCCATCAACGAGTGGCTCATGGAGCAGATCATTATGATCGATGCGCTCAAGCGTGCATCCGCTCGTTCCATTACCGTGGTGTCTCCTTTCTACCCCTACGCTCGTCAGGACAAGAAGCACAAGGGTCGCGAGCCTATCTCGGCACGTCTGATTTCGGACCTGTACAAGACCGCTGGTGCTGACCGTCTGATGTGCGTGGATCTGCACACTTCGCAGATTCAGGGCTTCTTCGACGGTCCGCTGGATCACCTGTTCGCGATTCCGGTTCTGGCTAAGCACATCCGCGACCGCGTGGACGACCTGTCCAACGTGACCGTTGTGTCCCCGGATACCGGTCGTGTCCGTGTGGCTGAGCACTGGGCTGACCTGCTGGACGGCGCGCCCCTGGCATTCGTGCACAAGACCCGCGACATCAACGTCCCCAACCAGGCTGTTTCTAAGACTGTTGTGGGTGACATTGAGGGTCGTACCTGCGTGCTGATTGACGACATGATTGACACCGGCGGCACCATTGCTGGCGCTGTGAAGGTCCTCATGGACAAGGGCGCGAAGGAAGTTATCATTGCGGCAACCCACCCGGTTCTGTCCGATCCGGCTGCTGAGCGTCTGTCCCAGTGCGGTGCTGTGGAGGTCGTCGTGACCAACACCCTGCCCGTGCCGGAAGAGAAGCAGTTCGATAACCTGACTATTCTCTCCATCGCTCCGTTGATCGCTCGCGCTATCCGCGAGGTCTTCGACGAGGGCTCTGTGACCGAGATTTTCGATCACTAAGCTTCTAAAGCCTAACGAAAGTCCCCCGCTGACTACTGTCGGCGGGGGACTTTCTGCTATTGAGGCTGAGTT
>NZ_CAJZIE010000017.1:0-32514 GCF_916049665.1 uncultured Rothia sp. | reverse complement strand
GACGATGCCATTTCTTCTGCCCCTTTCTGAGTCTAAAAAAGTACGCCCGGAGTGCGGGCGTACAAATTATTTATTGAGGCAATAAAAGCAGGGCGGACAGGACTCGAACCTGCAACCTGCGGTTTTGGAGACCGCTGCTCTACCAATTGAGCCACCACCCTTTGAAGCGTTAACTTCAGGTGTGAGAGTTGCTTCTCACTTGTCTACTCCTCCATTGCCTCCTAAGCCGTGGGCTTTAGAGGGGCAAACAATTACACCCTTGCGGGTGCAGAACTAACTGTAAACCATCTTTCGGGGCCGATGCAACTTCAGAATGTAATATTTTTCGAAAAACCTCTTGAGATACCTTGACGAAGGGTTCCGCATCACTACTAGTGGACCGTATCCTAATAAGAGGAATGCCGCACACACCCGCGCCCATCAGGCGCAGATTGGTCCCACACGTGCATTCCCATCACCTATTTCCTTGTCGACTTCACGCCGGCAGCGCACAAGAAGAAAGAGAAGAGAGCCCCATGGCGCGTATTTCAAGCCGCATCGGTGCCATCGCACCCTCCGCAACCCTTGCCGTCGACGCAAAGGCAAAAGCACTCAAGGCTCAGGGACGCCCCGTCATCGGTTTCGGCGCAGGCGAACCGGACTTCCCCACCCCCGCGCACATTGTGGACGCCGCACGCGAAGCGCTCAACGACCCCAAGAACTTCCGCTACTCCCCCGCCTCCGGCCTTCCCGAGCTGAAGAAGGCAATCGCGGAAAAGACCCTGCGCGACTCCGGCGTAGAGATTGACCCCTCCCAGGTTGTCATCACCAACGGCGGCAAGCAGGCGGTCTACCAGGCATTCGCAACCGTCATTGACGAAGGCGACGACGTCCTGCTGCCCGCACCCTACTGGACCACCTACCCCGAGTGCATCCGCCTGGCAGGCGGCAACCCCATCGAGGTGTTCGCCGGTAGCGACCAGCACTACAAGGTCACCGTCGAGCAGCTCGAAGCAGCCTACACCCCCGCCACCAAGGCGCTCATCTTCGTCTCCCCCTCCAACCCGACCGGTGCCGTCTACACCGAAGAGGAAACCCGCGCCATCGGCGAATGGGCTCTGTCCAAGGGCATTTTCGTTCTGACCGACGAAATCTACGAGCACCTCACCTATGACGGTGTTCAGGCTGTCTCCATCCTGAAGGCAGTGCCCGAGCTCGCTGACCTGTGCGTCATCCTCAACGGCGTGGCAAAGACCTACGCCATGACCGGTTGGCGTGTGGGCTGGATGATTGGCCCGCGCGACGTCATCGCCGCAGCCTCCAACCTGCAGTCCCACATGACCTCCAACGTCAACAACATCGCCCAGCGCGCAGCTCTTGCCGCTCTGACCGGTCCGCAGGACGACGTGGAAATCATGCACGCCGCCTTCGACCGCCGCCGCCGCACCATCGTCGACGGCCTGAACGCTATTGAAGGCGTGCACTGCCCCGTACCCACCGGTGCGTTCTACGCATACCCGGACGTACGCGAACTGCTCGGCAAGGAAATCGCGGGCGTACGCCCCCAGACCTCCGCAGAGCTGGCTGAGCTCATCCTCGAAAAGGCTGAGGTCGCCGTAGTTCCCGGCGAGGCATTCGGCCCCAGCGGCTACCTGCGCCTCTCCTACGCCCTGAGCGACGAGGACCTGGCAGAGGGCCTGGCACGCCTGCAGAAGTTCCTCGGTCAGGCACGCGACTAGTTCGCGGCTCTCCGAACCGCGTCTCTCGCCCCGGCGGGAGGTGCGGTTTAGGTGTTGGGTGAACCGGCACAAAACGATCAAACACAGGGCTATTGACCGTTTTATGTCCTAAAAACCGGGAATCCCACAAAGATTTAAAAATATTTTTAAAACACTCGAGGCCTCCCGCATCTTTTCGGATGCGCGGAGGCCTCGTTTGCCTCTTCGGTGCCATAGGTGGGAAGCGGCGGCTATTTGTACTTCAAACCCAAACATACAGGTTTCAAAAACCTGAACTTTTATGCCGCGATTTGGGCATTCCCACGCCATTCCACCACTACCAACACAACCCAAACATCGCTAAAATAGAGACCAAGAGAACGACCTCCCGACCGGCGCGCATTCATGTGCCGAAATCGTGGAGGTCATAGTTATATACACGCGCGCACAACACCTAAAACGCGCAGACATTAGGAGCCAACCATGAAGATCGGTCTGCTTACTTCCGGCGGCGACTGCCCCGGCCTGAACGCTGTCATCCGCGGCGCTGTCCTCAACGGCGTCAAGAAGTACGGCTACGAGTTCGTCGGCTTCCGTGATGGCTGGCGCGGCGTCGTTGAAGGCGACTACATGGACCTGCCCCGCCAGAAGGTTCGCGGCCTGGCATCTCAGGGCGGCACCATCATCGGTACCTCCCGCACCAACCCCTTCGACGGCCCCAACGGTGGCCCCGAGAACATCGAAATCATGATGGAACGCCACGGCATCGACGCAATCGTCGCTATTGGTGGTGAAGGCACCCTCGCAGGCGCAAAGCGTCTGGCAGACGCAGGCCTGCCCGTCATCGGTGTTCCCAAGACCATCGACAACGACCTGCGCGCAACCGACTACACCTTCGGTTTCGACACCGCAGTGTCCATCGCAACCGAGGCTATGGACCGTATCCGCACCACCGGTGAATCGCACCACCGCTGCATGGTCGCAGAGGTCATGGGCCGCCACGTCGGTTGGATCGCACTGCACTCCGGTATGGCAGCAGGCGCACACGCAATCCTGATTCCCGAGGTCAAGGTCTCCATGGAGCAGGTTGCTGAATGGGTCAAGGAAGTACACGACCGCGGCCGCTCTCCCCTGGTTGTTGTTGCTGAAGGCTTCATCCCCGAAGGCTTCGACGACGTCATGGCAAACAAGGGTACCGAAAAGGACGGCCGTCCCCGCCTCGGTGGTATCGGTGAGTACATCACCCACGAAATCGAGAAGATGACCGGCGTCGAGACCCGTAACACCATCCTGGGCCACATCCAGCGTGGTGGCGCACCCACCGGTTACGACCGCGTGCTCGCAACCCGCCTGGGCATGGGCGCAGTCGACATGGTCGCTCAGAAGCAGTGGGGCAAGATGGTCTCCGTTCAGGGCACCGAAATCAAGTACGTACCCCTCGAAGAGGCACTGGACGGCCTGAAGTCCGTACCTCAGGAACGTTGGGAAGAAGCAGCCGTCCTCTTCGGCCGCTAAACCCCATAAGCTCGGTAAGATTGCTGAGCACACATACTAAAACCGCGGAGGCGGGCACTCGTAACGGGTGTCCGCCTCCGCGGTTTTAGTTGGGGTGGATTTTAGCGGGGGTAGCTTTTGGGCAGGAATGCCCTAGCGCTTCAGGAAATCCTGACCCGCCAAAGAACGACGCGCCACCTCACCGGACTCCGGCGAAACCACCGTCGTCTGAGCCACCGCATACTCGGTAGCCGGTGCCGGCGAACCATCCGGCAGGAAGTCGCCGCCATCAACCGCGCGCAAAGGCGCCTGCGGATCAACGCCGCGCTTAATCACAGCCAGAGCAATCGGGCCCGCCTCGTGATGCAACGCCACCGAGGTAATGCGACCGACCGGGCGGGACTTGCCTTCCACGAACAGCTCGCTACCTGCCGCCGGCAGGGTGTGCTCCGAACCGTCAATATCCAAGAACACCAGGCGGCGCGGCGGGCGACCCAGGTTATGCACACGAGCGACTGTCTCCTGGCCCTTATAGCAACCCTTATCGAAATGCACCGCGGTGCGGGTGTAATCCAGCTCCTGCGGAATGGTCTTATCGTCAGCTTCGGTACCGTAGCGCGGGCGCCACGCCTCAATACGCAGAGCCTCCGCAGCCCACAGGCCCGCAAAACGCGCATCCGCAGATTCGGCCAGGGCGGGCAGAACAGAGCGCGGCACAATGCTCAAGAAACGCACGTAGTCCGCGCCAGGGTGAGCGTCACCCGCCTCGTCGTAACGGTAGCTACCCGGTGCCGGAGTGTGCCAGGGATCCTCCCACACCAGCGGCTTAGCCTCCGCGAGCGCCGGATGCACCGAACCGTCCTGCAGAATCGGGTTGCGGGCGCTTTCCAGCACGGCGTACTCGTCGCTGAGGTTCTGCACCTCAACGCGCATCATGAACTTCATGCGGTTCAGGTAATCGGTCAGCGGCTGAGCCTGGTCACCCTCCACGATGAGCCAGAGCGCCTCGCCGTCCTCGATAGCAGCCGGGGCGTACTCCACGCGCCCCTGGGGCGAAAGCAGCAGGAACTCGCGGCTCTCCCCGGAGGTCATGCCGGTCAGAATCTGCGAAGCGATGGAGGTCAGCCAGGTCTGACGATCCGGACCCGCAACACGCACCACGCCCATGGAGGAGCGGTCCACCAGCACCAGCGGTTCGCCTGCGTCGGCGGAGCGGTCAAAGCTGAGGGCGCGCTGTTCCAGCATGGGGTTGCCGTAGTGTGCGGCGACGCCGGCGTCCAGCCCGGAGGCGGCAAAAGCGCCGTGCAGGCCCAGCAGGGGGCTCGCGGGGCGGGCGGCATCAGGCTGGGGTGCCTCAGCCTGAGGGGCTTCAAGCGAAGATTCAGTCACGGAAGGTGCACCTTTCACGCAAAGAGTCTGCCCCGCCATTCAGCGGGGCAGACATAAGTAATGTATTAGGCGGTGGGCTCGGAGCCGGGCTCGCCGGTGGGCTCTTCGCCGTCCAGGGAACCGAACATCGAGGTTCCCAGGGAATCGCCGGTCATCGAGGAAGTCTTACGAAGCTCAGCGGAGGCGTGCTTGTGCAGCTTACCCTCGGCGTCTGCGACCTCCCAGTCCCACATGAGGTTGCCGTTGACCAGGCCCCACAGGCGCACGGAGCCCGCGTACTCGTGGGAGATGTCGTCACGGAGCAGGTTACCGGTCTGCATGCGAATGACCGGGCCCTTGACCATGCCCACATAGTTCTCGCTAATGCCGCCGGGATGCGCGATGGTTGCCAGCAGCGAGAAACCGTCGTCCTCGTTGCGCAGGGTCTCAACGCTCTCAGCGTCAGCGAAGGCGGGAATAACGTCCTTGGGAACGATACCGAAGCCGCCGTCGGCGTCAGTCAGGGGGCGGTCAATCTGCCAGAAACCGGTCTCAACGGTGATGGGACGCAGCTTCTGACCCTCGTCATCGAGGAGGAAAGATTCAGCGCGGTATTCGATGAAGGGCAGACCATCCTGCTCAAAAGTAATAATCTGGCCGAAGGGGGTATTCTCCTGGCCTTCGTACCACATGGTTCCGGTACCCTCCCAGGTGCCGAGCAGCCATGCGAAGGGAACAAGTTCAGGGGTTAGGTTGGTAGGGATTTCAATAGCCATACCCCCTATTTTAGTACCCGAGCGTAAAACGGTACCCTGTTCGTTCGCCCTCGGCGCGGGATAATTTCCCGTCCACGCCCGGCATCAGACATATAGAAAACCCCCAACCGGAGGGGACCGGGTGGGGGTTCACGCCGTCATTGGCGAGGCGGTACGAACCGTACGACCGCCTAAAGCCCTGTGTGGGCGATGCTTCTGCTCTGTGCGGGAAGACTACTTCTGACCGCTGAAGAGGCCACGCAACACTGCGAATGCACCGATACCGATGCACACGGAGATGATAGCCATCAGCGACATGAAGAGAGCTTCAAGAGCCATAAGATTGTTTTCCATGCCTTAAACCTACCATAGACCCGCCCCGAAAGGGCGCAGAATCAGCGGCAGAAACATAGTGAACAGCACGATTCTCAGCAGGCATACGCCCCACCCGGCGCCAGCAAAATATTAGCCCCGCAGAATCCGGGTAGGTGCCCTATCATAGCCAGCTGAGAAGCCTGTACGAACAGTCCGGAATACGATATTCGGCCGCAGGCTACACCAGCTCCCACAGCTACAACACAGGCAGGCTAGTACACTAGAAAGAGCCAAAAGTTTTACACGGGAAATACCTGGGAAAGGAGAGGGTGTGTACCGTATTGCGCTCATGAGCGACACCGCCGCGCAGGATATGATCCCCTCGCTGAGCCTGCTCAGCCACAAGGTACACGTCTTTCCCCTCGACACCGCCCACACCGCTCTCGAATCCGAGACCTTCGACCTGCTCATGGTCGACGCCCGCACCGCCCTCGTCAAGGCGCGCCAATGCGCCCAGCTGTTGCGCGCAGCCGGTGTGCAGTTGCCGCTCATCGCGCTCCTCAACGAGGGCGGCATGGCGGCGGTTGCTGCCTCCTGGCAGGTGGACGATATCGTCTCTGACCAGGCATCCCCCTCCGAAATGGATGCGCGCCTGCGCCTGGCTATCAAGAGCGACGCAGCCGCGGAAGAAGAAAGCTCCGAAGAACGCATCGTGCGCGCGGGCAACCTCGTCATTGACACCCAGGCGTACTCTGCACACCTCTCCGGCACCGCACTGAACCTGACCTTCAAAGAGTTTGAACTACTCAAGTTCATGGCTCAGCACCCCGGACGGGTCTTCTCCCGCGCCCAGCTGCTCTCTGAAGTGTGGGGTTACGACTCCTACTACGGCGGCACCCGCACCGTGGACGTGCACGTGCGTCGTCTGCGTTCCAAGCTCGGCACCGAGTACGAACAGATGATCTCGACCGTGCGTAACGTGGGCTATTCCTTCAACAGCACGCGCTAATTTTGCGGTACCAACCGCTGTTTTGGTGTGCCCGTTCTCGAGTAGACTCGCCGCTGAACCAGGTACCAGAATGTGTAAATGTTCCGGTTCTTGTCATATTCGCCCAAGACGAAGAGCAAACTCTTCAAAGAGCAATCATCCCCGGTAGAGTTGAATCAGAAGGCTACGAAAGAAGGCGATGATGGTACACAGTCAGACACCCAATCCCTCCACCCTGCCCGCTGAAAGCTCCCTTGTTTACGCGGAACCGCAGCTCACCGAAGAGCTGCTGGAACGATTCGATTCCTTTGCCCAGGCGGTTGCCAAGCACGACGGCGTTTCGGCGTTCTCCGAGCAGACCCGCATCGAGCTGAGCAAGGCGCTACGCGAAAGCACCCTCACCCCTCCGCGTTTCTTTGTCGCCGAGGACAACGGCACCCTCGCTGCTGTCTTCGTGGCTCTCACCCCCGCACATGACGAAGATACCGGCGTGATTGAGGCAGCCGTCGCCCCCGAATACCGTGGACGAGGCGCAGGTAGCGCGTTCTTCGACCACGCCGTCCGCCAGCTGGGTGAAGACGCCGTACGGTACCGCCTCTGGGTTCACGGCAGCGCCACCGACACCGGTATTGAAAGCCCCGCCCACGCATTCGCGACCCTGCATGGCTTCGAGCCGGTGCGTGTGCTGTACAAGATGGTTCTGCCCCTGGACGCTCAGACCCGCGAAGAGCTCGTGGAACGCTCCGACGCGCGCATTCTGCCGGAAAACCTGCGGATGCGTACCTTTACCGGCGCGGACGAATTCCCCTGGCTTCGCGTGAACGCCGCAGCATTTGCGCACCACCCCGAGCAGGGCAAGCTCACCCTCGCCGACCTGCGCGAGCGCACCGGCTCTCCCTGGTTCCGTCCCGAGGGTTTCTTCATCGCCTCCGAGGTGGATGATGATTCCGCTATTGCGGCGTTCACCTGGACGAAGATCCCGACCGGTCAGGAGCAGGGCGAGCTGTCCCCCTCCGGCGAGATTTATGTGGTGGGTGTGAGCCCGCAGGCACAGGGAGGCGGCTTGGGTCGTACCCTCACCCTGCGCGCACTGGCGTACCTGGCTTGTGCGGAGGATGAGAACGGCGAGCCGTTGCGCGCCATCGACCTGTACGTGGACGCCGATAACACCGCCGCCTACGCCCTGTACACTTCCTTGGGCTTTGGTGTGGCGACGGTTGACCGCATGTACGCCCCCGCCCAGCAGGCTGAGCCTGCCGCCTAGTTTTGGTGCGCCACAGTTGGCGTGCCTCTTCACGACTTATCCCCGAGCAGAAAGGCAAGTACAGTATGGTACCCGCCCCCAATGGCCTGAATAAGGCGCCTAAGCCTAAGCCGTCTGAGCCGGCACCCATGACCGGTGTCATTCATATCGGCCACGATATTTCGAAGATTGAGCGTGCCGAGTCTCGCGGCGACCGCATTGAGAAGGGCGAGAAGCGCTCCTACTTCAGCTTGGAAGAGGAGTTCGGTCCGGAGCGTTTCTTCGACCGTGAGAGCAGCTGGTTGGACTTCAACACCCGCGTGCTGGAGCTCGCGGAGGACCCGAACCTGTTCCTGCTGGAACGTCTGAACTTCCTGTCGATTGTGGCGTCTAACCTGGACGAGTTCTTCATGGTGCGTGTGGCGGGTCTGAAGCGCCGCATTGCGACCGGTCTGGCGGTTCCTTCGGCGGCGGGCCTGAGCCCCGAGGAGCAGATGGAAGAGATCGCTGAGCGTGCCCATAAGCTGCAGGAGCGCCACGCCGATGTGTTCCACAACCAGGTTCTGCCTGCTCTGGAGGAGCAGAATATCCGCATTGTGGGTTGGGACGACCTGGACGCGGACGCTAAGCAGCGCCTGCGTCAGGAGTTCATGCAGGACATCTTCCCGATTCTGACCCCGCTGGCGGTTGACCCGGCGCACCCCTTCCCCTACATTTCGGGCTTGTCGCTGAACCTTGCGGTGCTGGTGCGTAACCCGCAGACCGGCAAGGAGCTGTTCGCGCGCGTGAAGGTGCCCGATCAGCTGGACCGTATGGTCTCTGTGGATGGTTCCCGCGCCGCTAATACTGCGGGCCGCGAGAGCCGCTACATTGCTCTGGAAGACATCATTGCTGAGCACCTGGACACTCTCTTCCCGGGCATGGAGGTTGTGGAGCACCACGTCTTCCGCGTGACCCGTAATGAGGATCTTGAGGTGGAAGAGGACGATGCAGAGAACCTGCTGAAGGCTCTGGAGAAGGAGCTTCTGCGCCGTCGTTTCGGTCCGCCGGTCCGTCTGGAGGTTGAGGACACCATCAACCCGACCATCCTGGACCTGCTGATTTCTGAGCTGAACATTGACGAGTCTGAGGTGTACCGTCTGCCGGCTCCGCTGGATCTGCGCGGCATGAGTGCGATTGTTCGCGCGAACCGCCCGGCGCTGCACTACCCCAAGCACATTGCGCACACCTCCCGCTGGCTCAACGCCACCGAGACCGCGAAGGCTGCGGACGTTTTCGCTGCCGCACGCGATCACGATGTACTGCTGCACCACCCGTACGACTCGTTTGCAACCAGTGTGCAGGCGTTCCTGGCGCAGGCTGCCGCTGACCCGCGTGTTCAGGCGATTAAGCAGACTCTGTACCGCACCAGTGGCGACTCCCCCATCGTGGATGCGCTGATTGAGGCCGCTGAGGCAGGCAAGCAGGTCGTGGCGCTGGTCGAGATTAAGGCTCGCTTTGATGAGGAAGCCAACATCTCCTGGGCTCGTAAGCTGGAGCGCGCCGGCGTGCACGTGGTGTACGGCATCGTGGGTCTGAAGACTCACTGCAAGCTGTCGCTGGTGGTGCGCCGCGAGGGTAACCACCTGCGCCGTTACGCGCACATTGGTACCGGTAACTACCACCCGTCGACCGCTCGTTTCTACGAGGATTTGGGTCTGATTACCTGCGACGAGCAGATTTGTGAGGACGTCTCCCGCCTGTTCAACCAGCTGTCCGGTTACGCACCGAAGACTAACTACCAGTCGCTGCTGGTGGCGCCGCGTACTCTGCGTAGCGGCCTGATTGAGTGCATCGATCAGGAGATTGAGAACCACAAGGCTGGCCGCCCGGCGAAGATTCAGATCAAGTGCAACTCCATGGTGGATGAGGCCGTCATCGATTCGCTGTACCGTGCTTCGCAGGCAGGTGTGCCGGTGGATGTGGTGGTTCGCGGTATTTGTGCTCTGCGCCCTGGCGTTAAGGGTCTGAGCGAGAATATTCGCGTCCGTTCGGTGCTGGGTCGTTTCTTGGAGCATTCGCGCGTGTTTGCTTTCGAGAACGGCGGCGATCCGATTGTCTACATTGGCTCTGCCGACATGATGCACCGTAACCTTGACCGCCGTATTGAGGCGCTCGTGCCGGTGAAGGATCCGCGCCACGTGAAGTACCTGCGTGATATGTTCACCATCTACATGAGTGATTCTTCGCGTACTTGGCACCTGGATTCTGAGGGTAACTGGACCCGCCACGACACCGATGATCAGGGCAACCCGCTACAGGACGTGCAGTCGTACTACCTGAGCTCGCGTTCCCGTAAGAACGTGGTCGATAAGGTCTAAGACTTCGCCGCTGACCTACCGGTGATTTCTGGTCGTGAACCCCGTCTGTTCTCGCGCTTTATGGCGTGGGGCAGGCGGGGTTTTCCGCGTGTCGTGCAAAAACGTGCGGTGGACTAGTGCACTTAGCGCAAAAGTGAACAACAGGTTACGTTGAGATTACAACTTGACCGTTCTCTCGCCTACAATTAGACGCGGAGCATGGTGCCCCCTGGCATTGTGCACAAGCCTAGCGAAGAGGTTCAGAGAGAGATATGGCACCGCTGGATTCCCCCTCCATCTACTACTCGGCACGACGTTTTGACGCGGTCAACAGCATTGACCGTGCCCCCGCAAACACTGCGGATATTGTTGCTTCTGGCGCACTGATTTGGCGCATGCGCGATGGTGCGCTTGAGGTCCTCATCATTCACCGCCCTCGTTATGACGACTGGTCCTGGCCTAAGGGTAAGCAGGATCCGGGTGAGTCCCTGGCTGAGACTGCTATTCGTGAGATTCGCGAAGAGGTCGGTCTGCAGGTTGTTTTGGGTGTGCCCCTGGCGGTGACTTCCTACCCGGTGGGTGGCCGCCCGAAGGATGTTTTCTACTGGTCCGCTGAGCTTCCCGAGGGTGCCCGTGCCCTGGCTGATGAGGGTGAAGTGGATGAGCTGCGCTGGGTGAGCACCGAGGTTGCTCGCGCCCTGCTGACCAACGAGGACGACCTGGCGCCCCTGGAGTCTCTGGAGGCTCTCGCGGAGGCGGACGCGCTGCGCACCCGCCCGGTGCTGATTGCCCGCCACGCGAAGGCTAAGCCGCGTTCGAACTGGGCTGCTGCTGAGGATGACCGCCCGCTTGCGGCTACCGGCAAGCGTCAGGCGTTGGCTTCTAGCCGTCTCTTTGCGGCGTGGGCTCCGAGCCGTATTATTTCTTCCCCGTGGCTGCGTTGCGTTCAGACCGTGACCCCGTACTCGGTGGATTATGGTGTGTCGGTGAAGGAGAAGAAGTCCCTGTCTGAGGCTGGCGCTCAGCGTCACCCGGCGCGTGTTGCCCGCACCGTGGCGTCGCTGTTCGATAAGGATTCTTCCTCCCTGCTGTGCACTCACCGCCCGGTGCTGCCTCAGGTGATGGATGTTCTGCGTGAGTACCTGTTTGAGGGTTCCGCGGAGGTTCTTCCGACTGAGGACCCGTACCTGGAGCCCGGCGATGCCCTGGTTCTGCAGGTGACTGAGGGCGATGACCCGCGTATTGTCTCGGTGGAGCGTGTACGCGCGGCCCTGGACTAACACCCATATACTTTGATCTTCTAACGGCGAGCGCGCTGGGCTTTATGCTCAGCGCGTATGCTCTACCTGCGCCCATTCGAGAGTTTTACAATAGAGGGGCGGTTGATTTGTGACCGTCTCTCACGTCTACTGACAGGATTCAAGGTTTTTCTTATGACTCACGCAATCCCCACTCCCTATGAAGATCTTCTGCGCGAAATCCTCGAGGAGAACAAGGACGCCATCGCGGCGGATGCGCAGCGTTCCGACCGTACCGGCACCGGCACCTTCGGCGTGTTTGGCCGTCAGATGCGTTTTGACCTGCGTGAGTCGTTCCCGCTGATTACCACCAAGCGTGTGCACTTCAAGTCTGTTGCCATTGAGCTGCTGTGGTTCTTGCGCGGTTCCTCGAATGTGCGCTGGTTGCAGGAGCGCGGCGTGACCATTTGGGATGAGTGGGCTGATGAGAACGGCGATTTGGGCCCGGTCTACGGCGTGCAGTGGCGTTCGTGGCCGACCCCCGACGGCGGCACGATTGACCAGATTGCGAAGGTTATCGATTCGTTGAAGAATAACCCGAGCTCGCGCCGCCACATCGTCTCAGCGTGGAACCCTGCCGAGGTGGACAACATGGCGCTTCCGCCCTGCCACGCGCTGTTCCAGTTCTACGTGCACGAACGCGCGGACGGTGTGAAGGAGCTGTCCTGCCAGCTGTACCAGCGCAGCGCGGACATGTTCCTGGGCGTACCCTTCAACATCGCCTCGTACGCTCTGCTGACCTACCTGATCGCGCAGGAGGTGGGCATGGAGCCGGGCGAGTTCATCTGGACCGGCGGCGACTGCCACATCTACTCGAACCACCTGGAGCAGGTGAAGAAGCAGCTGGGCTACGGCACCGACCCGGAGGGTAACCCCTACCCGCCGCGCGAACCGTACCCCTACCCGAAGCTGGTTATTAAGACGAAGAAGCCTTCTATTTTCGATTACGAGTATGAAGACTTTGAGCTGGTGGATTACAAGCACCACCCCGGTATTGCCGCCCCGATTGCGGTCTAACTGCAGGTTGTAAGGAGGCATGATGTATCGTCTGGGCGCTATTTGGGCTCAAACTGATGCCGGCATCATCGGACGTGACGGTGATATGCCCTGGTACGCTCCGGAAGATTTGGCGCACTTCAAGAAGGTGACGCTGGGTGCCCCGGTGATTATGGGGCGCCGCACCTGGGATTCGTGCCCGCCGCGTTTCCGCCCGCTACCGGGCCGTACGAATATTGTGATTAGCCGTTCGGTCACCGAGGCGGAAGAACGCGATGGTGCACTGTGGGTTCCCTCGCTGGATGCGGCGCTGTACGCGGCTCGTGACGTTGCAGGCGCGCCGGTCGAAGCTACCCCGGCAGATACCGCCGCGGTTGATGCTTGGATTCTTGGTGGCGGCTCCGTCTACGCGGAGGCACTCTCCCGCACCGACCTGCCCGTCTTCGGCCGGGTGAAGACGGTGGAGCGGACCCTCTTCTACTGCCAGGAAGGTAACGAGATTACCGGCGATACGCGAGCGCCCGAACTGCAGCTTGCAAATTCTGCGGGTAACTGCGAGGTCAGCTCCCCGAACGGGTGCTGGCGGGTCACCTCCGAGAGCGCCTGGGAGAATAGCGAGAAGGGTTACCTGCTCGATGAGTCGGGCACGAAGAACCCCATGTACTTCTCGTTCCAGCGGCTCGAACGTATCTAGTTCAAGCTTCCCTCATTCACTCGCTGATATAGACATGCATTTCAAGCCTGCGGCTACTCCCCTCCCGGAGTGCCGCGGGCTTGAGTGTTTAATGCGACTCCCGGTGCCCCGGTAATAAGCCCCGCCTCTTCACACGGTATCCCGTTCCGAATATCAAATTTTTTGTACGGTGTTAGTCCGCACCCGCCAGCCTGAGAGTACACTTGGAACCATGAACTTTATTCCCGGTGACTCTGTAGGTTTTGTTGGCTGGCGCGGCATGGTGGGCTCCGTCCTCATGAAGCGCATGGTTGAGGAAGGCGACTTCGAGGGCATTACCCCCGTCTTCTTCACCACCTCTAATGTTGGTGGCGCTGCGCCCACCTTCGACGGCGTAATTGAGCCGTCCGAGCTGAAGGACGCATACGACATTGATGAGTTGCGTAAGCACTCGATTATTGTGACCGCTCAGGGCGGTGGCTACACCGAGGCTGTGCACCCGAAGCTTCGTGCAGCCGGCTGGGACGGCCTGTGGATTGACGCCGCTTCCACCCTGCGCATGAACGATGACTCCATCATCGTGCTGGACCCCATCAACCGCGACGTCATCGACCGCGGCCTGGCATCCGGCGTGAAGGACTTCGTCGGCGGTAACTGCACCGTCTCCTGCCTGCTGATGGGCCTGGGCGGCCTCTTCAAGAACGACCTGGTCGAGTGGGCAACCTCCATGACCTACCAGGCTGCTTCCGGCGGCGGTGCCCGCCACATGCGCGAGGTGCTTGCACAGTTCCGCGACCTGGGCAACGAGGTCTCCGAGGAGCTGAACGACCCCGCATCCGCAATTCTGGACATCGACCGCAAGATCCTTGCTAAGCAGCGCTCCGGTGAGCTGGATTCTTCCCAGTTCGGTGTGCCGCTCGCCGGCTCCCTGATTCCCTGGATCGACTCGGATTTGGGTAACGGTCAGTCCCGCGAAGAGTGGAAGGCTGAGGTCGAGACCAACAAGATTCTGGGTCGCTCCGAAGACGACAAGATCACCATGGACGGTCTGTGCGTCCGTATCGCTGCGATGCGCTCGCACTCTCAGGCGCTGACCATCAAGCTCAAGAAGGACCTGCCGCTGGAGGAGATCGAGCGCATCATCGCCGAGGACAACCCCTGGGTTCGCTTCGTGCCGAACGAGCGTGAGGAGTCCATGGAGCAGCTGACCCCCGTGGCTGCTTCCGGTTCTCTGGAGATCCCGGTTGGTCGCGTGCGTAAGCTTGCGATGGGCCCCGAGTACATTAGCGCGTTCACCGTGGGTGACCAGCTGCTGTGGGGTGCTGCTGAGCCAATTCGCCGTATGCTGCAGATTGCTATTGGCAAGCTCTAAAGCTCACTGACAAGCCTATACAAAAGCCCTCGCTACCATTCGTATGGGATGGGAGCGAGGGCTTTCTGTGTCTGCGTATAGCTTATGCGGGCTGAGCGCGAGCCAGGTTAGCGTTGGTTATCGCTGATTCGCGGCGGCTTTGCGTTCTGCCTTACGTGCGGCTTTGCGTTCCTTACGCTGCTGTCGCCAGGCGCGGTAGCGGTACCAGGCGGTGAGCACCACGTGCTTCATGAAAATATTGGCGCGGCGTGCCCAGGTGAATTCGGTGCCCCAAATGCCCAGGCCGATGAAGATAAACAGCCAGCCGGGGCCGGGGGTGACGAGCATAATCAGTCCGGCAATAAAGCAGAAGGCGCCCACACCGATGACGAGGGGCTTGTAGAGATGACGCATAACCGGATGCGCGTGCATGCGCTCCTTACGGGCTTCGAGCCAGCGGTGAAAGCGGCTGGTCTCGCTTTCCTTGACTTCATCTTCAATGGTTTTCAGGGGTGGTCCTTCCAAACGTGCCGTAGGTGAGTTTCACCGGGCGGCGGTGGTTAGAGAATAGCACCCGCCGCTGGGTGGGTGCTGTGAAAGATTTCTTCATGTTGAGATTTTTCCGTCATCTTCAAAATTTTTTCGTTTCAATAGTGTTCAAGTCGAAAGCACCTTTATACACTGTAAGGGAACAATTCACCCGGCACTTGTGCCTAAACACTAAGGAAGCGACCCACTACCGTGTCCTCCTCACGTCCCGCATCGACGGACTCACACCGCACCAACGCCGCTGCGCCCGCCAGCACCACTGCACCCACCGCGGAACGCACGGCACCTCCCACGCTCAATGAGCGCCTCGAAAACCTCCCCTTCACCCGCGCCCACGGCAAGCTCCTGGGCATCTCGGGTCTCGGCTGGGCACTCGACGCCATGGACGTCGGCCTCATCTCCTTCGTCATGGCAGCCCTCATCAAGGAATGGCATCTGAGCCCCACCGAAGCCTCCTGGCTCGGATCCATCGGCTTCGCCGGCATGGCGCTCGGCGCAACCTTCGGCGGTCTGCTCGCCGATAAGCTCGGCCGCCGCTACATCTTCGCGCTCACCCTGCTGGTTTACGGTCTGGCGACCGGCGCCTCCGCGCTTGCCACCTCCCTGGGTGTGTTGCTCGTCTTCCGCTTCCTGGTCGGCCTGGGACTGGGTGCGGAACTGCCGGTGGCGTCCACCCTGATTTCTGAGTTCTCGCCGCGCGCTATTCGTGGCCGCGTCGTGGTCGCCCTTGAGGCGTTCTGGGCTGTCGGCTGGATTCTCGCCGCGCTCATCGGTACTTTCGTTGTTCCCCAGGCGAACGGCTGGCGCTGGGCGCTTGCCATCGGCCTGGTCCCCGCCATCTACTCGCTGGTGATTCGCTTGGGAACTCCCGAGTCCGTGCGCTTCCTGGAGTCCGTCGGCAAGCACGATGATGCGCGCCGCGTCGTCGAGCGTTTCGAGGCGTCTCCCGCTCTCTTCCCCAACGCTAAGAAGGCCGAGGACTCCGCGGAGCACGGCGCCGTAGAAAGCGCCGACAACGCCGAGTCCGCCAAGGTCCACTCCATCTGGGCTGCCGGTCAGCGCCGCAAGACCATCGCCCTGTGCGTCATCTGGTTCTGCATCAACCTCTCCTACTACGGCGCGTTCATCTGGATTCCGACTCTGCTGAGCGCCCAGGGCTTCAGCCTCGTCAAGTCCTTCGCGTTCACCCTGATCATGACCCTCGCTCAGCTGCCCGGCTACGCGGTTGCCGCCTACCTCATCGAAAAGTGGGGCCGCCGCGCAACCCTCGCCGCGTTCCTGCTCGGCTCCGCCCTCGCAGCGGCTGGCTACGGCATGGCGCACGCCGAGGTATTCATCATCCTCGCCGGATGCTTGCTTTCCTTCTTCAACCTCGGCGCGTGGGGTGCCCTCTACGCCCTGAGCCCGGAGATTTTCCCGACCCACCTGCGCGGAACCGGCACCGGTGCCGCCGCCGGTATTGGTCGTATCGCATCCATCGCGGCGCCGCTCATTGTGCCGCCGCTGGTCGCTTTCGGTGGAACTCCGCTGCTCTTTACGCTCTTCTCCACCGCGTTCCTGGTAGCGGCAACCACCGTGTTCCTGCTGCCTGAACGCCGCGGCGAGTCCCTCTAAACGAGCCGCCCACCCTACACTATGAGCTGTCCTTTCTGAACACTCTTTCCGAGCATTCAGAAAGGACAGCTCATTTGTCATAAAAGCCGCGTATCCATGCACTAAAACCTGAACTATGAGAGGATACGTTCTATGCTCGATTCCTTCCTCTCCAGCCCCTACCGCACGGAGTTCAACCCCTGGCCCGTCAGCGAACACTACGCCGCCGAACGCGCCGGTGGTGTGCCCGAAGCCATGCTGCTGCCGGGCGAACTCACCGTGCACCGTAGCGACGGGGCAAGCATGAGCTACTACCTGGACTGGCCAGAGGAATTCACCGAATACACCCGCGCCATCCCCCTGCGCCCACGCAGCAAGAACGGCTACCCGCAGGATTTCACGCTCAGCGTCGCCGTGCGCGACGGGCAGGCTGTCTTCGCCGCAACCGCCCTCAGCTTCTGGGAGCAGCGCGACGGCCGCCCCTACGACCATGAGCCTATCGCCCGCGGCTACGTGGATGTGGCCTCCTACGAATCCTGCGAGGAGTACACGGGCAATTCCGCAGCCCTCATCGGCTGGGATATCGCTGACCTCTACCCGGCACGTATGGCGCTCATCCGCGCCCTCTGCGAAGGGATTGCCAGCAGCATCACCAAGGGTGCCCAAATCCTTGCGGACGGCGAGGTGCAGGTCGACCACAAGGACGGGGACCTGCTCGCTCTGCACGTGAACGCAGTCAGCGCGGTAGGCGGCATGGTTCGAGCCCTCGTCATCGAGCAGGATCGTGTGCCCAGCGGGGTATCCACCGGCACCGCTACCGGCGCCTCGGAGCGTACCAATCTGCAGACGCGCGCCTACTACGCTAACGTGCTTTCCCCCGTTCCAGGCGAGTTCGGCAACCTTGTCTGGTCGCACAGCGAGGACGCGGAATACTACCCGTACCGTCCCACGCGCCACAAGCCGATTTTCCACGCCCCCAGCCCGCCTCAGAAGCTTCCGCTGGCGGTTCAGGTACTGATGGAGCACCTGCCCGCCGCTCCGCTGGCTGCGACGCGCACAGCGCCCAAGCGCAGGCCTTACCTGCCGGGGCAGGCGCGTATCTCCTCCCCTCGCCACTAACTCAGCGGGTTAATAAAACGCTTCGGGCGGTCTCTGTTGAAGAGACCGCCCGAAGCGTTTATTCTATGTGCTCTCGCGCTACGAGGGGCGAGAAGTTTAGCGTTTAGATTTCGCCGTTGACCACGACAGGCTCAGGCACCAGGGTCACGCCGAAACGTTCACGCACGCCGTCACGCACAGCGCGGGCAATAGCGAAGATGTCCTCAGCGGATGCGCCGCCGCGGTTGGTAATCGCCAGGGTGTGCTTGGTGGACAGGCTCGCGCGGCCCTGAGCGATTTCGCGGGACTCACCTTCCAGGCCGAAGCCCTTATCGAAACCGGCGTGCTGAATCAGCCATGCTGCCGAAAGCTTTACGTGATCGGGGTCCTCGACACCGGCGGTGAACGGGGAAGTCTTCACAACCACCGGGAAGTTCGGGGCGCCCTCGGGCAGGGACTCCAGGGTCGAGCGGGGCACGATCGGGTTGGTGAAGAAGGAACCGGTCGAGAAGGTGTCACGGTCCTCGGGGTTGAGCACCATGCCCTTGGAGCCGCGCAGCTGAAGCACCTTCTCGCGCACCAGTGCGGACTCGGCACGCTGACCGGGCTCAACGCCCAGACTCTTCGCCAGCTCAGCGTAGCGAATCGGGGAGGAGAGGTTGCCGAGGGTGAACTGGAAATCAACGGTCAGCACCACGTAGCGGGGCGAGCCGTTGACGGTTGCGCGCTTGAGCACCGAGTCGCGGTAGCCGAATCGCAGGTCAGCGGCAGCGAAGGTCTTCCGGGTGTTCTTTTCGCGGTCCCAGGTGCGTACGGAGGCGATGAACTCGCTCACCTCAACGCCGTAGGCGCCCACGTTCTGCACGGGGGTTGCGCCCACGGTGCCGGGAATGCCGGAGAGGGCTGCGGGGCCGACCCATTCGTTCTCGATGCTGAGCTTGACGAAGTCATCCCAGATGGTGCCCGCCTGTACGCGCACGTTTGCGCCGCCGCACCCGGGGATGGGCAGCTTCTCCACGCCTTCGGAGGCGATGTGCACGACGGTTCCGTTGAAGCCTTCGTCGGAAACCAGCAGGTTGGAGCCGCCGCCCACGATGAGGACGGGTTCGCCTGCGGCGTCTGCAGCGGAGACTGCTTCGATAATTTCTGCCTCGGAGGTGGCACGGACGTAGGTCTTGGCGGGGCCGCCTACCTGGGCGGTGGTCAGTTCGCTCAACAGCTTTTCAGTCATAGGTTAAGAATACCGGTCGTTGTGCAGGGTCAACACCCGCCACGCGTTAAAGTCACAAAAACCTTATGGTGATTTTGCCTTCATTTTCCGCCGCACCTTTCTCAGAAAAGAAACACCATCATCCCACCGATAAGTACACAAAATCGGCGAGCACGCAAAAGCCCCGACACCACCTCAATAGGTAGCGCCGGGGCTTCCAGCAAGCTATCTGCGAGCGCAGAGACTCCATGCCGAGAGACTAAGCTGAGAGACTATGCCGAGAGACGCACCAGAGCCTGGCTCTTCATCAGAACCTTCTGCTCCTTGCCCTCCTCGTCACGCGCGGTGACGGTCAGGTCAATGCGGGCGGTGCGCTCCTCCTCATTCAGGGCACCCACCTTACCGCTAATGGTCAGGGCGTTCGTGGGGGTGTCGGGGTTTTCGCCGCCGGGCGCATCCGCCACGGGAACGGGCTTGGTGAAGCGAGTCTGGTAGTCCACAATCGCGCCGGGGTCACCCACCCAGTCGCTCACGAGCTGCACGGCGGTGCCCATGGTCAGCATGCCGTGAGCAATCACGCCGGGCAGACCCACCGACTGGGCAAAACGCTCATTCCAGTGAATCGGGTTGAAGTCACCGGAGGCGCCAGCGTAACGCACCAGCGAAGCGCGGGAGAGCTCCACGGTACGCGAACCGATTTCCTGGCCCTTTTCAAGATCTTCAAAACGCACCATTAGTTCTCCTCCTCAGCACGAACCAGCAGCGAAGAAATGCAGGTGGTGACCGGCTCGCCCTGCGCGTCAACGATTTCTTCGCGGGTGGTCAGCATAGCGCCGGCACCCATGACGCGCACGGAGTCCACGTGAACTTCGGTGCGCAGCTCATCACCGGCAACGATGGGGCGGTGGTGAGTGAAGCGCTGGTCGGCGTGCACCACGCGGGAGAAATCAATACCGGCGGAATCGTCGTTGATGAGTGCCGCGTCGGCTGCCTGCGCCAGGATAATGGCGAAGGTCGGCGGGGCAATCACATCTGCGTACCCTGCCGCGCGGGCTGCCTCAACGTCGTGGTGGAGGGGGTTTTCTGCGTGAACTGCTCGGGCAAATTCGCGGATCTTTTCACGGCCGACAACGTAGGTGTTCTCGGACGGGTAGACCCTGCCCACAATCTCAGGGTTAATGCTCATGGTTTCAGTCTACAGCTCTTGTGCACAGTGTTCAGCTTGGGCGCACAGAGTGGACGTATAGAGATTACAAGCAGTATTTCTTAGCATTATTTACCTACTAGCGAAGGCGCGCAATGTGCCCCTACACTTCTCGCCCAGGCGAGAGTAGGCTGAACGGGTACCCGCAATCTACTTCAGAAGGAAAACTTGTGTCTTCTAACGTAAAAATTTCGGTCCTCGACCTGATGCCGCACCGCTCCGACCAGAGCCAGCACCAGACAATGCTCAACACCATCGACGCGGCGCGCGCGGCTGAGTCCTACGGCTACGAGCGTTTCTGGGTCGCTGAGCACCACAACGCCGGCTCCCTGCTGTCTTCGGCGACCGTGGTGGTCATGGCGGAGATTGCCGCCGCAACCGAGCGCATTCGCGTGGGTTCGGGCGGCATCATGCTCCCCAACCACGCACCCTACGTGGTGGCAGAGCAGTTCGGCACCCTCAACGCCTTCCATCCGGGCCGCATTGACCTGGGTGTGGGCCGTGCACCCGGCACCGACCCGATGACCGCTGCCGCCCTGCGCCGCGACGATTCTGCCGCCATGAGCTTCCCCGCTGAGGTGCAGCAGCTGCAGCGCTTCCTGGGCGAGCCCTCCCCCATGCACCGCGTGCACGCCATCCCCGGTCAGGGCTCGAAGGTGCCCCTGTACATTCTGGGTTCCTCCCTGTTCGGCGCGCAGCTTGCCGCACAGCTCGGTCTGCCCTACGCGTTCGCTTCGCACTTTGCCCCCGCCATGCTGCAGGAGGCGGTGGATACCTACCGCGCGAACTTCAAGCCCTCCGAACACCTGGAACAGCCCTACGTCATGGTGGGTGCCAGCGCAATGCTCGCTGATACTGACGAGCGCGCCCGCTACCTGTACACGACCCAGCAGCAGCACTTCCTGGGCGTGGTACGCGGCAACCTGTCGTTCGCGCCTCCCGTGGAGGATATGGACGCCATTTGGACCGATGCCGAGAAGATGCACATTGAGCGCATGACCGCCGAGGCGATTGTAGGCTCCCCCGCCACCGCCCAGGCTCGTATTGAGGACCTGGTGGCACGCACGGGCGCTGACGAGCTGATTGTCATGACCGAGGCGTGGGAGCACGAGGACCGCCTGCGTTCCTACGAGCTGCTCTCCCAGCTGCCGGTGGTAAGCCGCGCCTCCTAACGCTTTCGTAAGAGCATAAAGATGAAGCCCCCGAGTTCTTCTCGGGGGCTTTGCTATACCCGGCATCGAGTCGTGCGCTAAGCACCTGCGTGTACCGGTTTTGGGCAGGCAAAATAGGCGGGCAAACAAAAAAGCCTGCCTCCGAAGAGACAGGCTTATCTGAGCCCCGACCGGGAATCGATCCCGGGACCTCCATCTTACCAAGATGGCGCTCTACCACTGAGCTATCGGGGCAACAGGTAAAACTATACAGGTCTTCGCGAATGCTCGCAAGCGAAAAAGCTATGGCATACACCACATTTGGGGCCTATATGCTCCCCGAGCAGCCATATGAAAGCCAAACATTAGCCAAGCACCACCACAATAGCTACCACAGACGTACAAAGACCGGCAGGAGAGCTCGTCACTCCCCTGCCGGTCTTTGAATCATATGCGGGTTATGACTGGCTGATTATCTCAGCAGCCCCTCATGACGCAGGCTCTAGGCCAAGCCGAAACCTTAGTAGCGCTTGCCACGGCCACCGAAGTCACGACCGCCGTCGCGGTTACCGCGGTAGCCACCATCACGGCGGTTATCGCGACCGCCGAAGTCACGGTCATTGCGCTTGCCGCCGAAATCACGGTCGTTGCGCTTGAAGTCGCGACCACCGCGGTCCTCGCGGCGGTTATCGCGACCACCAAAGTCACGGTCATTGCGCTTGCCACCGAAATCGCGGCCGCCACGCTTGAAGTCGCGGTCACCGCCGAAGTCACGGCCACCATCGCGGTTACCGCGGTAGCCACCTTCACGGCGACCACCCTCGCGGCGATCGAAATCGCGGAAACCGCCCTCACGACGGCCACCGCCGAAGCCGCGGCCGCCGCCCTTGGGACCGTTGTCCTTGCGGATGTTGATGAACTCGCCAGCAATCTTGGTGTCACGCAGGCGATCGAAGAAGTCGCGGGGCAGGTCCTCGGGCAGACCAACAATGGTGAAGTGCTGGCGAATGTCGATGGAGCCAATCTGGGAGCCCTTAATGCCACCCTCGTTAGCCAGCGCACCCACAATAGCGCCTGCAGTCACGCGGGAGGAACGGCCAACGTTCAGCTTGTAGTTGACCATGCCCTCGTCGTTGTGCGCGCGCTTTGCCTTGCGGCCGCCGCGGTCCGAATCGTCATCGGAGAAGGGGCGGGAGTTGCGTGCGATGTCCTCTTCCTCGTCAAGGAAGAAGGGGCGACCCTGCTGGGCAATAACAGCCAGTGCGGCCGCGATGTCCTCAGCGGTAGTGTCGTGCTCGTTCTCGTAGTCCTCGATAATCTGGCGGAAGAAGCTCAGGTCCTCAGACTCGATGGTCTCGGTAATCTGCTGTGCGAAGCGCTGCTTACGGGTCTCGTTCACTGCCTCCGCGGTGGGCATGTGCATCGGCTCGACCTTCTGGCGGGTTGCCTTCTCGATCTGACGCAGCATGTACTTCTCACGCGGGGTGACGAAGAGGATTGCGGCACCTTCGCGACCTGCACGGCCGGTACGACCGATGCGGTGCACGTAGGACTCGGTGTCGTGGGGGATGTCGTAGTTGACGACCAGGGAGATGCGCTCAACGTCCAGGCCACGCGCAGCCACGTCGGTTGCCACGAGGATGTCGATGCGGCCGTCACGCAGGGCGTCAACGGTGCGCTCACGCAGCTGCTGGGGGATGTCACCGTTAATCGCTGCTGCCGCGAAACCGCGTGCCTTCAGCTTATCGGCAACTTCCTCGGTTTCCTTCTTGGTGCGCACGAAGACAATGATGCCGTCGTAGTTCTCCACCTCGAGCACGCGGGTCATTGCGTCCAGCTTGTGGGAGTGCATGACCTGCATGTAGCGCTGAGTGATGTTTGCGCTGGTGGTGGTCTTAGCCTTGACGCGGACCTCGACGGGGTCGTTCAGGTACTGCTGAGCGATCTTGCGGATCGAGTTGGGCATGGTTGCGGAGAAGAGGGCAACCTGCTTGCTGTCAGGGGTGCCTTCGAGGATCTTCTCCACGTCTTCGGCGAAGCCCATGCGCAGCATTTCGTCTGCCTCGTCCAGTACCAGGTACTGCAGGTTGGACAGGTCCAGGGAGCCCTTTTCGAGGTGGTCAATCACGCGGCCGGGGGTACCGACGACGACCTGCGCACCGCGGCGCAGACCAGCCAGCTGCGGGCCGTAGGGGGAGCCACCGTAAATGGGCAGGACGGTGAAGTCCTCCATGTGGGTTGCGTAGGAGGAGAAGGCCTCTGCAACCTGCAGAGCCAGCTCACGGGTGGGTGCCAGGACCAGAACCTGGGTGTCACGGGAGACGCCGTTAATGTCGGCGAGTTCAGCCATGCGGGACAGCGCCGGCAGCGCGAATGCTGCGGTCTTACCGGTACCGGTCTGTGCCAGACCGACCACGTCGTGGCCTTCGAGCAGCAGCGGGATGGTCTGTTCCTGAATGGGGGACGGCTTCTCGTAGCCGACCTCTTCCAGCGCTGCCAGGACGCGTGCGTCCAGGCCCAGGTCGGTGAAGCGTACGCCTTCTTCTTCAGCCTTTTCGGCGGGTGCTTCTGCGGCAGTTTCTTCTGCAGCGGTTTCTGCAGTTGCTTCTGCGGTGGTTTCTTCTGCTTCTACAGCAGGGCTCTCAACGGTGTTCTCGGTGATGTTCTCAGTGGTCACAACGGTCTCTGCCTCGGCGTTCAGTTCGGCCGGGGTAGCAGTATTCTCAGTCAATTTTTCCTCTATACGGTAGGGGTGGATAGCGCACGCTTTTCGGCGCTTACCGGGTGTCCCCTTCACGGCCCAGCCACACATCATCCCCTGGGGAGTAGAGCATCCAGGGGTCCTCCGTTACCGGCGCATTCTGCAGAGGTGTTCTGCGGATGCTGCGGGTAGCGGCTTTTTGCTGGGGGTGGTCTTGAATTTCTCGGCACATTATCCGCACGCCTGCTCGTACTCTGCGCTCAGCGCACAGTAGTCCCTGTGAATCAGGGGTGTACAGGGTGGGTAATGCTCACATGCAATGTCACGTATTCCTGGTGGTTCGCCTTCCCGCTCTACGGCGGTGGTGTGTCTGTTACAGCAGACGCAGCAAAGACGCTGGACCAGAGATCGTTAAGAGAAGCCCTCGTGTACGGTATGAACCGCAAGTTTATTGGGGCGTATCAATCGGTGATGGTGAGTACGGCGCACCTACAATTCCAGCACCACCTTGGGTGCCGGGTGCGCACAAGACCTTCATCGGGGGTTCCCGTGTTCTACCTAGTGTACCGCAGGGTCCCCTCCCGGGCTATAAAAAGGTGCTTAAAACCTCATCTCTTAAAAGCGAGCGCCCACCCCGTTACGTGCGGGGTGGGCGCGCATTCAGTTGCTGAGCCGAGGGGCTAGTCGACGCGTCGCACAATATCAATCGTGCCGACGGTTGCGTACTTAGCGTAGGAGTGGCCGTAGCGGTCGGCGGCGTACTGTGCGGCATTGGTCGGAGGGTTACCGCCCCAGGAGTTGCTCTTGCGGTCGATGACCACGTAGTCGGGGGCGGGCTCACCGGTGTGGCCAATCCAGTAGACGGTGCGGCCGGGAATGAGCTGGGTCAGAATCGACAGGTCAGATGCGACCGTTACCCCTTCGGGTACCTTCTGCACGGCGTCCTGCTTCATCTGGTCGGTGGTGGTCAGCGCGGAGGCGGTGAACTGTGCGTTGCCCAGGGACGCGAGGGGCTGCTGGGAGCCGGCAACAAAAATCGGGGACGCCGCAAGCAAGAGCGCCACGGCGGGCAGAGCCCATACGGGCATGCGGCGCGCCAGGGCGGTGAGGCGGCCGGGTTTGGTCGGCACGCCAGCATCCTGGGTGGAGGCGCTATCGGCTGCGCGCGCGGCCGAGCGTACCGGAATCGCGGCGGGGACCACGCCGTACCGCACACGCAGGACGGCGTCCAGCAGGGCGAGGAAGACGACCGGCATGAGCACGAGCGAATAGTGCCAGGTGCTTGCCCAGTAGGACTCCATGGTGGAGAGCAGTCGCCAGGCGAGGGTCGGCAGGGCAATTGCCGCCAGCGGTGAAATGACCCAGAGGAGCGCGCCGGTCATCAGGAGCAGTCCGAGGGTTGCCAGTTTGGTGTTGTTACCGAGCATCTGCAGGACCGAGCCGAAGGGGTCGCCCAGGGCTGCGGAGAAGTTCACCTTGTCGGCGTAGTCGAAGTTACCGCCGCTGTTGAAGTAGGGCAGAATCACGTAGATGGCGACGGCGGACCAGAACACACCCCAGATTATGACCATGGTGGATTCTGCGACGGCGGGGGTACGTGCCCAGGAGGAGTAGAGCTGCTGCATGCGGGCGCGCATGGGGGCGGGGGTGCCTTCGGAGAGGCGCGGCATCAGGATGTCAACGGCGGTGCTCAGCCAGCCGGTGCGGATAAAGATAATGAGGCCGATAGCTGCGACGGTGATGCCCATATCTTCTTTGACGAAGGCGATGGGCAGGGACCACCAGCAGGCGTAGGCGAGGTAGCGGGCGCGTTCGGTGCCGCTCACGCGCGAGGCGAGCACCAGGTAGCCGAGGCTCATGGCGAGCAGCGGCACGGCGAAGGCGACCTCGTGGAATTGGGCTGCGATTGCCTGCTGAACGCCGAAGCTGAGGGCAAAGCCGGCACCGAGCAGTAGACCGGTAATGGTGGGGATAACGCCTTGATACTTTACGGGCTGAGCGTTCTGCGCGGGCTCATTCTTCTGCGCGTCTTCAGCCTTCTGGGCGAGCGCGAAGGCACGCTGAGTAAAACGCACAATCGCGAAGCTTGCGAAGGCAACCATAGCGTTCTGCACGACCAGTAGCGTGGTCGGTGAGGGGAACAGCGCGTAGACGGGGCCGAGGAGCACCAGAATCGGGTGGAAGTGGTCACCCCAGAGGTTAAAGTCGGGCCCCTTAATCGGCACGATGGGCACGGAGAAGTGCGAGTACGCCTGCGCCATCTGGGTGAAAATCGCAAGGTCCCAAGAGGGGGTCACCCAGTGCTTCATCTGCTGCAACGAGTAGTAGGTGTACAGCGCCATGACGGCGGCGGCAAGGAGCAGACCGGGCAGAAGTTCAAGCGGACGGATGCTCTTGACGCGCTCGGTGAAGGACTGACGCGGCTTTTTCTGGGCACGCTGGCGGCGCGCGCCTGTGGCGGTGCCGTTCTTCTCAGGTGCGTCAGTTATCGAGGGTGCGTCATGTGCTTCCGGTGCCATAGGCGTCCTTCTCTCGGGGTGATGTCCGGGGTGCGTGTCCGGGCGTGGGCGCCCTTGTGAGCGGGGCGGAACGCGCAGCCTGTGTCGTGCCGGTGGCTGAGTTTGCGTTCGTTTTCGCTCTACCCTTTAGGGTATCGCATTAGCGGTGTGGCTGCCCTGCCAAGTATTTCTGCCGCTTGAGCTGATGTTCTTAGGCTGGTGGTCATAGGGGGAGTCATAGGCTGGGGCACCTCGTTGGGTGAGGGAATAGACTGGTGAGGTGAGTACGATTCCTCCTGCATCCCCGAACGACCGCCCCGGCGTGGGTGTTCGGCGCGCCCGGCATCCTTTGGCAGCTGCTGGTGTGCCCTATGCGCCAGCGCTCGCGGATGTTCTTCAGGAGCCTGGCGTTCTTCACCAGCCGTGCGTTCAGGTTCGTACTCTCTCCCCCGCGGCTTCGATTCTTCCGGGGGCTCTGGCTCCCGAGGCGTGCGAGGTCGTGATTGAGCCGCAGGTTCCGGTGCAGTTGGCGCAGACTTTGGGATCGTTGCGCCGCGGCGCTCAGGATCTTTCGTATCGTGCGTTGAGCCGCGCGGATGGCGCCGAACGGATCTGGTTGACGGCTCGTACTCCGTTTCACGAGTTCCCTGCGGTACTGTACGTCGAACGAGTTGCGGAGGCAACCAAGCTTCCAGCAGCTCTCCCCTCCCTGCACCGCCTGCTGATGCGCCCGGTGCGCATCCGCATCTGGGCTTCCTACGCCGCCGCCGACCAGCAGATGCAGGCTCGAGCCGATCTTCAGGCGCTGGCGCAGGAAATGACGTACTGGCTAGGGTTGCACGACCCAGCCGAACAGTTCGGTGACCTCCCCTCTTTTGAGGCTCTTCCGCCGCGTGTTCAGCGGGCGTGGCGACAGAATCCGGGGCTCCGCCTCAGCGCATCCGGTCAGCTGGACCGGCAGATGCTCAACGCCATTGTGGAGCAGCGCATCACCCAGACCGAGGCGTTCAGAACCCTGGGCTGGGTTCTGCGAAAGTATGGCTCCGCCGCCCCTTCGACCGGGTTGGGGCATCAGCCGGAGGGCATGCGCGTCTACCCAAGCGCCCGGACCCTGGCGACGATTCCAACTTGGGATTGGCATCGGGCGGGCGTTGATAAAAGCCGCTACGACGCCGTGTATGCCTACGCCCGTTCCGCCGAGTCTCTGAAAAACATTGCGGCAAGCGGAGACATCGCGCTACTGGCGCGGAGCCTACACACTGTGCGCGGCGTGGGCCCCTGGAGCATCTCTGAGACGCTGCAGCGCGTGTGCGGGCACCCGGACGCCATCAGCGTGGGTGACTACCACCTGGCGCACGCGGTCGGTGAGCTGTTCACCGGCAAGCGCACCGACGATACAGGAATGCTCGCCCTACTCGCGCCCTACAGCCCGCATCGGCAGCGTCTGGTGCGACTCATGCACGCCTCTGGCTTTTCGAAGCAGCGCTACGGGGCGCGCATGACTATCGAGGACCATCGCGACCGCTAACGCACCCTAACGAGGTTAAAAGGGACGGGGCGCCCCAGCCGGTTGTACCGGCGGGTGCGCCCCGTTCAAGCTCTTTTGTGGTGGTGAGCTTACTTCTTCTCTGCAGAGCCTTCTGCTGCTGCGATCTCTGCACGGACCTTGTCCATGTCGAGCTCGCGGATCGAACCGATCACGGTCTCCAGCTGGTCTTCGCGCAGTGCGCCAGCCTGCTGGTAAACGAGGATACCGCCACGGAAGCCCATGATGGTGGGGATGGAGGTGATGCCTGCTGCCTGAGCGAGCTGGCCCTGGTCCTCGGTGTCGACCTTGCCGAAAACGATGTCGGTGTGCTTCTCCGAAGCCGCCTCGTAGACGGGGGAGAACTGCTTGCAGGGACCGCACCAGTCTGCCCAGAAGTCCAGGAAGACGATGTCGTTGCTCTCGACGGTAGCAGTCAGGTTCTGCTGAGTAATTTCAATAGTAGCCATGAGATAAAGCTACACCCTCTAGACCCCAATCGCGAATTGTTCGCCCTGGGATTCAAACATTGTGAAAGATATGACAACTTACCGTCATAGTTGACTCTTTCCGCGGCTGATTCTGCCGGTTTATGGGCGTGTCGCGGAGGCTTCAGCGAGGTGCCTGTAACGGGTCGCGGAGGCGCCGCATCCGGCGGGTGGAACGACCGGCGAGTACAAACCGCACAAGAGTGCCGTATAAGAGTGCCGTATAAGAGTTTTGCCGAGAAGCTCAGCGCGAGTGTGCCTCGCCGCCCTTGGTTTTAGAAACCGGTTTTAGATACACAAAAGCCCGGTTACTTTCGTAACCGGGCTATTTGTGGCAGGTGAGGGATTCGAACCCCCGTAGGCAGTGCCAGCTGATTTACAGTCAGCCCCCTTTGGCCGCTCGGGTAACCTGCCGCCTAGCTAGGTGCTAGTTGCTCGCTCACGCGAACAGAGACTACTCTACAGCAGTTTTGGGGACTTGTACACTTCACGCAGGGTTTTGTGACGAAGGTTATATATTTGGCTGATTTTATCGATTACCTCGCCAACAGAGAGCGGCAACCCCACCTCCCGAACAGCTGTGCCGCCTACACAGCAGCTTTAGAAGGAGCGAGAAGGAGTATCGCCGTCCTGCTCGAGCAGAAGCACAATCTCCAGGTGCTCCAGGTAGCGGCGCGCCTGCTCCACGGTGCACATGTCGCCGGCAATCTCACGCTCCAGGTCACGGCGAACGCCGCGGAAACGCGCCACCAGCGAAGGTTCCGTCAGAGTGATACCGATACCGTCAAAGGGAGAAGGCTCAGCATCTTCCTCGTGCAGGTCAAGATGAATCTCGTGGCGATCAGATTCGTTGAGACGCTCCGCCTCAGGAATACCCTCGGGCTCAGCACCCAGAGAGGTATGCAGATCGATGAAAAGGAGGGTTTGCAGGTCGCGGGCTTCCTCGCTCGCGTGCACGTCCGTTACGGACAGGTTCTGAATGGTCATATTTCTATTGTCCTCTTTAAAGGTTAGTGTGGCCTGTAAAACAGGCCGGTTATTCTGATAGTTAGCTGTGAACAAGAGCCTCAACCCGGTAGGCTAGTACTAACCGGTGCCAGTAGCACCTCATTCACGAAAGGAAAGCCCATGGCTAGCGAATCGTCATTCGACATTGTGTCCAAGGTGGACAAGCAGGAAGTTTCCAACGCACTGCACCAGGCGCAGAAGGAAATCTCCCAGCGTTACGACTTCCGCGGCGTTGGTGCAGAAATCGACTACTCCGGCGACAAGATTCTCATCAAGGCAAACGCCGAAGAGCGCGCCCTGGCAGTGCTGGATGTCTTCGAGTCCAAGCTGGTCAAGCGCGGCATCTCCCTGAAGTCCCTGGACTCCGGCAAGCCCTACGCATCCGGCAAGGAAACCCGCATCGAGTGCTCCATCAAGGAAGGCATCGCGCAGGACCAGGCAAAGAAGATCTCCAAGATGATCCGCGAAGAGGGCCCCAAGGGCGTGAAGGCGAACATCCAGGGCGATGAGCTGCGCGTTTCCTCCAAGTCCCGCGATGACCTGCAGGAAGTTATCGCAATGCTCAAGTCCGCTGACCTTGAGGTTGACCTGCAGTTCGTCAACTACCGCTAAGCTCAGGCAGCGATCCCCCGCCCCGCGATGGGTGAGGGAGGCGGTTAGAAGCCGAAATGCAAAAATCCTCGGGGTGGCTACTTCCACAGTAGCCACCCCGAGGATTTTTGTCTGCCGATCCGTCATCGCGGGTCACAATTGTCACGCTGGGTCATACTCATACAGCGCCACATTCACACAGGGTCATGTTAGTACCCGAATGATTCAGCGAAGAAAAGACTCAGTACTGACCCATCTCACGAGCCTGCTGCTGCAGACGCGCAATACGCTGATCCATCGGCGGGTGCGTCGAAAGCATGTTCTTCAGCGAACCGAAGGGGTTCGCAATCATCATGGCGCTCGCCGCCTCAGTGTTGCGATTGTTTGGGTCCATCGGATACATGGACACGCCACTCTCCAGCTTGTTCAGTGCCGAAGCCAGAGCCAGCGGGTCACCGGTCAGACGTGCGCCGTCCTCGTCGGCATCAAATTCACGGGTGCGGCTAATAGCCATCTGAATAACCTGCGTAGCAATGGGAGCCAGCATGGCAACCACGAACATGGCGAGGGGGTTCGAGCGTTCACCGTCGCGGTTGGAACCGCCGAACATCGCACCGAACGAGAGGAACTGAGCAACCGTACCGATGATGGAGGCGATACCCGCCGCCACGGAGGAGGTCAGGATATCGCGGTTGTACACGTGCATGAGCTCGTGGCCGAGCACACCGCGCATCTCGCGCTCATCTAGCATCTGCAGGATGCCCTCGGTGCAGCACACCGCGGCATTCTGGGGGTTACGACCGGTCGCGAACGCATTCGGGGTCATGGTCGGCGCCACGTAAAGAGCGGGCATGGGCTGGCCCGCACAGGAGGACAGCTCCTCCACAATGTCGTAGAGCACCGGAACCTCTTCACGGCTCACCGGGTACGCATTCATGGAGCGCAGGGCGAGCTTATCGGAGTTCCAGTAGGTGTACGCCACCGAACCCAAGCTCACCAGGCCCATAATCCAGATGAAAATGGAGGTGCGGAAAGTCGCCGAAAGCAGGCCACCGATAAGCAGCATCATGCCCACCATGGAGCCCATCAACAGGGCAGTTTTCAGTCCGTTGTTATGGCTGTGCATGGGTATCCTCCTGAACAATTAGGTCAGTGCGTACAGCGTGTACTTGACTCTATAGAATACGTGCAAGCACCCGCGGGCGCACCTTATGGCGCGCGGATTCACCCAGAGCGTCACCCAGACGCTAAAAGCGCGAGAAGAACTAGGGAATGGCGCCGGGGATATTCACCAGGGGCACCTGCTCCAGCACCTGCGCCGTAGCAGTCGGAAAAATACCGAGCAGCAGAATCGTGCTGTAAGCACCCAGGAAAAGGATGAAGAGCAGGCCGAGCATCAGCTGACCTTCCAGATCAAAACCGGTGGTAGTACTGCGGTACTGGCCGTAAATCACCGGGGTCACGATGGGCACACCGAAGAGCAGAATCATCAGCAGAATGTAGATGGGGTTTGTGAAGTCGTACACCATGACCCTATCCTCCTTGATGGTGATTGCCGGTACGGGTTACTCTAGGTTCTTTGATTGTACGGCATCTCTTCACACCCGAGGCCGGGGCGAGGAGGGGCGCCACAGAGTGGATGAAAGGGACGCCCTGCCGGCTTATTATGAGCTTTTCATAAAATAATGATGAATTTCTCATAATAATGTGTAGACTTAAACCTATGACCGACGCAAAGACAACCTCCGATACGAAGAAGGCTCAACGCCCAGACCATCACAATACCGGCTGCGCCCACACCACCGGCCTGCCCATGCTCTCCGCAATGAGCCCCGAACAGCTCGAAGAAGCATGGACCACCGGCCTGCGCACCAAGGGCCGCCGCGTCACCAAGCAGCGCCTCGCCGTACTCCACGCAGTGCAGGAACACCCGCACTCCACCGCCGACATCATCGTGCAGGCAGTCCGCGAGCGCATCCCCGCCATTACGGTTCAGTCGGTCTACGTGATTCTCGCCGATCTGACCGACATCGACCTGCTGCGTAAGTTTGAGCCGCCGGGAACCCCCGCCCTCTACGAAACCCGCACGGGCGACAACCACCACCACGCCTTCTGCGTACGCTGCGGCAAGGTCGAAGACGTGGACTGCGCGGTCGGCTCCGCGCCCTGCCTGACCCCCAGCGATTTTCACGGTATGGCGCTCTTCAGCGCAGACGTACTCTACCAGGGCGTGTGCGTAGACTGCCAGACCGAACAGGAGGCGGCTCTCGCCCGAACCCAGCAGGAGGCGGCAGCGCGCATCCTGGCAGCATAACCCTATAGCCTGGGAATCCGGGCAGGCTCGGTCATGAGAGCTTTTAAACCGTTGAGGCGGCGACACG
>NZ_CAJZIE010000016.1:0-32927 GCF_916049665.1 uncultured Rothia sp. | reverse complement strand
ACCAGCTTCTTAGTCTCCAGCGAGACAGTCACCAGACGCTTAATCAGGTCCACGATGTACCGCGGGTTATTGACTGCGCGGCAGTAATCGTTCGGGTCATTCGTAATGAGTGAATCCTTATCGGGCTTCACCTGGTAGCGGTCAACAACCCATCCCAGCGCAGACTTGCCGTTCACCTGGTACTCGTAGGCTTCCTCCGGGATGCCCTTGAGAGTCAGGTGACCGTTGTACTTGATGCGAGTCTTATCCTTCTTGGATTCGAATTTCATCCTCTGCACCCGGTAGAACTCAAAGCGCTCCTCGAGGCCCTCAGGAGTGGGGGAGGAAGCCACCTCATCGAGGGGGTAAGGCTCCACGCTCTCGTAACCCAGGTGCAGTTCAGCCAGGGCACGACCAACACGCGAGTACTCCCAGAAGCTCTTCGCCAGCGGGATGCGCGGGAGCATCTTCTTCAGATCTGCTACATACTTCTCGCGGTACTCGGGGTGGTGCAGCAATGCGTAGATGTAGTAGAAGATGTCTTCCTTCGCAATGCCCTCGTCACCATAGGTGCCGCGATACGTAGCCAGGGTGGCATCGGTAATGTTTTCCCTGCGGGTGTAGCCGTCCACGACCTCGCCGCCGCCCAGGTTGAAGTTAAACCCTCCGTCATCCTCAACGACCGGCTCGTAGGTGTAGAGGCTGAAGGTCTGAGCATCTCCCACGAGGTGCAGGTCAGGTAGCGTGTCGGTAATAAGTACGCTGAAATCCTTGGTACCAGCAACCGAAGCGATAATGGCGATGTTCTCGTGATCCGGGGTCGGGAAGAGCTTCTGCAATTGGTACGTACGATTATTGAACTGGTTCGTTAAGTCGAAGTACACCGATTGCTTACAGAACGGGCGGTACAACGAAGCGCGCACCTTCGAGGGGTCGAAGGTGCCCTTTTTACCTCGAACAATATCGGTCTTGTTGATAGCATCCCAGCTAAACTGTGTCGAGTCACGGGTGATGAAGTCGTCAACCTTAATTTTCTTTGCGGGGCTGGCGGCCTGCCGATAACGGTCGACCTCGGAGTTGTAGAACTCAATCATGCGGCGCACGTTCTCCTCGACCGTGCGGGTCGAGAAATTATACACCCACGCATCACGATTAGTTTTCAATCCGTTTGAGTAGAGTTGGAAAATACCCGGGGTATTCGGCTTGCCCTTAGTATCCCTATCGCCGATGGGCTGATAGGTGTCGTACTTCTCGTCGCGCTGGTTAATCCAGTCGGCGGCCTCGTTAGGAACAAGGACCTCCCACTCGGTACGCGCAATGGAACCCTCACTATCGATAATGTTGAGCTTCTCCTCGCGGCTCAGGTAGTCGCCAATATCGCGGTAATGCAATACGGCCTCACCCGTGTGCGAGGGATCCTTCACGAGCACACAGATGGCAATAGAGGTACGTGAACCCCCACCAAAGACATTGCCTGCCTCGCGCTTGCGGGCCTGACCGGAAATGTTGATGGCCTGACCGCGCAAGTTGTACACGTACAGCTTCGAGAACTCGTCCACCAGGCACTTACGCAGACCGTCCGCCGCTTTGCCGTCAATGAAGGAGCCGTTCGAGATAAAGGCGATCACGCCGCTATCCTTTACGCGGTCAGAGGCCCAGCGAATCGCGCGAATATACGAGTCATACATGCTGTTCTTCAACGTGGCCGTAGAATGCGCAACGTAGGTATTCTCGATGCGCTCATCCAGCTTGGGGTACTTCTCGTTCTGGTTATTATCGTTGGCTTTCTTCTGGCCTGCCGAATACGGCGGGTTCATCACAATCACCCGAATATCCTGCTCAAGCTCACGCTCCGCGCGCTCGCTATTGGCGCGGAACGTCGGCAGGTTCAGGTGGTGCGAAGACTCGGAAAGCTGGAAGGTATCGGTCAGCACCATGCCGTTAAACGGCACGTACTCCGAGCCCAGGCCGTGCTCCTTCGCCACCTCGCCGTACACCGTCTCGATGTTAATCGCCGCAATGTAGTATGAGAGCAACACAATCTCATTCGCGAATAGCTCACGGGTGTACTTGCGCTCCAGGTCCTCGGGGCGAATCAAGCCCAGCTGCAGCAGGCGGGTGATGAACGTACCCGTGCCCACGAAGGGCTCGATAATGCTCACACCCTCATCAGAGAGCGACTTACCGAAAGACTCCCGCAGAGCCACATTCGCCGAGCGGAGGATATAGTCCACCACCGGAACCGGGGTGAAGACAATACCCAGGCGCTCCGCAATGCGCGGGAAGGCATTCTGGAAGAACTTATCGTAGAGGTCCTTAATCACGTGCTGCTTCGCCGCCGCGTTGTCAAGGTCCTTCACACGGCGCTGAACCGACTCGTAGAACGCCGACAGCGACTCGCGCTCCTTCTCGAAGGCCGCGTTCGCGTTCAGATGGTCCACCACATTCTGCATGGCAAGCGAAATCGGGTTCAGCTCGGTAAAGCGGTGTCCAGCAAACATTGCGTCAAAGACAGGCTTCGTAATCAGGTGCTGTGCCAGCATCTCGATGGCCTGCTCTTCGTCAATCGAGGGGTTCAGAGTCTGCTGCAGACCCTCCACAAACTGAGCGAAGATAGTACGCAGTTCGCTTTCGGGGGCCGCCTCATCCAGCAGGTGACGAATCATCGTGATGTGGCGACCCGCGATGGTCGCAATATCCTTCGACCAGTCGCTCCAGTACTCGCGAGTACCCACCTTATCCACGATCTTGGCGTACACGCCGTCCTTCCACTTCTTCGCGGGGAAGGTCAGGGTCGTCTGCACGCCCGGAGTAATGGAATCATCCGGCGCCTCGGTATCATTCGCGCCGATACTGTCCTTCTCCTTCTTCGGAGCCAGATTAACGGTCTGCACAATAATCGACTCGGGGTCAGAGTCGTTCAGCTCAATCTGGTGAATCGTCGCGTCCATGCGCTCATCGTGCGCGCGGAGAGCCTGCAGCACCTGCCACACCACCTTGTAACGCTCATTATCGTTTAGCGCCTGAGCGGTAGATACGCCATCAGGAATAGCAATCGGCAGAATAATATAGCCGTACTTCTTACCCTCGGCGCGGCGCATCACACGGCCCACGGCCTGAATGACGTCCACCATCGAGTTGCGGGGATTCATGAAAAGCACCGCGTCAAGGTTCGGAACGTCCACGCCCTCAGTCAAGCAGCGAGCGTTCGTCAGGATGCGACAAATCGGGCCCTCCTCATTCGGCTCCTGCTTGAGCCAATTCAGGAGCTGGGCACGGCTCTGGGCATTAAAACCGCCGTCAATGTGGCGAACCTGCACGCCCAGGTCATCAGTCGGGTCGTCGTTTTCGGGTCTACGCAGGTTTATGCGCACGAGATCCTCAAACTCGCGCTCAATCTTCTGGGAATCCTTAATAGAACGGTTGAATGCCACTGCGCGCTTCATGGGGGCAATGTCATCGCCGAAGGAAGCCTCCAGCTCGCCGCTGCGGCGCTTGGCGAGGCCGTTCCAACAGCCCACCAGCTTCGCCACGTCATCAATGGCGAGCTCGTTAGACTCATTAGCCAAAAGGTTTTGGAAAGAGGTCGCAACCTGCGACTCGGAAACGCCCAGTACCAGCACCTTGTAATCGGTCAGCAGGCCCTTCTCCACAGCCTCACCAAAGCCGATGCGGTAGAACACCGGACCGAAGGTATCCATGTCATCCATGGAACAGAGTACGGCTTCCTTCTCGCTTGCCTTGGATTTCGTGTCCTCGTTAAAAATCTTGGGAGTAGCCGTCATGTAGACGCGTTTGCGGCCCGCCACCCAGTTATCGTCGTGAATCTTCACGAAGTTCGACTCCGACTCATCCGCCAGAGTCACACCAGTCGTGCGGTGCGCCTCATCGCAAATAATCAGGTCAAACTCGCCGACACCCGCAGCCTGGGCCGCAGATACAGCATCAATGGAGTGGTAAGTAGAGAAGACTACCTCGAGGCCCTCATCCAACGGGTTAGCATTCATTGCCTTTGCCAACTCGGCACCGTCCGTCGTCGCGGGTAGCTGCAGGTCCTCAATACGCAGGTCGGCCAGGTCATCCATGTCGGCATTAGCGCCACCGCGCTTCCTCTCGCGGCCCACCTTCGAATCGGAGCACACCGCATAAGCATGGAACGGACCCTCGATCTCGTTCGAGAACTCCGAAATGGACTGCGACATCAGCGCCAAGGAAGGCACCATAAAGAGTACGCGGGCGTGACCGCCATTCTGCTCGGCAAACTTCTCAGCCAAGCGAATAGCGGTAAAAGTCTTACCCGTACCGCAAGCCATAATCAGCTGACCGCGGTCGTTCTCCTGCAGACCAATCAAGGTATTCGTAATAGCTCGATCCTGGTGCGGGCGGAGCTCCTTATGCGGCTTATGACCAACCTGCTGCTCGTCCGACTCATCCAGGGAGTAGGTCGACCAGTCGATATTAGAATCACGGAAATTCTGCAGGCCCATACGCTGCACAGGGAAGCGCTGCTCCTCCAGCATCTTCTCCGCATTCTTCGACCACTTATCGGTCGTAGACACAATAATGCGGTGCGTAAACGGCTCACGACCAGAAGCCGAAATAAAGGAATCGATATTTTCCTTAGCAATCGTGCTCTGCTCATCGTAGAACTTGCACTGAATAGCGGTCACACCGCCGTCAACATTCTCAGCCACCAGGTCGATACCAATATCGCCGTAGCCCTCGCGGCCCTCCCACTCGTTCCACAGATGCACACCCTTGTACAGACGGCTCTGGATGCTGTCCTGGGTCAGGAACAGCTTAGTCAGGCGCTCCAGACGGTCACCCTGTTCGCGGGTATTACGAGCAGTATCTCGAAGCTGATGAATCAAGCTGTCAAAGTCCCTCGACGTCTTCGTCGAAGCGTCGGCAGGGGTGCCGGAGGCGGTCATGAACTCTCCTAAATAGTGTGAGTCGATAGAATGTACCCCTTCATCTTATACGTCAGCCAGGTATATAGCCTCTCCCATGGTCATTGGGGCTCTCCCATGGATCATGTGCGCTGAACTTACCGAGGGCACGCGCTGGTCAGGAAGTCTTTCTATGCATTGCACATAAGTGAGCGGTCTCTCGCCGAACCTGAACGTAGCCTGTGAACTGTGGTACCCTACTAGAAGCACAAAACCTTTAAATCCGTCCCGTGAGGCGGGGAAGGAGACGGCTATGCCTGGGTCAACTGTACCCACATCCGGCGCGAATCAGGGGCGAAATGTAACCGCAGCCCCCCATTTGGCAACCCCTCAAAACGCCTCCGAGGACGCGACCACCGTCGGCCGCACCATCCTCAGCGAGGACGAAATTCGCCGCGCCCTCACCCGCATCGCCTACGAAATCATCGAAACCAACAAAGGCGTAGAAAACCTCGTACTCATCGGCATCCGCTCCCGCGGCGTGCCCCTCGCCGTACGACTCGCCGCCCGCATCCAAGCCATCGAGCCGAACTTCAACGCAGAAACACGACTCGGCGCCCTGGACATCACCGCCTACCGCGACGACCAGCCCACCGGCGGCACCACCTCCCCAGAAAACGCAGGGGAGAGCATCATGCCCAGCATCGGCATTGAAGGCAAAACCGTAGTCCTCGTTGATGACGTCCTCTACTCCGGCCGCACCGTACGCGCCGCCCTCGACGCACTCAACGCCCACGGACGACCCGCCCTCGTACGCCTGGCAGTCCTCGTAGACCGCGGACACCGGCAACTACCCATCCGCGCCGACCACGTGGGCAAAAACCTGCCCACCAGCGCCAGCGAAACCGTACGCGTCGTACTCACCGAAACCGACAACGCAACAGACCGAGTTGACATTATCCAGCTGGGAGGGCTCTCATGAAGCATCTGCTCGACACCCGCGAACTAACCCGCGAAGAAGCCATCGAAATCCTCGACGTCGCCGACTACATGGCGCAGGTCAAAGCCGAAAACCGCACCCTGAACGTGCTCAACGGCAAGACCGTCGTCAACCTCTTCTTCGAGGACTCCACCCGCACCCGCCTCTCCTTCGAAGCTGCCGAGAAGCGCCTGGGCGCCGCAGTCACCAACTTCTCCGCTTCCGGCTCCTCCCTGTCTAAGGGCGAGTCGCTGAAGGACACCGCGCAGACTCTCAAGGCGATTGCCGCGGACGCATTCGTGATCCGCCACTCTGCCTCGGGCGCACCGCAGCGCCTGGCGGAGGCTGGCTGGACCGACATCCCCGTGCTGAACGCGGGCGACGGCACCCACGCGCACCCCACCCAGGCGTTGCTCGACGCCGTGTCCCTGCGTCAGTACAAGGCAGAACGCGACGGCCTGGACAGCACCCGCGGCACCGACCTGTCCGGTATGCGCGTGCTCATCGTCGGCGACATCCTGCACTCGCGCGTGGCACGCTCCAACCTCTGGCTGCTGCACACCCTCGGCGCGCAGGTCGTCTTCGTCGCACCGCCGACTCTGCTGCCGCTGAACACCGCCTCCTGGGTTGAAGAAGCCGGCCTGGAAATCTTCCACGACTTCGACGAAGCTATCGCCACCAACCCCGACGCCGTCATGCTGCTGCGCATCCAGAAGGAACGCATGAACGCCGCGTACTTCCCCTCCGCCGAGGAGTACACCGAGCTGTGGGGCCTGACCGCCGAACGCTTCGCAACCCTGCAGGCGCAGCCGCAGCCGGTCGCAATCCTGCACCCGGGCCCCATGAACCGCGGCCTGGAAATCTGCACCGAAGCCGCCGACGCCACCAACTCCTGGGTCCTGCGCCAGGTCAGCAACGGCGTGGCGCTACGCATGGCGGTGCTCTACCTGCTTCTGACCGACGGCTCCAGCGCCAAGCTCTACGCCGGCGACGAATCCTAAACGACCTTCCTAACGAGAGGAACCAACACCATGAGCAAGTACCTGATCAAGGGCGCAAGCCTCTACGGCGAAAAGGTCGCCGACATCCTCATCGAGGACGGCGTGATTAGCCGCATCGCAGAGAACATCGACGCCGCAGACGCGCAGGTCGTCGAGGCGGCAGGCCAGGTGGCGCTGCCCGGCCTGGTCGACATCCACACCCACCTGCGTCAGCCCGGCTACGAGGCATCCGAAACCGTCGAGACCGGCACCCGCGCAGCAGCCCTGGGCGGCTACACCGCAGTGTTCGCCATGGCAAACTCCATGCCCGTGGCAGACACCGCCGCAGTGGTTGAGCAGGTTGACCGCCTCGGCAAGGAATCCGCATGGTGCCGCGTGCAGCCCATCGGCGCCGTGACTGTGGGCCTGAAGGGCGAGCGCCTCTCCGACATCGGCGGCATGGCGAACTCCACCGCGAACGTGCGCGTGTTCTCCGACGACGGCATGTGCGTGTACGACCCCGCCGTGATGCGCCGCGCCCTCGAATACGTCAAGACCTTCGACGGCGTCATTGCGCAGCACGCGCAGGAGCCGCGCCTGACCGAAGGCGCCCAGATGAACGAGGGTAAGGTGTCCGCTGACCTGGGTCTGACCGGCTGGCCCGCCGTCGCTGAAGAGGCAATTATCGCCCGCGACGTGCTACTGGCTGAGCACCTGGACTCCAAGCTGCACATCTGCCACCTGTCCACCAAGGGATCCATTGAGGTTGTGCGCTGGGCTAAGTCCCGCGGCGTGAAGGTGACCGCGGAGGCAACCCCGCACCACCTGCTGCTCACCGACGAGACTGCACGCACCTACGACCCGATTTTCAAGGTGAACCCGCCGCTGCGCACCGAAGAGGACGTCATGGCGCTGCGTCAGGCTGTTGCTGACGGCATCATCGACGTGATTGGTACCGACCACGCACCGCACCCGGCAGAGACCAAGGAATGCGAGTGGGCGTGCGCCGCGAACGGCATGACGGGCCTGGAGCAGGCACTGTCTATCATTCAGATGACCCTGGTCGACACCGGCATGATTACCTGGCGCGACGTGGCACGTATCCTCTCCGAGGAGCCCGCGAAGATTGGTCGCCTGGACCACGAGCAGGGTCGCCCGCTTGCCGAGGGCGAACCGGCCAACATTGTGCTGGTCGACCCGAAGGCAACCCGCGTCATCAAGCCGGAGGAGCAGGCAACCAAGGGTAAGAACAACCCCTACCGCGACATGGAGGTGCCCGGCTCGATTCGCGCAACCTTCTACGCCGGCCACCCGACCGTGCTAAACGGCGAGCTGGCAACCCCGCGCAAGTAAGCTCGCACAGGTTAGTTCGCGCAGCTGACCTGCAAGGCGAACCGCGTAGTGACCGTGCCTGGCGGTGGTAGGTTCCGCACCTGCCACCGCCTCGCGGGGACTATAGAACGCAACCGGAAACACCGGCGCAAACACACCCCTCCGTATCAACCAGGCCGAGACAATCGACCGAGACCCCAACCGAAAGAGAGAACCTTCGTGGGAAAGTTCCTGACCGCCGTCATCTGCATCGCCCTGGTCGCCCTGTGCATCTACGGCATGTGGCACGGATGGCGCTCGCGCCTGGCACGCCAGGCGAACATGTTCGGTTCCCTCAAGGAAGTTCCCGAACGCTACGAGGGCATGACCGCTGACGCCGCTTTCGAGGGCGAGTACGTCAGTACCACGATTTTCGGTAACTGGCTGGACCGCGTGGGTTTCGATTCGCTCGGCTTCAAGAGCAAGTCCACCCTGCTGATTTACCCGGACAGCATCATCTTCACCCGTAACGGCGCGAAGGACCTGTGGATTCCGGCGAAGAAGCTTGCGGTCATCACCACTGACCGCGGCATGGCGGGCAAGGTTGTGGAGAAGAACGGCCTGGTTGTCATCGGCTGGACCCTGGACGGTCACCGCGTGCAGACCGGTTTCCGCACTCGCTACGCCGAGGACAAGCAGGCCGTACTGCGAGAGCTGCGCCGCATCGCCCCGAACGCGGTGGATGCACCCGAGAAGTGGGCGGCAGAACCGGAAGCCTAACCGGCATCGGGCATAACCCGGACCAACAACCCGGCGCACCCGCACACCCATAGATTTAGCCTGACGGCAGGCGCACAACCCGCCGAAGGCATCGTAGACTACCCCGGAACCTGCACGGTAGAGGCCGTACAGGAAGCGGGGGAGAACACCAGAGAAAAGGAAGAAGAGCATGACTGACATGACACGATCCGGCGCCCTGCGTACGGACCGCGCGCTGCTCGTCCTGGAGGACGGCACCGTCTACCGCGGCTACGGCTACGGCGCAACCGGCGCGTCCCTGGGCGAGGCGGTTTTCTCGACCGGCATGACCGGCTACCAGGAAACCCTGACCGACCCCTCCTACGCGGGTCAGATTGTGGTTCAGACCGCTCCCCATATTGGCAACACCGGCGTGAACAAGACCGACGCTGAGTCCCGCAAGATTTGGGTTGCCGGCTACGTGGTTCGCGACGCTGCACGCGTGGCATCCAACTGGCGTTCTGAGCGCACCCTCGACGAAGAGCTCATCGAGCAGGGCATCGTCGGTATTCAGGGCATTGACACTCGCGCCCTGACCCGCCGCCTGCGTTCGAGCGGTTCGATGCGTGCGGGCGTGTTCTCCGGTGAGCACGCTGAGCGCCCCGAGGCTGAACTGCTGGAGGAGGTGCGCGCCTCCGAGCCGATGGCTGGCCGTAAGCTCGCTGACTCCGTTTCGGTTGACACCGCCTACACTGTTGAGCCGCACCAGTTCAACTGGTTCGCACCCCCGGTCGCAACCATTGTCGCCCTGGACCTGGGTATCAAGTCGATGACCCCGCAGCGTTTCGCTGAGCGTGGCGTGCGCGTGCACGTGCTGCCCGCGAACGCAACCCTTGAGGACATCTACTCCTACAACCCCGACGGCGTGTTCTTCTCCAACGGCCCCGGTGACCCGGCAACCGCTGACGAGCAGGTTGAGTTGCTGCAGGGCGTGCTGCGTAAGGGCACCCCGTTCTTCGGCATCTGCTTCGGTAACCAGCTGCTCGGCCGCGCCCTGGGCTTCGGCACCTACAAGCTGCCCTTCGGCCACCGCGGCATCAACCAGCCGGTCATGGATAAGACCACCGGCAAGGTTGAGATCACCGCGCAGAACCACGGCTTCGCTGTGGACGCGCCGATTGGCGACTACGTGACCGCACCGAACGCCGAGTTCGGTCAGGTTATGGTCTCCCACGTGGGTCTGAACGACAACGTGGTTGAGGGCCTGACCTGTAAGGACATCCCCGCGTTCTCCGTGCAGTATCACCCCGAGGCTGCTGCGGGTCCGCACGATTCCGCCTACCTCTTTGACCGTTTCATCGACCTGATGGTCGCAACCAAGACTGCAAAGGAAGCATAAATGCCTCGTCGTACTGACCTTAATAGCGTCCTCGTCATCGGTTCCGGCCCCATCGTCATCGGTCAGGCAGCGGAATTTGACTACTCCGGCACTCAGGCGCTGCGCGTGCTGAAGGAGGAGGGCGTGCGCGTCATCCTCGTGAACTCGAACCCGGCAACCATCATGACCGACCCCGAGTTCGCGGACGCCACCTACATTGAACCCATCACCCCCGAGGTGATTGAGAAGATTATCGCTAAGGAGAAGCCGGACGCAATCCTGCCGACCCTGGGCGGTCAGACCGCGCTGAACGCGGCTATCTCCCTGGATGAGCGCGGCGTCCTCGCCAAGTACAATGTTGAGCTCATCGGCGCGAACATTGAGGCGATTAACCTCGGTGAGGACCGTGAAGCATTCAAGGGCGTGGTGGAGCGCGCCGGCGGCGAGTCTGCACGCTCGGTGATTGTTCACTCCATGCCGGAGGCGCTGGAAGCAGCTAAGGAGCTGGGCTACCCGATGGTGGTCCGCCCCTCCTTCACCATGGGTGGTCTCGGCTCGGGTATGGCGTACAACGAGGAAGACCTCTACCGTATTGCCGGTGCCGGTATTCAGTACTCGCCGACCAGCGAGGTCCTACTGGAGGAGTCCATCCTCGGCTGGAAGGAATACGAGCTGGAGATGATGCGTGACACCAACGACAACGTCGTGGTCGTCTGCTCCATCGAAAACTTCGACCCCGTGGGCGTGCACACCGGTGACTCTATCACCGTGGCACCCGCACTGACCCTGACCGACCGTGAGTTCCAGAAGCTGCGCGACATCGCGATTAACGTGATTCGTGAGGTTGGCGTGGACACCGGTGGTTGTAACATCCAGTTCGCGATTGACCCGAAGACCGGCCGCATCATCGTCATTGAGATGAACCCGCGTGTGTCTCGCTCGTCGGCGCTCGCGTCGAAGGCTACCGGCTTCCCGATTGCGAAGATTGCGACCAAGCTGTCGCTGGGTTACACCCTGGATGAGATTCCGAACGATATTACCCAGAAGACTCCGGCGTCCTTCGAGCCGACCCTCGACTACGTGGTTGTGAAGGTTCCTCGCTTTGCGTTTGAGAAGTTCCCGGCTGCTGACCCGACCCTGACCACCACCATGAAGAGTGTTGGTGAGGCTATGGCTCTGGGCCGTAACTTCACTGAGGCTCTGCAGAAGGCGATGCGTTCGCTGGAGCAGAAGGGTGCCTCCTTCTCGTTCAAGCCGCTGTCCCTGTCTGAGGCTGAGCTGGCTGAGCTGATTGAGAAGACTAAGGTTCCGACCACTCAGCGTATCTACCAGGTTCAGCAGGCTCTGCTGGCTGGTGCTACCGTGGAGCAGCTGCACGAGGCAACTAAGATTGACCCGTGGTTCCTGGATCAGCTGGTGCTGCTGAACGAGGTGGCCGGTGTGGTTTACGAAAAGCGTGACCACCTTGACCCGGAGACCCTGAAGCTGGCTAAGCGTCACGGTTTCTCTGACGCTCAGATTGCCGAGATTATCGGCTCTTCTGAGGACGTTGTGCGCGGTGTTCGCCACGCTCTGGGTATCCGCCCGGTCTTCAAGACTGTTGACACCTGTGCTGCCGAGTTTGAGGCGTTCACTCCGTACCACTACTCCTCCTACGACCTGGAGGACGAGGTCGCGCACCACGAGAAGCCCTCGATTATGATTCTGGGTTCGGGCCCGAACCGTATCGGTCAGGGTATCGAGTTCGACTACTCGTGCGTGCACGCTTCGCTGGTGTTGCGTTCGCTGGGTTACGAGACTGTCATGGTCAACTGCAACCCCGAGACCGTTTCGACCGACTACGATATTTCGACTCGCCTGTACTTCGAGCCGCTGACCCTTGAGGATGTGCTGGAGATTGTTGAGTCGGAGCGTCGTACCGGCGGTCTGATGGGCGTGTTCGTGCAGCTGGGCGGTCAGACTCCGCTGAAGCTGGCTCGCGCCCTGAAGGATGCGGGCGTGCCGATTCTGGGCACCACCCCCGAGGCTATTGACCTGGCTGAGGACCGCGGCGAGTTCGCTCGCGTGCTGGAGGAGGGCGGCCTGATTTCGCCCAAGAACGGTACCGCGTTCACCTTCGAGGGTGCTAAGCGCATCGCTGACGAGATTGGTTACCCGGTTCTGGTTCGTCCTTCGTACGTGCTGGGCGGCCGCGGCATGGAGATCGTCTACGACGAGGCTAACCTGGCTCGCTACCTGGAGAACGCTACCGAGGTTTCGCCCTCACAGCCCGCTCTGATTGATAAGTTCCTTGAGGACGCTATCGAGATTGACGTTGACGCCCTGTTCGACGGTGAGGAGCTGTACCTGGGCGGCGTCATGGAGCACATTGAGGAAGCCGGTATTCACTCGGGTGACTCTTCCTGTACTCTGCCTCCGATTACTCTCGGCCCGGACATCATCGCTAAGGTGAAGGACGCTACCGAGAAGATTGCTCGCGGCACCGGTGTGCGCGGCCTGATTAACATTCAGTTCGCGTACGTGTCTGAGAACCTGTACGTGATTGAGGCTAACCCGCGTGCGTCCCGTACCGTTCCGTTCGTGTCGAAGGCTACCGGCGTGCAGATGGCTAAGGCTGCTGTGCTGATTGGTCTGGGTAAGACCATTGCTGAGCTGAAGGCTGAGGGCTACCTGCCGTCGAAGATGGATGGTGCGTCCCTGCCGCAGGAGACTGCGATTGCTGTGAAGGCTGCGGTTCTGCCGTTCGCTCGTTTCCGCACTCCTGAGGGTGTTGTGGTGGATTCGCTGCTGAGCCCGGAGATGCGTTCGACCGGTGAGGTTATGGGTCTGGATAAGCACTATGACACCGCGTTCGCGAAGGCTCAGGCTGGTGCTGGTTCGCCGTTGCCGACCTCCGGTAAGGTGTTCATTTCGGTGGCTAACCACGATAAGCGTAACGTCATTATTTACGCGAAGATGCTGGAGTCGCTGGGCTTCGAGATTGTTTCGACCGGTGGTACCGCTGAGATTCTGCGCCGTAACGGCCTGAACTCGGTGATTGTGGCGTCGAAGTTCGCTGAGGCGAATGGCGACCACTCGATTGTGGACATGGTCCGCAACGGTGACATTGACCTGATTCTGAACACCCCTGCCGGTGGTGCCGCTCGTAGCGATGGTTACGAGATTCGTGCCGCTGCGGTTTCGGTGGGCTGCCCGGTCATGACCACCATTTCTGAGTTCGCTGCGGCTGTTCAGGCGATTAACGCTCTGCGCGAGCACAGCTGGGACATCATGAGCCTCCAGGAGCACGACGTTCAGCTGGCTGCCGCTGTGGATGCTCGTTCTGAGGGTGGCGAGGCGTAATGTCCGCTGCTTTTGGTGATCGTCTGGCGAAGGCGATGGCGGAGCGCGGCCCGCTGTGCGTGGGTATTGACCCGCACCCGAACCTGCTGGAGCAGTGGGGTCTTGAGGATTCCGCCGAGGGTCTGGCCGCCTTCACCGAGGCCGTGTACGAGGGTTGCGCACCCTTCGCGGCCGCGCTGAAGCCGCAGGTGGCGCTGTTTGAGCGTCACGGATCTGCCGGTCTTGCTGTGTTGGAGGCGCTGTTCGCCCGCGCTGCTGCCGATGGCGTGCTGATTGTTGCTGACGCTAAGCGCGGCGATATTGGTTCGACCATGAAGGCGTACGCGGATGCGTGGCTCGGCTCCTCGTCGCCGCTGGGTACCGATTCGGTGACCCTGAGCCCGTACCTGGGTTTTGAGTCACTGCGTCCGGCGCTGGATTTGGCTGATCAGAACGACCGCGGCACTTTCGTGCTGGCGCTGACCTCGAACCCCGAGGGTAAGAGCGTTCAGCACGTGGGCGCTTCGGAGTCCGAGGGCGCTGTGGCTAAGCGCATTATCGCTGCGGCTACCGCCGAGAATGCTTCCCGCGAGTGGGAGCAGATGGGCCCGTGCGGCCTGGTGGTTGGCGCAACCGTTGGTCAGGCGCTGGTTGATTTGGGTATTGACCTGAGCGTGTTCAACGGCCCGATTCTGTCGCCGGGTTACGGTGCGCAGGGTGCTTCGGCGGCTGACCTGTACCGCGTGTTTGCGGGCGTTGAGTCGCAGGTGCTGGTGAATTCCAGCCGTGGCGTGCTGGCTGCCGGTCCCTCGGTTGAGGGCCTGGCGAAGGCTGCGCAGGCGGCTCGTGATGACCTGTTGGCGGCTCGCGGCGCATAGTTCGCGTGTTGCGTGAGGGGCGTGTGCCCCGGTGGATTCTGTTGAGAGTCTGCCGGGGTGCGCGCCCCTTTTGCGTGTGCTGTGGGGTTCTATCGTTATGGTGCGGTGCGAGTTTACTCGCCTCGGGGTGTGGTTCTTGGGCGGGGGAGTGGGTATCCATCAAGACTCGTACCCGCGGTTCCGCTTTTGATAGGGCGAATACTCCGCTATGCTATAGGGGTACTCCCTGATATTTACGTGCTGACGTGCGTAGACGCATTGTTGGTGCGAGGGTGAGTGCCGCGGGTGGAACGGGGGTTCTCGCGCTATCCGTGTTACATTAGTTGATAAGTAAAATTCTATAACTCGCAGAAATGGGGGACCCAACCATGCCGCTGACTCCGCTAACTGAGGATGCGCGCGCCTCCGCCCGCGAGAAGGCAGTACTTGCCCGAGCACACCGCCAGGAAATTAAGCGTGCACTGAGTGACCGTGAACTTTCCGTGCGTCAGGTGCTCGATATGGTCGATTCCGACCCTGCACTGGCTAAAATGCCGGTGGGGCAGATGCTGCGCGCACTTCCGGGCATTGGTGCCGTTCGAGCTGAACGCATCATTGAAGAACTTCATATTGCACCGACTCGCCGCCTTGGCGGCCTGGGTGTACACCAGCGTCGCAAGATGGTGGAGTACTTCAACCGTAATTCGCGGTATTTGAACCGTGCACGTCGCAGGACTAATACTCTGCCTCCTGAATCTTCTCAGTCCTAACACATCGTGCCTTCAGTCGATGAAGGCGCAGTAAGGAAGCTATGTCTCAGCCGACTCTCACCGTACTGGCTGGCCCCACTGCTGTTGGCAAGGGTACGGTGTGCCAGTACATTCGTGAGAACTACCCGAACGTGTGGTTCTCTGTTTCCGCTACTACTCGTGATCCTCGCCCCGGTGAGGTTGACGGTACTCACTACTATTTCGTTTCGATGGAAGAGTTTGACCAGATGATTGCTGACGGTCAGATGCTTGAGTACGCTGTGGTACACGGTAAGAACAAGTACGGTACTCCGCGCGCTAAGGTCCAGGAGGCTCTGGACGCTGGCCGCCCGGTGATTCTTGAGATTGACCTGCAGGGTGCTCGTCAGATTCGCGAGACCATGCCTGATGCTCGCCTGATTTTCTTGGCTCCTCCGAGCTGGGATGAGTTGGTGTCGCGTCTGGTGGGTCGAGGTACCGAGAGTGAGCAGGAGCAAGCTCGTCGCCTTGAAACCGCGAAGGTTGAGTTGGCTGCTGAGAAGGAATTTGACGTCACGGTCGTCAACGACTCTGTTGAGCGTGCGGCGAAGGAGATCGCTGAGCTGATTGGCGCTGCCTAATCTGCATGCTTTGCGTTTGCGGTGGGGCTAGAGTTTCTTCCGACCTGTAGTTCTGCCGCGAGGCGTTGTGAAGGTGGGGGTTTCGAAGAGTTTTCTTCGGGCCCCCACCTTTTTGGCTGGGCTGACATTTTTTGTCCAGGCTGGTACGTGCGTTTTAGCCGTTGAGAGGGTAGAATAGTTCTTTAGTTTTGACCGTGCCCTCAGTGCGCCCGGTTTGCGCCATAGCGCGAACGGTGTGCGGGGGCGTTCGGTACGTACATTCCATCAAGCTATTTGGAGTTTTTAGTGGCAAACGAAATCAAGGAACACGAGGACTACAACTTCGTTGACGGTGTCGCTCCCGAGGGCATCGTGAGCCCCAGCGCTGACGCGCTGATTGAGAAGGCGGAGTCCAAGTACGGCCTGGTGATTTTCGGTGCCCGCCGTGCACGCCAGATTAACGCGTACTACGCTAACCTGCAGGACAATACTGCTGCGCACGTTGGCCCGCTGGTTGACGCTGAGTCGAACGAGAAGTCCCTGTCGGTGGCAATGCGTGAAATCATTGCTGACCGTGTTGTGGCGGAGCACCGCCCGGACGCTAAGTTCGACGAGGACGGCTACCCGATTCCCGAGGATCTGTCCGCTGTGATTGATTTCAGCGCGGCTGAGTTCTCTGGCGCTATCGAGGAGGAGTACATCCCCGCAGGTAGCGAAGAGGTTATTGCTATCGAAGAGGTTATCCTCGACGAGTCCGCTGAGTAATCTGCTTCTACAAGGATTCTTTGACGTACCATGCGCATTATCGTTGGTATTGGAGGGGGCATTGCCGCGTATAAGGCGGCGATGCTCCTTCGTCTTTTTGCGAAGAATGGCGACGAGGTAATCGCCATGCCCACCCCGAACGCAACGAAGTTCGTGGGTGTTCCCACTCTGGAGGCGCTGAGCGGCAACCCCGTCTCAACGGACGTGTTTGACCGCGTGCCGGAGGTGAACCATGTGCGTCAGGCTGAGAAGGCTGACGCTGTGGTGATTGCCCCGGCGACCGCTGATTTGCTGGCTCGTTTGGCGGCTGGTCGTGCTGATGATTTGCTGTCCTCTACCGTGTTGACCACGCACGCCCCGGTGATTTTGGCGCCTGCGATGCACACCCAGATGTGGGAGCATCCGGCGACTCAGGCGAACGTGCAGACCCTGCGTTCGTGGGGTTATCACGTGATTGAGCCTGCGATTGGGCGTTTGACGGGCCCGGATTCTGGTCCGGGTCGCATGCCTGAGCCGGAGGATATTTTCGCGGTCGCGCTGGACGTGATTAAGCGCTTCCCGAAGGGTCAGCTGCACCCGGTGTACACGCCCGGTTACGCACCGACTGAGCCCCTGTACACGGGTACGGAGCAGGAGCGTATGGCGGCGGCGCGTGCGGCAACGCTGACTTCGGCGCTGCTGGGTCAGGGGGATTCGGGCAAGGTTGAGCCTGGTCAGATTGAACACAGCCAGGCAACTGGCGCATCCGAATCGCTGCGTGGCCCCCTGGCCGGTCGCCTCGTGGTCATTACCGCCGGCGGCACCCGTGAGGCGCTGGACCCGGTCCGATTCCTCGGCAACCGTTCGACCGGCAAGCAGGGTGTGGCGCTCGCGGAGGCGGCACGCGACCTGGGCGCGACCGTGCACCTGATTGGCGCGAACCTTGAGGTTCCGGCACCGGAGGGTGTGCAGGTGACCCGCGTGGTGAGCGCCCTGGAGCTGCGTGAGGCAACCCTGGAGGCGAGCACGGCGGCGGATGTGCTGATTATGTCTGCGGCGGTGGCTGATTTTAGGCCCGCCGAGTTCGCCGAGTTCAAGATTAAGAAGAGCGCCGATTCTGAGGATGCGCCGGTGATTCAGCTGGTACGCAACCCGGATATTCTGCGTGAGGTCGTGGTGCGCCGCCAGCAGGCTCGTGAGGCGGGGGAGAGCCCCCTCGGTCCGAAGCTTATTGTTGGTTTTGCGGCGGAGACCGGTTCGGCGGAGAAGACTCCGTTGGAGCTGGGTCGTGAGAAGCTGCAGCGTAAGGGCACGGATTTCTTGGCGGTCAATACGGTGGGTGTGAATCGTGGTTTCGGCACGGACGATAACACGATTACGTTGCTGTCGACTCTGAATGATGAGGCGCCGGTGTTCTCCGGTTCGAAGAAGGAACTGTCGGTGCGTCTGCTGGAGCATGTGGCGGCTTTCCTGCCTGAGCTTTCTGCCTAAGAATCCTCATGCATCCGCGTAGCTACTCAGCTGGTGCGCGCTTGCTTACGTATCTTCAAAGCCCGTGCGGTACTTCCTGTGGGAGGTGTGTGCGGGCTTTGCTGTACCCTCCGTAGCTCTGCCGCCCGCCTCCTTCTGTAGACCCCCTCGGGGAGCATTATGCGCAAGCACTTGTGATGCGGGTTTCTTTCTTCTGGGGTTCCTTCTGGGGTCCCGCCGGGGAGCGTCTCATATTTCTGTCATACTGGTGAAATTTCTGACCGTACCCCTGAACCGTCAGATAAAGGTCTTGTATCATGGCATAGAGAGTATTTCGCGTTGAAGGGGAAGAAGCACCATGCCCGAGAATCAGAGCAAGCCCGCCACGGTACAGTCCGCCCAGAGTGAGGAGCGCCCTCAGATTCTGGTGATCACCGGTATTTCTGGTGCAGGCCGCAGCACTGTCGCAAACGTACTGGAGGATGAGGGCTGGTACGTTATCGATAACATCCCGCCGCAGATGCTCGGTTCCCTGGCTGAACTGGTGACCCGCGACGGTGCACGAGTGCCGAAGGTAGCGCTCGGTATTGACGTTCGCGCCCGCGCGTTGTTCTCCGATCTTCCCGCTGCGATTGAGACTCTGCGCAAGTCCGACATTGACTTCTCCATGCTCTTCCTTGACGCCAAGGACGAGACCATTATTGCCCGCTACGAGGCTCAGCGCCGCCCGCACCCGCTGCAGGGTGAGGGCCGCGTCCTCGACGGTATCCGCGCTGAACGCACTCTCTTCGAAGGTCTGCGCCTCGCTTCTGACCGCACCATTGACACCACCGGCATGAACGTTCACGAGCTGGCTCGTACCGTGCGTGAAATGTTCGCTGAAGGTGCGGATAAGAAGCTGAACCTGACCGTGATGAGCTTCGGCTTCAAGTACGGCGCACCGTCGGACGCTAACTACATGGCTGATATGCGTTTCATCCCGAACCCGCACTGGGTCCCGGAGCTGCGCCCCCTGACCGGTCAGGACGCCCCGGTGCGCGACTACGTGCTGGAGCACGCCGGCACCGAGGAGTTCATCAGCAACTACCTTGCGGCTCTTCGCCCCGTGCTTGAGGGCTACCGCCGTGAGGGCAAGTACTACGCCACCATCGCAATTGGCTGCACCGGTGGTAAGCACCGTTCCGTGGCTGTGACGGAAGAACTGGCCCGTCGTCTCTCTGCTTTCGGTGAGCTGAACGTGAATGTTCAGCACCGTGACAAGGGCCGCGAGTAAGTTCCGCCCGGCGCGTCGTGTTTCATTAGCCGCCGTCCGGCCCCGCACACCGTGGGGCCGGCATACCATTCCTTCCGGGTATGTGAGGTATTACTATGTCCACCCATTCGACCAGTTATGACACTCAGGGTATTCCGCGCCTGCCGGCTCTGCCGACTCAGGCGTTGCGCCTGTTGAAGACCACGCACCGTTCGCCGAAGGTCACGGCGATGGGCGGCGGCCACGGGCTGTACGGTTCCCTGTCTGCGCTTCGCCACGTCACGCCTGATTTGACGGCTGTTGTGACGGTTGCTGACGATGGCGGCTCGTCGGGTCGTTTGCGTGAGGAGATGGGTATTCTCCCTCCCGGAGATTTGCGTATGGCGCTTTCCGCGCTGTGTGATGACACCGATTGGGGTCGCACGTGGCGTGATGTGATGCAGCATCGTTTTAGCGCGCCTGAGGGGTATGAGGGTGAGTTCCCGCTGGATTACCATGCTCTCGGTAACCTGCTGATTGCTACTCTCTGGCAGCTGCTGGATGACCCGGTTGCCGGCCTGGACTGGGCGGGTGCCCTGCTGAATGCGCGCGGCCGCGTGTTGCCGATGGCGCTGGATCCGATGGTCATTTACGGTACCGTGCTGCGTGAGCATAACGGTGGCGGTATTGAGCGCGTGAAGGTGGTCGGCCAGGTGAACCTCTCGAAGGAGGAGCGGGTTCACGATATTGGTCTATCTCCCGCAAATGCGCGTCCTTGCCCGGAGGCGCTCTCCGCTATTGAAGAATCCGACTGGATTGTTTTGGGTCCGGGTTCGTGGCGTACGTCGGTTCTGCCGCATCTGCTGTTGGACGCTCAGCGTGAGGCGATTATCCGCACGGAGGCGCGCCGCTGCGTGGTCATGAACCTCTCCGACGATAAGGAGACGGTCGGCTTCACCCCGGCAACGCACCTGGATTTGTTGCGCCAGTACGCCCCGAAGCTTCACCTGGACGCGGTGATTGCTGACGCTGACATGCAGGCTGATCACCGTTCCGAGCTGGAGCGTGAGGCTTCTGCGATGGGTGCGAAGGTTGTGTGGGCGCATCTGCGTTCGAGCTCCCAGCCGAATGTGCACGACCCGCTGAAGCTTGCGGCTGCGTATAACGAAGCGTTTGAGCTGAGCTCCTAGGTTTACTGGCTTGGATTTGCGGCTCAGGTGTGCTGCTTGAGCTGGCTGTTTTGTGCGCTCTTTTCCTGATTTTTAGACTTAAACACTACGCCCAGAAGGACCTTTCATGGCATTAACCACGCTCGTCAAGGACGAACTCGCCAACTACGAGGCAACGAAAGTCTCTGCTCGTAAGGCGGAAATCTCTACGATTCTGCGTTTTACCGGAGGCCTGCACATTGTCTCGGGGCGAATCGTGGTGGAGTCTGAGGTCGACCACGAGGCAACCGCCCACCGCATGCGCCGCACCATCGCGGAGATTTACGGCCACGACTCTGAGCTGACCAGCGTCAGCGGTGGTGGCCTGCGTCGAGGCGGCCGCTACATTGTGCGTGTGGATCACGGCGGTGAGGCGCTGGCTCGCCAGACCGGTCTGCTGGATTTGCGTGGCCGCCCGGTGCGTGGTCTGCCGCCGGCTGTGGTGAACGGCTCCCTGCAGGACGCCGAGGCGGTCATGCGCGGTGCGTTCTTGGCGCACGGTTCGCTGACTGAGCCGGGTCGCTCCTCCTCCCTGGAAATTACCTGCCCCGGTCCGGAGGCGGCGCTCGCGCTGGTGGGTGCGGCTCGTCGCCTGGACATTATTGCGAAGGCACGCGAGGTGCGCGGCACGGACCGTGTGGTGGTGCGTGACGGCGAGACGATTTCGCAGCTGTTGGAGCGTATGGGCGCGACCGGGACCCTGACCACGTGGCGTGAGGCGCGTACCCGCAAGGAGGTTCGTGCGACCGCGAACCGTCTGGCGAATTTTGATGATGCGAACCTGCGCCGTAGCGCTCAGGCGGCTGTTGCGGCGAGCGCTCGCGTGGAGCGTGCCCTGCAGATTCTGGGTCATGAGGCGCCGGATCATCTGCGCTATGCCGGTGAGCTACGTGTGTTGCATAAGCATGCGTCGTTGGATGAGCTGGGTCGTCTGGCTGATCCGCCGATGACGAAGGACGCGATTGCGGGCCGTATTCGTCGCCTGCTGGTGATGGCTGATAAGCGTGCTTCGGAGCTGGGCGTTCCGGGTACTGAGTTGCCGCGTGAGGACTAAGCGAGGGCTAGATTCTGGTCTGTGCGGCGCGGTCTGCGCGTGTGGCGGTGCTTGTGTCTGGGCATGTGGCTGAGGTGTTTGTGACGGTTTTATGACAAACCGAAACCCGCCGTTTTTGAACAAAAACCGCATATTTTTCAAAAATGAGCCTGTGGATAGCTTCTTTCTCGTTGTTCGAGGGGAGTTATCCACAGGTTCTTTGTTCGCGCTCGTGCGTTCGCGCGCGTGAGCCTAGGGTAGGGGTATGACGAGCATGACCCCCAACCCCGACCAGAACGCTGTACAGAGCCCTGCGCAGGACAGCGCAGGACAGCCTGGCAACACAACCCAGCAGGGCGGCGCGCAGCGTAGCGCCCGCTCCCTGATGAACAGCCTCTACCGCAGCCCCCGCGCCCGCAAGAACGGTGCGCCGGATGCCGAGGACACCGTGCCGCTGGCTATTGCCGCTGAGGTAACGCCCGCGGAGGTAGCTGCCGAAGAAGCTGAGGCACCGCAGCCTGAATTTTCGCTGCCTAATTCTTCTCAGCCCGGCACCGCACAGCCCAGGGCGAGCCAGCCCGTACCTACCGGCGACCCTGTACCTACCAGCAAGCCCACGGCATCCCAGCCGGAGTCGAATGGTTGGGCTGACTGGGATCAGCAGCCCGATTGGAACGAGGTGGACGACTGGGCGGAGTGGGAGCAGGCCGATCAGCCCGGCACCACCCGCAGTGCCCGTTGGGGCTTGTCGCCGCGCGTGCTGCTTCTGGTGGCGGTGTTGGCGTTGGTTGCCGTGGTGTGGGGTGTGACCCAGTTTTCGGCGGCGCCGCGTGCCGAGCAGGTCGCCTCCCCGGGCGCTTCTGCCGAGTCGGTGCAGGCGGTGGGTGCCCAGCAGAGCCCCGGAACTCAACCCGGCACCCAGTCCGCTACTCAATCTACTGCCCAGCCGGGCGCTAACCCGAGTGAATCTGCGCAGGGTGGCGCCTCCGGTGAGGCTACCGTGCGGGTGCACGTGGCGGGTGCCGTGAACAATCCCGGCGTGTACACGCTACCCGCGCAGGGTCGTGCCGTGGATGCGATTGCCGCCGCCTCCGGTGCCGCCGCGGATGCTGACCTGGACCGCGTGAACCTTGCCGGTGCGCTCAGTGACGGGGTGCAGATTTATGTGCCGCATCGTGGTGAGACGGCTGCTCCGGCGCAGATTCAGCCCAATGGTGGAACGGCAAATGCGGGTCAGGGTAACGCGGCGAATGGTGCAGCGCAGAACGGCGCTTCTCAGGGCGGTGCTCAGCCTCATCCTGCACGCACGCTAACTCCTGCAGGCAGCGCGCAGAAGGGCTCAACCCCGGTGAACATTAACACCGCCACCGCTGAGGAGCTGCAGACCCTGCCGCGTATTGGTCCGGCAATGGCTCAGCGCATTATTGCCTGGCGTGAGGCGCACGGCGGTTTCCGTAGCGTAGATGAGCTGGATGCGGTGCCCGGCATTGGTCCGTCGATGCTGGAGAATCTGCGCCCGCTGGTGACGGTCTAATGCCCCGGCAGAACCGCTTGCAGAACCGCAGGCCGAACCGTTTGCAGAACCGACAGCAGGCAGGGGAGCGGGAGCTATTTCCCGGTTCCTTGCGCCTCACCCGGCGCCTCACCCGTTCCGCGGCTACGGCGTATGACCGCGCCCGCTACCGCTGGAGCATCGGTGCTGAGCGGTGGCGCACCCGCCGCGACGAGCAGGAGCTGCGCGCCCAGGGAAGCCTCATTCACCTGGACCTTCGCCTGAGCTTTACGGTGCTGGTGCTGTGGGCGTTTACCGCGGCGGCGCTGACGGTGGGCACGTGGCGGGTGGCGCATCCGCTGGCGTGCGTGCTCATTGCCTTGCTGGGGTGCCTGGCGATTCTGCTGTTCTTCCCGCCGCGCGCGGTGATGCCCTACAGCCTGCTCTTTCGCACGACCGGTCAGCTGGTTTTTCTGGCGTGTATCGTGACGGTTCAGGCGGTGCTTCTGTGCGCTACGGGGGTGGATGCATCCCGCGCTACCCTGCAGCAGGCGCAGGGTGCCTCGCTTCGTCTGAATGGCACGGTGGAGCAGGTCCGCCGCATGGATCCGCGAACTACTCTGGTGGTTATTAAGCTGGAGGAAATTCAGGGGCGGAGCGTGCGTGCGCTGGTGAATGAGCGGGTGCGCGTGTACCGGCGTGACGGTTCGGCAAAGAGCGCCGCGCGCAGTCTGGAGGCAAGTTCGGAGGCGAGCGCGGAAGTAAGCTCGGCGGCTAAGCAGCGGGGGAGCGGCACCGCGCGCTCGCAAGTGATTTATCCGGGCATGAAGGTGACCGCCCTCGGCACCGTGGAGTTCAACGGCTCCACGGCGAAGCTGAGCGGCGCGACTATTTTCCCGATGCCCGCACCCGCCTATGGCGCCGGATCGAACGCCTCGGGCGCCGCCCGGACTGAGGAGGAGCCGTACCTGTCCACGCTCAAGGAACAACTGCGCACCCGCGCCCTGGATACCCTGGGCACGGAATCGGCGGCACTGGTTTTGGGTACCGCCTACGGGGATGATTCGCTGATGAGTTCCACCGCGCGGGAGGAGTATAAGCTCAGCGGGCTCAGCCATATTACAGCGGTGTCCGGGGCGAATATTGCCATTGTGTTTTTGGGTGCGTACCGGCTGGTGCTGGCGGTTCGTCCGTACCGTTTCGCCAGCGCATACCTGCTGTTCCGTTCCTGGATGCAGTGGTTGCGGGGGAGAGGCACGGCTCGTTCTCGCCGCCCCGCCCACTCTCAACAATCGGCCTACCCTCAACAACCTACCCCGCCAAATGCCCACGCCCTGCCGCCGCTCGTGCACCGGCTGAGCACCCTCGCCATTCCGCACCGCGTCATGGTGCTGTGCGGGGTTGCGGCGGTGCTCGCCTACGCCATGCTGCTGGACTCTGAGGGTTCCGTGATTCGTTCCCTCGCCATGGGTCTGCTCGGTGCTTACGCGATGCTGCGCGGTTCGGGTCGCCAGTCTTTGGCGGCTCTGCAAACCACGGTGCTGATGTGTCTGCTTGCCGCCCCGCACCTCGCCGTGGATATGGGGTTCGCCCTGTCGGTGACGGCAACCTCCGCGCTGATTCTGCTGGGCCCGCCGCTGATTCGTCTGCTCATGCGCGTCATGCCGGTGTTCTGCGCGGAAATGCTCGCCGCGCCCATCGTGGCGTCCCTGTGGTGTACTCCGCTGATTTTGGCGATGAGCGGTACGGTGCCGCTCTATTCGGTTCCGGCGAATCTGGTGGCGGCTCCTTTGGCGCCGCTGAGTATGCTCGCCGGGCTGGTTGCGCTCGGATTCATGCTCCTGGGTCTGCCCACTGCGGCGGATCTGTGCCTGCGTGCCGGTGGTCTTGCCGCGCAGGGCATCGAGTGGGCGGCACACACTGCCGCGCACGCGCCGGGTAACCCGTGGGAGCCCGGTTCGAGCGTCCCGGCGGTGGTGTGTAGCGCCCTCTGCATGCTGGCGTTGAGCATTGCCCTCTGGTGGGTGGATGCGCGCCGCTACCGCGCGGTCACGCACCGGCAGTATTTGCGGGTGGTGCAGCCAACCGTGCCCGCCCATCAGCCCGCCCGCCTCTGACAAACTACCCGACCAACTCCCTGACCAACCCTAGGAGGTCCCCGAAAAGAAAACGCTATGATGGATACTCGAGACTCTACCCGCGTGGCGCCCCGCACGCCGCGGGTTCGAGTTCACCCCGTACCCTGCAGATAAAGGCGAGTGATAAGCGTGTCCGAGCGTAAGCGTTCAACCCAGCGTGGTGGTTCCCGAGGCTACGCCCGCCGAGGCGGCCCCGTCCTCGACACCGCGTGGCGTACCGTCACTCCGGCACCCGCCGTCATGCTGTACGGCCCCGAGGAGTACTTTGCTTCCCGCGCTGCGGCGCGCCTGCGTGAGCTGTTCCGCGAGGCCCACCCCGAGGTGGATCGCGTTCAGATTAACGCCGCCACATACACGGCGGGGGAGCTGACCCTGCATGCTTCACCTTCCCTGTTCGGTTCGGCGAAGATTATTGAGGTTGAGAACGTCGCCTCCATGAGCGACGAGTTTTTGACCGATACGCTCGCTTACCTGAACGCCCCCGAGCCGGACATCATGCTCATTCTGCACCACTCGGGCGGTAACCGCGGCAAGAAGCTCATCGACCTGGTGCGATCCCAGTTCGTGCTCATCAACTGCAAGGCGCTCAAGACCGACCGTGAGAAGAGCGAGTTTCTGGCAGGGGAGTTTACTGCCGCCCAGCGTCCGATTACCGGTGGCGCCTTGGCGCTGTTGACGGCTGCCGCATCCGACACCGCGGAGCTTGCCGCCGCCTGCCAGCAGCTGCTCTCTGACGTGCCCGGCGACATCACCGAAGAGGCGGTGAACCGCTACTACGGCGGCCGCACCGAGGTCACTGCGTTCCGCGTGAGTGACGCCGCGATTTCCGGTAACGCCCCGGAGGCACTGCGTCTGCTCCGCCACTCCCTTGCCACCGGCACGGAGCCGATTCCGATGCTGGGTGCGCTCGCTATGCGCATCCGCAGTATTGCGCGCGTGCACCACGTGCGTATGAGCGCTAACGAGCTGGCGCGTGAGGTGGGCATGGCGCCGTGGCAGGTGGAGCAGGCTCAGCGCGATGGCCGTCGTTTTACCGGCGCACAGCTGGCGCATATTGTGCAGCTTCTGGCTGATGCCGACGCCCAGCTGAAGGGCGAGTCGCAGGATGCGGTGTATGCGGTGGAGCAGGCTGTTTTGGCGATTGCTCTACCGCCGCGCCTGTAGTGCATAATAGAGCCCATGCTCGAAATTCTGAAGAAAATTTTCTTTGCTCTGCTGCCCTTCCTGCAGAAGGCGGCAGAGGATGCCCTCAACGACGCTACTGCGTCTAAGGGCGGCTCCGAGTCCTCCCAGAAGAGTGAATCTCGTCAGGGTGAGGCTCGCACCTCCGGTTCTTCGGCGCCTAAGCCGAGCGCCCCGAAGCCTTCCGCGTCGACTCGTTCGGCAAGCACCGCCTCCGCTTCTGCGGGTTCGGACTACCCGGGCGATTACCGCGACATGATTAACTTTGAGTACTCGCCCTCCCTGGATGGCGACGCTGACCCGGGTGAAATCGTGTGGACGTGGGTTCCCTTCGAGGAGGACCACTCGCAGGGTAAGGACCGCCCGGTGCTCCTGGTGGGTCGTGACGGTGAGTACCTGCTGGCGCTGATGATGACCAGCAAGGACCACAACAACCGTGAGCACGCTGATTCGAACTACCTTGATATTGGTTCGGGCCCGTGGGATCCGCAGGGCCGTGCCTCTGAGGTGAAGCTGAACCGTGTGATTCGTGTTCGCCCGGATTCGATGCGCCGTGAGGGTGCGATTATGCCGGAGGATACGTTCCGCCTGATTGAGCGTGCGTGGACTCGCCATAACGGCTAACGTCCTGTGCTTTACGCCGGGAACCTGAGGGTGACCGGCATTAGATGTGGAGGCTGCGTGTAGCGGTTTTCACAGTATTTTTCTCTCCGCGAGGGTCTGTCGTGGAGGCTGTTCATCTGGTATTATGTTTGGTTGAGTGTCCGATGGTCATCGGGCACTGCTGGCCGGTTGCCATAGGCATCCCCACGCCGCTCAGTCGATGATCGGCCAGCGTCGCCCTCACCGACCAATAAGACAAAACAGAAAGTTTAATTGTGGCTAACATTAAGTCTCAGAAGAAGCGTATCCTCACCAACGAGAAGGCTCGCCTGCGCAACAACATTGTAAAGTCCGAGCTGAAGACTGCGACCCGCAAGGTCAAGGCTGCTGTTGAGGCACAGAACCAGGAAGCTGCTGTTGAGGCTCTGCGTTTTGTGAACCGTAAGCTGGACAAGGCTGTTTCCAAGGGTGTTCTGCACAAGAAGACCGCTGCAAACAAGAAGTCCGGTCTTGCTACGCTGGTAAACAAGGCTTTCTAAAACTTGCGGGGTACGTGAGTACCTCTCTGGTTTAAGGGCAGAGACCCCCTGTGTTCCCCCTCCTCTAAGGGGAACGCAGGGGGTTTCTTTTTTCGTGTATACTTGGGGTCAAAGAGTTAGACGATTCCCCTGCAACCCTGAGCCTCACCTGTTGGTGTGGCAATAATGCTTGGGCGGCCGCAGCTTTATGCTTCGGTCTAGAGGACCGTTCGGGGGCGTCACCGGCTAACTCCTTATAGCTTTTGCGAAAGGCATCCTGCTAAATAGCGGGGTGCCTTTTGCTATATCCGGAAGGAACCTAAAACTGAGTGAAGCGCCGTTCTTGTCGTAAAGAGAAGAGGCAACATCTAGCAAAACCTTTTTCAAAATAGTGAGTAAATTGTGACTATTTGCTGCTCATGCTGATGACTGGGAAATGGAGCCCGCAGCATGCGACCCATTGGAGTAGTAGCAAGCCAGTAATACAAAGACAACTGACGAAATAGGAAGATAGATTTTCGTGTACACTTGGGGTTAAGGAGTTAAACGACCCCTCTGAAACCCTGAGCCGCACCTATTGGTGTGGCAATAACGCTTGGGCGGCCGCGGCTTTACGCTTCGGTCTAGAAGACATCGGGGGCACCACCGGTTAACTCCTCATAACTTTTGTGAAAGGCATCCTGCTAAGCGGCAGGGTGCCTTTCACTATGCCCGCTTGTCGTGGTTATATGACACACAGATTTCGGGGAGGCGCCTGCTCGGTGACGAAACCGCTTGCGGGTTACGGAAGAGCCCGTATAGTGGGAACTATCGGCGGTACCGCACGCCGCCCGCACCATATAGATAGCGTGGGGGAGCGAGCGCTGCCGATACACACCACACAACCACCGATGGTTCACCGGCAACTTTCCATACACCCCATGCGCCCGGTAACCCAACCACGAGCTAAGGACCAACGATGAGCCAGCCGAACTTCCCACCCGCCCGACTCTTTGACGCTTTCGCCAAGCCCGCCTCCACAGAACCGCCCGCGAAGAAGGGACTGCTCGGCAAGCTGGGCCTGGGCGAATCCTCCGAAGAGGACAACTACACGACCGTCATGCTCGTCGGCTTCAACTCCATCAAGGAACCCCCGGGCAACGGCGAGGACGCCCTCGACGTGATTCACCGCGCCTTCGACCCGTGCGATGAGAGCCCCGGCTTCGACATGGACGACTTCTACGACTATGCTTCCGTCGCCCCGCAACTGCAGAACAGCGACGACTCCGAATCCACGGTTCTGGTGTGGCCCAAGGTTTTCTACAACATGGTCACCATCCCGGAGCGCCGCCTACGTCTGCTCGTGGTGACCGGCCCCGCCCCGAGCCTGTGCATGCAGCGGTTCATGAACCGCTTCTTCAAGTACGTGAAGAAGCTCCACGTAGACCACGCCATCTTCGTTGAAACCTTCGAGGACCAGGTGGCGCACACCCGCTCGTACCCGTACACGCTGACCACCCACGATGAGAAGCTGGCGGCAATCCCCGGCATTCTGCACGAGGACTACACCGGTTCTACCTCGGTCACGATGGCGATGTCTGCGCTCGCCGCCGAGCACGGCCTGCGCTCTTCGGTCATGCTGCGTATGAGCATCCCGGGGTACCTGAGCTTTGACCAGCAGAACCCGCGCGCGGTCGTGAGCCTGATCGAGGCGCTGGAGGTCATCCTCGGCATTGAGGTCGAGTCTGAGGAGTACGACCGCCTGCGCGCCCACGCCGACGAGTGGGAGGCGGAGCTCGCCGAAGAAATGGCGAAGGACTACGAGAAGGTCGAGCTGGTGCGTGAGATTGAGCAGAAGATGGATTCGACTCTGCGCACTGTCTCCGGTGAGGTGATTGCCGAGGATATTGAGGGCTACCTGGATTCCCTCAGCGGCGCATCCGAGGCTGAAAACCCTGCAGATGGTGGTGCGGAAGCCCCGGAGGATTCTTCGGAACGCTAGGTCCGTTCGCACATATGGCGCGGGTATGGGAAAATGATAGGTAACTATGCCCATACCCGCAGCCAGCATCTCGAAAGGATGATGTGATTGGCACCCATGTCGAAGAACCCGCCCGTTCCAGCGGCGACCGACCCCGCGATTATTCGCAACTTCTGCATTATCGCCCACATTGACCACGGTAAGTCCACCCTCGCAGACCGTATGCTGCAGGCCACCGGCGTGGTTGCCCCGCGCGATATGAAGGCGCAGTACCTGGACCGCATGGACATTGAGCGTGAACGCGGTATCACCATTAAGTCTCAGGCTGTGCGCATGCCCTGGGATGTTGACGGCACCTCCTACGCGCTGAACATGATTGACACCCCCGGCCACGTGGACTTCACCTATGAGGTGTCCCGCTCCCTGGCTGCGTGTGAGGGTGCGCTTCTGCTCGTGGACGCTGCCCAGGGTATTGAGGCTCAGACCCTGGCGAACCTGTACCTGGCGATGGAGAATGACCTGACCATCATCCCGGTGCTGAACAAGATTGACCTTCCCGCGGCTCAGCCGGATAAGTACGCTGAGGAGCTGGCGAACCTGATCGGTTGCGAGCCGGACGAGGTTCTGCGCGTATCGGGTAAGACCGGTGAGGGTGTCGAGGCTCTGCTGGACCGCATTGTGGAGGCGATTCCCGCCCCGCAGGGTGACGCATCCGCCCCGGCGCGCGCCATGATTTTTGACTCGGTGTACGACTCGTACCGCGGCGTGGTCACCTACGTGCGTGTTGTGGACGGCAGCCTGCAGCCGCGCCAGAAGATTAAGATGATGTCCACCGGCGCTGAGCACGACCTGCTCGAAATCGGCGTGATTTCCCCTGAGCCCGTGCCCTCGAAGGGCCTGGGTGTGGGCGAGGTGGGTTACCTCATCACCGGCGTGAAGGACGTCCGTCAGTCCCGTGTGGGTGATACCGTCACCTCCGCCGCGAAGCCTGCGCAGGAGTCCCTGGGCGGTTACGAGGACCCCAAGCCGATGGTGTTCTCGGGCCTGTTCCCGATTGATGGCTCGGACTACCCGGCGCTGCGTGACGCACTGGATAAGCTGAAGCTCAACGACGCCGCGCTGATTTACGAGCCGGAAACTTCTGCCGCTCTGGGCTTCGGTTTCCGCTGTGGCTTCCTGGGTCTGCTGCACCTGGAGATTGTGCGTGAGCGCCTGGAACGCGAGTTCAACCTGGACCTGATTTCGACCGCGCCGAACGTTATTTACGACGTGGTGGACGAGGCGGGCAACGCTAAGCGCGTGACCAACCCGAGCGAATTCCCCGAGGGTAAGGTCGCGACGATTCGTGAGCCCATGGTGGCGTGTACGATTATTGCCCCGAGCGAGTACATTGGCGCGATTATGGAGCTGTGCCAGTCCCGCCGCGGCCAGATTGGCGGCATGGATTACCTGTCCGAGGATCGTGTGGAGATGCGTTACCGCCTGCCCCTGGCAGAGATCGTGTTTGACTTCTTCGATCAGCTGAAGTCCCGTACCCGCGGTTACGCGTCGCTGGACTGGAAGTTCGACGGTGAGGAAGAGGCAGACCTGGTGAAGGTCGACATCCTGCTGCAGGGCGAGAAAGTGGATGCGTTCAGCGCCATTACTCACCGCGATAAGGCGTACTCGTACGGCCTGATGATGACCTCGAAGCTGCGTGAGTTGATTCCTCGTCAGCAGTTTGAGGTGCCGATTCAGGCGGCTATCGGTTCGCGTATTATTGCCCGCGAGAACATCCGCGCGATGCGTAAGGACGTTCTGTCTAAGTGTTACGGTGGCGATATTTCGCGTAAGCGTAAGCTGCTGGAGAAGCAGAAGGAAGGCAAGAAGCGCATGAAGATGGTTGGTCGTGTGGAGGTTCCGCAGGAGGCCTTCATTGCGGCACTGTCTTCGGGCGAGGAGAAGGAAAAGAAGAAGTAGCCTTTCGCCGCTTCGTAGCTTTTCCGGCTGTGTGCCGATCTGTTTGTGTGGAGAACCCGGCTGGTGCCTCGTGTACCGCCGGGTTCTCTGCACGCTGTCTGTTGATGCGCCCCGCCATATTGTTGATTCACTACTTGTACACCTAGTTCCAGGAGGCAGAATGCCCGCCCAGCCCACCGGCGACCCCGCACCCCGCGACGGGCGCATCCCCGCCACCAGCGCCGCAGGATGCGAAAACCGCGACTTCAGCCTCTACGTACACATCCCCTTCTGCTCCGTACGCTGCGGCTACTGCGACTTCAACACCTACGCCACCGAAGACTTCGGCGACGGCATCGGCCTCGGCACCTACGCCGACGACGCCATCGCAGAAATCCTCTTCGCCGCCCGCACCCTCGAAGCATCCGGCGTCGCAAAACGCCCCATGCACACCGTCTTCTTCGGAGGCGGCACCCCCACCAAACTGCCCGCCCGCGACCTCGTGCGCATCCTACAGGCAGCCGTCGACGTATTCGGCATCGTCGAAGGTGCAGAAGTCACCACCGAAGCCAACCCCGACTCCGTCACCCTTGAAGACCTGCAGACCCTCAAGGACGGCGGCTTCACCCGCGTATCCTTTGGCATGCAGTCCGTCGTGCCCGAGGTGCTGAAGGTCCTCGACCGCACCCACACCCCCTCCAACGTGCCGAAGGTTGTCGCCTGGGCTAAGGAAGTCGGCCTGCAGGTGTCCGTGGACCTGATTTACGGTTCGCCGGGGGAGACCCTGCAACAGTGGGAGCAGAGCGTACGCGCCGCGATTTCCTACGAGCCGGACCATATTTCTGCGTACTCGCTCATCGTCGAAGACGGCACCAAGCTTGCCGCGCAGATTCGCCGCGGCGAATACACCATGCCCGATGAGGACCTCATGGCGGACATGTACCTGCTCGCCGAGGAGCTGCTCACCGAAGCTGGCTACCAGTGGTACGAGGTTTCCAACTACTCGCGCAGCGAGGACACCCGCAGCGACCACAACCTCGCCTACTGGCGCAACCAGGACTGGTGGGGCATCGGCCCCGGCGCTCACTCGCACGTGAACGGCACCCGCTGGTGGAACGTGAAGCACCCGGTGCCCTACGCGCAGAAGGTGCGTGCGGGGGAGTCTCCGGCGGCGGCACGCGAGGTGCTGGACGCTTCGACCCGCGCCTTCGAGACCATCATGCTCATGATTCGTGTGCGCGAGGGTCTGGCGATGCGCGAGCTGCTCGCCGTGCACGATGAGGCGCAGCTGGGTGCCTCGCTGCGCTGGCTGGTTTCTCAAGCTTTGATTGAGCCTGATGCTTTGACATCTCAGGCTGAACCTGACCCTGAAGCCCACGTGCGCCTGACTCTCAAGGGTCGCCTTCTGGGCGATGCAGTCACCCGTGAGCTGCTTCCGGAGGCCTCTGAGTAGCGCGAGGAGCACTAAGAAATACCCGCGCGATAAGGGGCTTTTCAATCTAGGTGGCATGCTGGTGCAGGTCTGTCGCAGCTCCACTTGGGCGCCACCCCTGCCGCCGCCTGCACACAGCGCGCACCCCGGGATTGCCGTAATATTTCGGTGATTTCGGGGTGTTTTCGCGGGTTCAGA
>NZ_CAJZIE010000015.1:0-34730 GCF_916049665.1 uncultured Rothia sp. | reverse complement strand
CCATAGGACAGCAGCATCACGATGAGCATGCCCGCCAGAATCGACTCAAAAGCCAACAAGGACGGATGCCAGCCCACCGCAAAGCACGCCAGGAGCATGACCACAATCTGCGGCACAAAATGAACCAGAGCCACCCACACCGTCGACAGCGAGAACAGCTCACGCGGCAGATAAATCTTGCGAATCAGAGCGCTGTTAACCACCATGGCGCGAGCACCATTACCAAAACCCTCCGAGAAGAAGTTAATGGCAATCATGCCCGAGAAAAGATACACAGCATAGTTGTGCATACCGCGTTCCAGACCAAGGAAAAGACCCATGGCAATGTAGAACACCAGGAACTGCACACCCGGCTTAATGTAGGACCACAGAATACCCAGCACCGAGCCGCGGTAGCGGACCTGGATTTCCTTATCGACCAGAAGTCGAAGCAGGTAGCGATTCTTCATCGCATCCAGGATGCCGCGGCCGCGACCGGGCGCCTTCAGGGGAACAGACTTCAGATCGCTCATCGGGTCAGCTCAGAATCCGTATGCTCAGCGAAGGTCTTAGCCCACGCATCGTAGGATGCAACCTCAGCAGCCTTCGAACGGTACTGCTCACGCAGCTTCTCCCAGCCGGTCACCAGCTGGACGTGCAGCTTAGCGGCCTGAGCCAGCTTCGACTTGAGCTGCTCGGGATCGCGGCGGTACCAGAACAGGCCGGTACCCTCAGCGTTAGTCGCCAGAGCCGAATCGAACTTCGACAGGGTCCACCAGTTGGTCTCACCGTAGTTCAGCTGAATCTGCGGGTGAGCCTTCGCCTCTTCGCTCACCGGCTTGAACAGCTGACGAGCAACAGTCTTCGCGGTCCAAGAAGCAAGCTTCTTGTAACCGGGAGACGCGAAGGAACGGCGGCCACGGAACGGAGGCTTCTTCGTCTGAATAGCCGGGAAGTCATCCACGTTCGGCTTCACCTGAGACTCCGGGTACTCCTTAGCCATCGCACGAATCACCGGCAGACGCTGCGAGAGCGAGGGGTGCAGGTGCTCGGGGCCGGAGAGCAGATCCTCCAGCGCCATCAGGCGGCCAGCCTCAGTGTAGTACTGCATGGACAGGGTGTGCTTGACGTCCAAGAACAGGGACTCCAGCAGCACGCGGCCACCCTTATCGAAGGGCGAGTGCAGCAGTGCGGTAATGAGGCGGTTGCGCTCGTGGTAGTACGCCTGCCAGCCAACCGAGTCATCCTTGTCAGTCCAGGAAACGTGCCACACGCCCGCGCCGGGGAAGGACACGGTAGCGAAGCCCGCGGCCTTAGCGCGCAGACCGTACTCAGCGTCATCCCACTTCAGGAACAGGGGCAGGGACAGACCGATTTCCTTAATGACGGCGGTCGGGATGAGGCACATCCACCAGCCGTTGTAGTCTACGTCCACGCGGCGGTGCAGCCACGGGGTGTTACGCAGGTTGTGGTGGCCCAGGTTGTGGCCCATCGCCATATCATCGTGCGGCTTAGCGTAGAAGTTACGCCACGGGTCAACAACCTCACCGAATGCGTGCAGGACCGAGCGGTCGAACATGTCGAACATGTGCGCACCCACGATGGTGGGTTCCTTGCAGTAGTTCGCGAAGGTCACCATACGCAGGATCGACTCAGGCTCCACGATGACGTCGTCATCGAGCAGCAGCACGTAGTCGGAGCCGTTGTTGACAGCCTCGAACATGCCGCGCGAGAAGCCGCCGGAACCGCCCAGATTGCCCTGGTTGATGATGCGGAACTTACCGGAGAGGGGCTTGACGACCTCTTCGAAGTCCTCGTGATCCTGCACCTTCTGGGTGCCCTGGTCCACAATCAGGAACTCGTGCACAGCATCGAAAATCTCGGGGCTCTCACCCAGAGCACGAATGTTGTTGATGCAGTACTCCACCTTGTTCATGGTGGTAATCTGCACGGTCGCCTGACCAGCCTTCACATCGGCGCGGGGCTCAATGTCGCCCAGCCAGTTCGCCTCAATCAGCTCAAGGTCGCCGGTGCCAGCCAGGTCGAACCAGTACCAGCCGCCGTCACCAAACGGCGCCAGAGGCAGGGTGAAGGTGTTGGTCTCCTCACCGGAGAGCAGCTTCGCATCCACGCGCTGAATCACGCCACGGCCATTGGACTTGTACACAATGACCATGCCCTCGCCGCGAGTCTGAACGCTCAGCACGACCTTCTTCAGGTCAGTCCAACGGCGCCAGTACGAAGCGGGGAACGCGTTGAAGTACGTACCGAAAGACAGGCTCTGACCCGCGCTCACGGTGATGGAACGGCGGCTGTTCAGGTTATTAGCGGCATCACGGTTTGCGCTGGCGCTCGAGACAGACTGACCGGAGGTGTTCATCGCCTCCGCAATGGAGGTCGAAGCATCGCCGTCAATACGGGTGGGCAGCTGAACGCCGGTCGCGACACTCGCATCCACGTACAGGGGCACAACGTCAGTCTCAACCGCGCTCGGGAAAATAACCCGCTGCAGGTTCTTCAAAGTCTTATCAGCCATGGTTATGCGTCAACACCACCGGACTCGATCTTCGCACCGTTAGCGAAGTGCGGGCGGATCTTGTTGTCGAACATGGACAGTGCAGCACCGATAGCCATGTGCATATCCAGGTACTTGTAGGTACCCAGGCGGCCACCGAACAGCACGTTGTTCTCGCCCTTAGCCAGGTCGCGGTACGCCAGCAGCTTCTCACGGTCCACGGAGGTGTTAACCGGGTAGTACGGCTCGTCGCCCTTGTTCGCAAAGCGAGAGTACTCGCGCATGATGACGGTTGCGTCCTTGGTGTAGTCACGCTCGGGGTGGAAGTGACGGAACTCGTGGATGCGGGTGAAGGGAACATCAGCATCCGGGTAGTTCATCACGGAGCAACCCTGGAAGTCCTCAATCGGCAGAACTTCTTCTTCCAGGTCGATGGTACGCCAGGACAGGTCGCCCTCAGCGTAGTCGAAGTAGCGGTCAACCGGACCGGTGTAGACCACGGGAATCTGACCCAGAACGTTCTCGCGAGAGTACTGGTGACCGGGCTCGAAGAAGTCAGTGTTCAGGTGCACCTCAATGTTCGGGTGCGCCGCCATGCGCTCCAGCCATGCTGCGTAGCCGTCAACGGGCAGACCCTCGTACTTGTCGTTGAAGTAGCGGTTGTCGTAGTTGTAGCGAACCGGCAGACGGGAAATGATGGATGCGGGCAGCTCTTCCGGCGGGGTCTGCCACTGCTTAGCGGTGTAGTGCTTGATGAACGCCTCGTACAGGGGGCGGCCAATCAGGGAGATACCCTTATCGTTCAGGTTCTGCGGGTCGGTACCAGCCAGCTCGCCAGCCTGCTCAGCGATGAGCGCCTTTGCCTCTGCGGGAGAGTAAGCTGCGTTGAAGAACTGGTTGATGGTACCCAGGTTAATCGGCATGGGGTAGACAATGCCGTTGTGGCGGGTGTACACGCGGTGTACATAGTTGGTGAAGTCAGTGAAACGGTTCACGTACTCCCAGACACGCTCGTTGGAGGTGTGGAACAGGTGCGCACCGTAGCGGTGCACCTCGATACCGGTCTGCTTCTCCTTCTCGCTGTATGCGTTACCACCGATGTGGGAACGGCGGTCCAGCAGGGCAACCTTCAGGCCCAGCTCAGTGGCAGCCTGTTCTGCGATGGTCAGACCGAAGAGGCCCGAACCGACTACTACGAGGTCAGCGGTCAATGTTTTCTCCTGTATTATCACGGCGCACCGCCCCTTCTGCGAGGGCGGCATTCACCTACCAGATTGGACACATCCGAGTGCTCTCAGTCGCGCCGCAATCCGCACGGGTGGGTGTAAAAAGCCCCTCCGTGATGGATATAGTCATAATCTAAGATACCCGTTTATCATGCGTCACGCATACTTATGACGTGTTTTTAGCGGCTTTTGGACTATTGTTCGCGCGCTCTTTCTCTGGGTGAATATTCTTCACGAACCCCGAGGTCAAGCGGGTCTTCGGGGGCTCATTTTTCTGTGGATTTTGTTGTTCCACCGGGGGCGAAGAATGTTGGTTTACGGGTAAATATTCATTGTGGTTGGTCATCGCAATTTTGCTGCGCCGCAAAACAACCAATGGGATGGGACCATGAAACGCCACGAGCACTAGGGCTCTATACGGACATCAGTGGGGATGCGCGAGTGGGCTTAACGTAGATGGCCCAGTGGGCGTGGTGCGGGGCTTTTTGAGCGGTAATCCGGGCAGTATTTCGGTGGGTTATCCACAGTTTTTTGAAAAACAGGGCGAAAAATTCAAAAAATACGAACGCTTTAGGTTGCAAACAGCCTATTTGTTGAATTTTGATGCTTTTTAATGTTTTCTGAGGGTATGACTCTCTTCTTTCTCGACCACCACAACACCACCGACGCGCTCCCCTACCCCCGCGTCATCCGCCTCGACGGTGAGGCGGCGCCTAACGGGGTGCAGCTTCAGCTGGCACACGCGGGCGACGGTTCCTCCCTGGAACAGGTACTCAACCAGGCTCTACAGCAGTCTGAGACCGGCGCGCCCCTCACCGCGAAGGACACCCCGTTTCAGCTATTCCCCCTGTGCGAGGGCACCGAGCTGGAGACCCCGCAGAACACTTCTGAGAATGGTGCCTCTGAACGAATTGTGCCCGAATGTAATAATCTCGGCGGCAACGTTCCCGGTGGATTTCAGCACCCCAACGCACCCGCTGTCAGCGTGCTGCGCATCCTGCGCGGCCCCGACGCGGGCGCATCCTTCCCCATCAGCCGCGGCCGAACCAGCCTCGGCAGGGCGGCACTAGCTCCCCGCGGAGGAGAGCAGCCGCGCCATATTCATCTGCAGGATCCCTTCCTCAAGCCGGTACACGGCAGTTTCTACGCCGATAGCTCCGGCATCCGTTGGATTGAGAAGCGCCCCTCCGCGAGCGAGGGTAGCGAGAAGGTGCAGGGCGGCAAGAAGATGCAGAGCGCCGAGCCGCGCGTCCTGCGATGGAACGAGCCGTTCCGCCTCGGGTCCTCGCTCTGCGTGCTCACCTCCCCCACCGCTCAGGACGATGGGGCAAAGTCTATGCAGAAGGCGAGCGCCCCCAGCGCTGACCCAGGCTCTTCCCCCGGCGAGTCCGCGCAGATGCTCGCTCCCCTGGGCGATGCCGGCAACCCGTTTGAGCCGGTGGTCGTGAACCCGCCTGCGCCGCGTAAGCTCAAGCAGATTCTGTTGAGCGTGTGCCTGCCGATTGTGGTGGGCCTAATTATTGCGCTGGTGACCGGCATGTGGTTCCTCCTGCTGATGTCTGCGGCGTCTTCGCTGTTGATGCTTCTGCACTTCTTTGGCGGTCGGGCTGAGAACCGTGCCGCTTCGCAGCAGACCCGCCAGGCGGCTACGCAGGAGAAGGAACGTGCTCTCGCCCTGCCGACCGCGGGTAACTTGGCGATTTCGGGCCCCTCTGCCATGCATGATGCCGCCTACCCGGCGATTGTGCTCGGGTGCGGTCCCCGCCAGCCCTACCTGCGCGGCCGCAACCTCCCGCTGGGCACTTTGGAGAAGCAGGATGCGCCCCACTACCTGCCGTTGCCCGCCCCGGCTCTGGGTCACTATCTGAAGCTGGAGGAGGCACATCTGCGCGCCTACCTGGTGCAGCTGGTGGTGGGTTATCCGGGGTCGGTGCATGTTCTGTTGACTGGTGCCGAGAGTGCTGAGCAGAAGCGCATGAACGCTCTACTGCAGACCCTGGCTGTAGTGCCGGGCATGAGTGTGCATTGCCTACCGGGCGCGCAGCAGGAGAAGTACCTGCAGACCCTGCAGAGTAGCCTGCAGTCGGAGCTGTCCGCATCGGTTCCGCCGCTGATTCTCCTGCCGCAGGAGGCGAGCGCGGTTTACGCTCCCCTGCTGACCGCCCTAGCCTCCGGGGCGGCCGCGGAGTCTTCGCAGTCCCATGCGTTCGCCTCCCCGCGTGAGCAGAAGATGAGCGCCCCGGCGCTCTGCGTGCTGGGCGGTACCGAGGCTGATAGCCCCGCCCCTGCACCCGGTGCGCTTTTTAGTTCCGCCTGGATCGAGTGTGCGAGCGAGGGTAGCCACCGTCAGAGCATTCGCTACCGCGCGCACGGTTATTCGGCGCCTCCCGTGCAGCCCACCGAGGGTGTCTATCAGGTGCACCCGCTGGCGTGTGAGGACCTGTGCCAGCACGCTGACGGGCTGAGCGTTGAAGCGTTCTGCGCCGCTCTTGAAAACCTGTACCGCGCCGGATGCGAGCAGGAGCAGGGCGCACTCAACGAGGCTCAGGTGCACCAGTCGGCGCATCTCTTCTCTTCTCTCCACTCCCAGAACGCGCGGCAGAAGAACCGTGCCGATGACATGGCGGTGGAGTCCGTTCTGCAGCGCTGGTCGGCTCAGCGTTATGCCTCCGATATTCGCTGCTACCTGGGTGTTTCTTCGGGTGGCTCGCTGAATATCGGTCTGTCTGAGCACGGACCGCACTGGCTACTCGGTGGCACGACCGGTGCCGGTAAGTCGCAGCTTCTGCGTTCGCTGGTGCTCAGCGCCGCTCTGCGTTACCCGCCCGAGCGTCTGGGTCTGATTCTGGTGGATTTCAAAGGTTCTGCGGGTTTGGGGCCCCTGGCTCAGCTGCCGCATGCGCTCAGCGTGTTGAGCAATTTTGATGTGTCCGCGGTGGAGCGTGCGCTCGAATTTTTGCGCGCCGATATTCACCGCCGCGAGGTGGATCTGCAGGCGCTCGGCGTGAACTCCTACCGCGATTACCTTGCCTCCTGCCAGGCGGCGGGTACCGTTCCGCGCTACCCCGAGCTGCTGATTGTGGTGGATGAGTTCCGCATGCTCATTGATTCCATGCCGGACGCTATGGCTGAGCTGATGCGCATCGCCACGATTGGTCGTTCGCTCGGCCTGCATCTGGTTCTGGCGACTCAGCGTCCGCAGGGTGCTATTTCGCAGGATATTCGCGCCAATATTGCCACGAGCATTTGCCTGCGCGTGGCGAGCGCCCAGGATTCCTATAACCTGCTGGAGCACGAGTCTGCGGCGTATATTTCGGCGGCTCACCCCGGTGCCGGGTACGTGCGTCTGCCCGACGGCCGTTCGGTGCCGTTCCGTGCCCCGCTCGTGGATGCGGTCCCCTCGAGCAGCGATGCCCGCCCGGTGCAGGTGCTGGGTCTTGAGGAAGGCGGCTGGCGTGAGCTGACTGCCGCTTCTGTCGTTCAGAAGGCTGGTGGGAATGAGGATGAGCTGCTGATTCGTTCTGCGCGGCAGCTTCGTGCGCTCTATGAGCGCGAGTATTCCCCGGCAGGCGTTCAGAAGAGTGCGGCGCTTCAGGATGAGTACTGCCCGATTCCGCCAGAGCTTCCCGAAACCTGCCCGCTCCCCGCGTTGGAGGCGCCGGTTAGCGGACCGGTCGCGTACGGCATTGACCCGGCGGCTACCCCTCACGAACCGGCCGATTCTGGCGTTGCTCCCGAAGGCTACCTACTGGGCGAGCTGGAGATTGCCCGCTACGGCGTGCGCCGCCACATTAGTTGGTCGGGGCATCAGGCGCTGGCGCTACTGGCGCAGAACGCTGAACGAGCCCCGATGCTCTACGGCCTTCTGGCTCAGGCGTTTACCGCACGCACGCCGGTTGTTCTGCTGACCTCCGACGGCGCGCTCCACCGCGAGCTAGAACCCTACGCCGGCGCCTTTGAGGCTCTGGTGGGTGCGCAGGAACTTTCGCACCTGCGGTTCTGCCTGGAGGAGCTGCGCACCCCGAACCTGTGGGGCGCCGAGGGCTCCGCCCGCCCGCTCATCGTTGTGGACGGTCTGGACAGCTGGCTGGAGGCGCTGGTCCGCCAGCCCGATACGGAGAACCTGCTCTACGACCTACTCTCGCAGGGGTGCCGTCGCGGCTATTCGGTGGTGTTCACCTCCGCGTTGAACCCGCGCGGTCGGTTCGCCGCGGCGGCGCATTCTACGCTGTTGAGCCGCCGCTTCCTGGACGCCGACCTGATGCGTTCGACGAGCAAGGACTACCCCACCCCGGCGCAGAGCCACTATTGCGTGGAGGGTGCCATTAATGAGGAGTTGATTGGGGATCAGCCGCTGAGCGCTTCGATTCTTTCGCCGTGCGTTGCAGGTTTTCAGGAGCTGGTGCAGGTTCTGCGGGGTAACGCTGCAAGCGCTTCTAGCGGTTCAGCGGCTCGCCCCGGAACGCTGTTGAAGCAGTTCCCCGAGTACTACCGCATGCCCTCGGCCGAGTACGTGGCCGCCGCCCACGCCGCGTGCAATCCGCAGGGCGCCAAGCTGTTGGTCGCGTTTGACCGCCTGCAGATGCCGGTGTGGTTGAGTGCCCCGGCTGGCGCGGTGGTTCCGGTGCAGGGTTCCCGTTCGGCGGGTAAAACCACCCTGCTAGAGAGCATTGCTCAGCTCAATCCGATGATGGACACCCTCGTCCTTGAGGGTTCTGGCGGCACCTCGGGTGATGGCGGAGCGTCGGGTGAGCCGCTGAGCGTGGAGCGTACCCGTGCGCTCCTGGATTCGGTGAAGAACCCCGCCCAGACGCTAGTGCTCATTGACGACCTGCAGTACCTGCAGCCCGCCGTTCAGCAGCTACTTCTGGAGCGTCGCGGTGAGTTCCGCGCCATGTTGGTCGCCTACACGCCCTGGCCGAGGCGCGCCTCCTCACCCCTGCTGGCTGCGCTCATGGGATGCTCGCGTGCGCTCCTGCTCGCGCCCGCATCCCTGGCGGACGCCGACATGTGCACGGTGACCGCACTGCCGCTGGATCGGTTCACGCAGGGTGAGCAGCCCGCCGGCCGCCTCGTGGTGGTGGACGGCGCCTCCGTCAGTGCGGCGCAGGTTCCCCTGGCGCTGAGCCCGGTAGCGCAAGCTGCTACGTCCGCGCCGAAGGCAACGGTTAGGGTTTAACAACGGTGTAGGGTTTAGTGGTTTAGCGGCGTCGGCGGCTGTACTTCTCCGCTTCTTCGCCCGATGCCTCGGTAACCGCCTCAATATAGCGGCGGCTACTGGGCATCAGAACGAAGACGAAGGCAGCCGCCGCACCGATAACACCCGCAATCGTGATGGACTGGCTAATGTTCAGACCGTAAGCGCTCACGTTCATGATGAGGGTGCTTGCGGTGACCCACAGGGCGCAGAGGGTAATCAGGATCATGGGCATACGCGAACCAAAGCGGCCACGGTAGAAACGCAGACCGAAGTAGGTCATGCCCGCGGCAATGAGCGCCTGGAGTACACCGCCCACAATCGCCTGGGCGGTGGACATTCCGCTAACGATAAAGGGGTAGAGGATACCGCGAATCAGGATGTATGCCGCAAAGGTTTCGGTCAGGGCGAATGCGTAGATGACGTTGAACGGGCGTGACGGCACGGTGGGCTCCTCATGGGTAGTGTCGGCGGCAGACCGGGGTGTTTTCGGTCCGATGCGCTGATGCGTTAGTGGGTGGGCGCTCCCCTGCCTCGCGTTTGCCTTGGGTTCACCGCCTCGTCATCGGTGCGGCATTTCAGGGGTAGGTACCGCTTTATATTATGCCCGAGGCGCCGCTCGCCCAGCCGCCCGCGTCTCGCTCATGAGACGGGGTGCAGAATATGCGTGTCAGAATGCGATTCTTCACCCCCTCAATTAGACAAAGGTTTACCTAAGTGATAGATGCCTCAGCTTAATACTGAAGTTTTTAGAGAAAAGTACTTGTCACATCCGCTCCAACATGCGAAAGTTGATAAGTCAATTTTCACCCTAACCCAGGGTGTGCATCCCATCAGCGGATGTATTTGACACGCGCACAGGAAAATAGATGTGTCTTGCCACCGCGTGAGACCGTAAATCATGAAGGAGGTCCACCGTGGATTGGCGTAGTCGTGCAGCTTGTTTGGACAAGGATCCGGAGCTGTTCTTCCCCGTAGGAAACACCGGACCTGCCCTGTTGCAAATTGAAGAGGCAAAGACTGTCTGCCGCTCTTGCGAGGTTGTAGACGTCTGCCTGAAGTGGGCCATCGAGACCGGCCAGGACTCCGGCGTATGGGGTGGCACCAGTGAAGACGAGCGTCGTGCGATGAAGCGTCGCGCAGCTCGTGCCCGCCGTGCATCCTAACTTCCGGAGTATTCAATAGGGCATCAAAAGCGTGGTGCAGTGACTTTATGTCACTGCACCACGCTTTTGCCATATACAGGGCAGATACGAAACTGCCGCCGCTCCCCTGTCGGAAGCGGCGGCAGTTCTACATGTCATGCAAGAAGGCGCTTAGACGAGCACCGCGGTAATGACCACGCGGGTGCCCTTCGGCTCGTTAGCCTCCCAGCGGATCGAGCCGTTCAGCTCGCTCGCCACCAGGGTACGCACGATCTGCATGCCCAGGCCTTCCTTGCCGGTCACCGGGCGGTAGGCGTTCGGGCCGGACTCTTCAATCTTCTTATCGCCCATACCCTTACCGTCATCGGTAATCACGACGGTGAGGATGTTCTCGCCCTCATCATTGGTGCCGCGAATACCTTCGAGAGTTACGGTGCCGGTCTCGCCGTCCAGGCCGTGTTCCACAGCGTTCGCGACAACCTCGTTAATGACCAGCGCCAGAGGAGTAGCGAACTGGCTCGGCAAAGACCCAAAGGAGCCAATCAGCTTGGTGGACACGTGCTGACCGGGCGACGCCAGCTCAGCCGCCAGGTGGAACTGACGCTCAATCAGTTCGTCAAAGTCGACATTCTGGGTCAGGCCCTGCGAGAGCGCCTCATGCACGGTAGCAATGGTTGCCACGCGGCGCATCGCCTGCTCCAGGCCCTGACGCGCCTCATCAGTGGTCATGCGGCGCGACTGCAGGCGCAGCAGAGCGGACACGGTCTGCAGGTTGTTCTTCACGCGGTGGTGAATTTCGCGAATGGTCGCGTCCTTGGTCATGAGCTCCAGCTCGCGGCGGCGCAACTCGGTCACGTCGCGGCAAAGAATCACGGCGCCCTCACGCTCAATGCGGGCACGCCTCTGCGCAAGCAGCGGGATGGAGCGCATCGTGACGCGAGCGCGGGCAATGACCAGTTCGGTGCGCAGGTCGCTGCGTCCGGCAAGGACGAGTTGCAGGGTCTCATCCGCCTGTTCGCCGGCAGGAAGCATAGCGCGGGTGACGTCGGCGAGGTTCCGCTTTTCGAGGTAACCGCTCAGCCCCATGCGGTTGTACATGGAGTTCGCGTTCGGGGACGCAACGACCACGCGGCCGGCGCGGTCGAGCACAATAATGCCGTCAATTACGCGGGGGTTGCCCTGGGTGTTGTTTCCCTGGGCGAGGGGGTCGGGCCACAGGCCGGAGTGCACCATGGAAAGCATGGTGTCGGCGGCAAATTCGTAGACCTCGTCACTGATGGAGGGGTAGCCGCTGGGGGTGGCGATCTTGTGGCTGGTCAGTAGTGCAATGGTGCGGTTGTTGCGCACAATGGGCACGAAAGTTACGTGTACGCGCGGGCGGGCACCGACGCCTTCACCGCTGCCTTCGTCGGTGTAGGTGCTGATGTTCTGGTCAATCCAGACGCGGTATGCTTCGTCGCGGATTCCGTCTTCCATTTCCTGCTCAATGATGTCGTGGTGGAAGAGGGTGCGGACGTTGGAGGGGCGCACGTGCGCGAAGGCACGGAAAGTACTGGTTTCGCTGGGCCCAGATACGGCATCCGGGGAGCTGCCGTCGGCAACAACGTAGTCGGTGGGGAACCATAGAACCAGGTCACTCTGGGCGATGTCAGAGATGACCTGCCATTCACCCATGATGAGGTGAACGCGTTCAGTGTCGCCGGGACCGAAGTCGCAGGCGCTCATAATTCCTTCTGCAAAAGACATATGTTTGTGTGCTTCCCATGAGTTCGGGTAGATTCAACCATTTTACGGGTTTGGTCGTCGTGAGTCCCATTCAAACGACAATACGTGGAATAGTTTACAGAGCATTTCTTGGAGTGCGCTTTTAATTGCAAATATGACGCAGCGCAATGAGATGCACCCCTCAGATGGATAGTGAGACATTCGCACCACACCCCTGCCTTGGCCCCGAGTGAAGGAACAGAAAACCCGGCGTATCGGCGCTCCTCGTTCCGGGAGGAATACCGATAAGCCGGGCCTCTTTCACCCACCTTTGGCGGGTATTAGTTGTAGCTGACGGGCCTACCCGCCGGGACTGATGTTAAGCGCCGGGGCGTACCGCGTACATGCCCTCAAGCATCGCTTCAAAGGACTGCACGACAGCGTGGCGGGGCGCCACCTCCAGCAGCGCCTCACCGTTGCGACGCAAACGATCCATAACCTTACGCTCGTACGGAATCACGCCGGTGAGCGGCACCGACAGGTAGCGTGCCCAGTTATCGCGCATTTTCGCCTCCGGGTTGAATCCGGCGGCTTCGCGGCGGCCGCGGTTGAGCCAGTACTGCACGTCCGTTTCGGGGGCGAACAGATCCGGGCGTGACTGCACCTCGCGAGCGAGGTTGATTAGGCGCGGCAGGCCGATGACGTCTGCTTCGCCGAGCGCAATCACGCGGTCGGCGCAGGCGAGCGCGGTGAGGGTCGCGGCGTTACGGCGCGGTGCCGGGCCGTCAAAGGTCAGCTCCTCGTCCACCTCAATGGGTGCGGCAACATCGCAGATGACCAGGTCGTAGCGGTGCTTGAGCCATTCGAGTACCTCCGCGAAAGCGCGGGCGCGAACCTCGGGCCAGCGCGAAGAGGAGGTGATGCCGCTCAAGAAGTCGAAGGTGCCGTTCTTGAGGGGCACGCGCTCCATGATGGCGCCCGCCTTTTTCTCGTCGAGCTGGGCGCGGTCGGCGTCCGAGCAGAGAATCGCCAGGCCGGAGCCGGTATCCTCGAGAGCCATGAGCGCGTCCAGGCTGGGCGCGTACGTATCCGCGTCGATGAGGCAGACCTGTTGCCCCTGCTGTGCCGCGAGGGCTGCGAGGTTGAAGGCGATGGTGCTTCGACCGGGCGCGCCGTGGGTACCCCAGACGGTCACAATCTTGCCGAGGCGGTGGCCCGGCTGGTAGCGGGAGGGTGCGGCGGGATCCTGGTTGATGTCCGGATGCTGCGGCAGGGTGCCGTCGTTGTTCTCGTTCTGCACGTGCAGGGCGTAGTCGCTGCCGGGCGCGAACGAGTCGACGATGGCGGCTGCCTGACTGAGCACGGATTCTTCGTTGCTGGGAGCGGCAGAAGATGCTTCCGCCGAATCGTGCGCGCCGGGTGCGCCGGGCGCGTTTCCGGCGGGGGCGGCGGGGTCGATTCCGTAGCTTCTGTAGTCGGCGCCGTAGGGCGCACCGGTGTGTGCAGCAGCCCCCGCGGCGGGGTCGTAGCCGTACCCAGCCGACTCCCCAGCCTGGCTGTGCCCACCGTTATCGTAACCGTAACCGCTGTATCCGCTGTCGTAGCCGTAGCCTGCGTCGTATCCGTAGCCGGCGTGCGCCTCCGGCTGATGTACCGCGGGGGCGGGAGCCTGATTCGGGGTCTGCGCGGGAACGCCGTAGCCTGCGGCGGGTCGGGCGAGCGCCGCATCCACCGCCTGTTCAAGCGAGCCCAGAATCTCGTCGAGGGCAGCTTCGGGGCGGATGCGGTGCGCCTGCGTGGGCAGGGGCAGGGTGTCCGGGGCGATAACCGCCAGGAGCACCTCGGAGGCGGCGAGCGCATCCACGGTGGAGGCGCTCATTTCGGCGGGCACGTGCGCGCAGAGCAGCACGCGGGCGATGCCGGTGTGCGCCATGCCGACGGCTTCACTGAAGTCCTGCACGGTGCGTGCAACGGAGACGCGGCCGCGCTGGGATTCGATGCGGTTCAGGAGCGAGCCGTCATCGCCGTAGAGGATGACGGGGATGTTCACTGGCCCTCCCCGTAGGTGCCGGGGATGAGGCTAATCTTGGAGTCGCTGTTGCTTTCCTTCACCAGGTCGGTGAGGGCTTCTTCCTTGACCCACAGCTGCACGGTTGCCTTGCCGTTGGCGCCGAGCACGCCCTCGTCGACCGTGATGGCGACGATTTCTGCGTTAGTGACGATGGCGCGGGCACCGTTTTCGGTGCGGTTATCGCTCTTGGTGTCGGGGTTGCGCGGGCCGGAGGTCCACACGTCCACGCGCTCGCCCGCCTTCAGCGCGGAGGCTGCGGCACGGTCAATGCTGACGGTTGCGAGGCGGCGGCCCGGGGAGGTTTCGGTACCTACGGATTCCTTGCTGATGAGGTTGCCGGCGGGGATGCGCTGAATCGCGATTTTGCCGTTCATCTGGGCGGCATCGGCGCGGGTGAAGTACTTGTCTTTAGCGGAGTCGATGTTCGCTTCGACTCGGGCTAGTTTGTCTTCGGTGATTTTCTCACCGAGGCGAATCTCGCTTTTAGCGGTGTAGTACTCGGTCTTGCTGTTGTTTGCCTGCACGTAGAGCTGCACGCCGGTGATGGAGACGAGCACGAGCAACACACCGAGAATGAATCGCCAGTCCTTGACGGTGGGCCTTTTGAGGCGTTTGGCGTGGGGCTCGGTGAGGGTGGAACGCTTCGTCGCGTTCTGTCGTATGCGCATGATGTGGTTGTGCCTTTCGGTGCGGAAGCCGGCGGTGATTCCGGGTGTTGTTCAACTGACCGATGAGCGAGTGGTGTGTGTTCGTTAGTGCTTTGACTGGATTCTGGCACTAACCCTAACAGCATATTTCATTTAGTACTCGCTCTCAACAAGAGTCGTGTTTATGAAATATTTTTGAGTTTCGTCCCTTTTGAAGGGGTGATTAGATAACTTTTCAGCTCATATAAGGCTTTTTGCGGGCAAATTTCACGGTGATGGCATATACTGAAAGTACTCAATAGATGTTCACTATGAACTCTATCTGAACGGCTACTAACGGTAGCTAGGGGCCCAGGATTTCACTCACGGAAAGGATCCAATTCGATGACTGCACCTCGTTTCCTCACTCTGAGCGACGTCGCCGAGGAGCTGCAGGTTTCGCTTTCGCAGGTACGCGCTCTGGTGCGTAGCGGCGAACTTCCCGCCATTCAGATTGGTGGGCGTAACCAGTGGCGTATTGAACGCTCTCGTTTTGAAGAGTACATTACCGAGCGCCACGAGCAGACTCTGGAGGCAATTGCTTCCGGCAAGCTCACTGCTAAGGCTAAGGCTGAGTAGCATTCGACATGCACCTCGCGGGCGCAACGCTCGAGTGGTTTCAGAAAGGTCCGCTCCTCTCGTTGAGATTTCGATGAAGAGGGGCGGACCTTTTTGTATTTTTATTGCTTTGATGCGGGTATTTATACTTGTCGAGCCGTATTTTATGAAGGTGCCCACGAATAGCATTACCCGCTATATATCCTGCGCTTTTTAGCGTGAAATACGGGCAATCACCGCACTGACGCGAGCCAGCGGGATGGTGCGCACGCCGGCGCCGCGAGGGGCACGGGAGTAGCCGGAGGCGCCCTGACCGTAACCAGCCTGCCCATAACCACCCTGCCCGTAGGCTCCCTGCGCACCATAGGCTGCGCGCGCATACTGGTCGCGTTCGTAGATGCGCGGGTACTGGCCGCCGTTGAGCAGGCGCAGTTCAAGGAAGTCCGCACCGACTCGCTCGATGACGCCGTCGTAGCTGACGGTGCCACCCTCGAGGGAGAGGCGGACGGGTTCGCGTGCCATGGCGAGGGAGCGGAGGGCGAGCTGGATTTTCATGCGGTAGCGTTCGGGGCGAATATCGGCGCGCCCGGGGGCGATGCCGCCTTCCCACCAGAGCATTCCGCGCAGGGGGATGATGATGTTCTCGCCGCGCGCTTCGATACTGACCCATTCCTCGCCAACCATTTCGAGCTTACCTTCGTAGGTTTGCATGTCGGTGGCGCAGATGCGGATGGGCCCGCCAACCTGCGCGAGGAGGCGGTCGTCGAGGGTGATGGTGGAGTACTGGACGCGGGCGACTTGGCGGGCGTCCTGTTCCATATCCCAGGCGCGTTCGGAGGCGAGGCGCGCCTCAATGTCTCGTAGGAACTTTTCCATGCTCATGGTATGACCCTACCTGAGGATGGGTGCGGATACGAACCGGGGCGTTTTTCCGCTCAGGTGACGGTTGCCAAGCTTAATTTTTGAAGCAAATTCTACCAAATTACATATTTTTCATGCATTTTGATGCTTTTTGCTTCATTTTTGGTGTTGCTTCCTGTATAAATGAAGCAACACTAAAACACATCAAACACACCACTTGGAGGTCATTGTGGACCATCTTTCCACGCCGGGATCAACCCCCTCAGCCTTCGCTTCACGCCCCGTAGCCACACCTCGTACTGCCAGCGCGGAAGTAACCGCCGCATCCGGCACTGATGCAGGTCACGAAACCAGCACCAAGGCTAACTACCAGGACGCCCTGCTCTTCATCGCCCCTCCCCTGCTTTCCGCGGCGGTCCTGGGCGCGTTGAGCGTGAACCTGCACCGCATCCCCTCGGCGCACCCGCTGACAGACGCTTCACTGCTCTGCGCTGGAGCGGCGGCGCTCCTCATTACCGCGTGGTGGTTCGTCAGCTTTATCTGCGCGCTCTTCTACGCTCGTTCCCTGCGAGTTTCGAGCCGCAACGCTGACCGCGCAGTGCTGAAGGTTCCGGCGATTTTCCGTCCGCGCTTTATGCGCCGCATCGTCCTGACGCTCGGCGGCACGGCTCTTGGAGTGGGTGCGGTTTTGGCGCCCGCGCAGGCTACGGTGGCTACGCCCAGCAACGCCGGGCTGACCGGTACGGAGGGCATGCCGCAGACGACTATCTCCGCGGTCATGACCGCAGACTCGATGAGTACCGCAGCTTCAACGGATACCGCGGTGGCAGATACCAGCCCGGGCTCCAGCTCAGATGCAGCACTGCCTGATACCGCCCCGGATCAGTCCACCGCTCCCCTGCAACTCTCCACCGAGGTTCCCGATATTCCCCTGGCTCCTGAACCCACGGAGGCGGCAGGCTCCCCGCAGGATCGCAGCCCGTTCTTCTCCCCTCCCCGCACCGAGGCGGGCACCTACTCCTACACGGTTCAGGCGGGCGATACGCTCTGGTCGGTTGCCGCCGATCAGCTGGGCGAAGGCACCGACGCCTCCACCATTTACGACTACACCCTCGATATTTACGAAGCGAACAAGGACGCTCTGGGCCAGAACGCCGAGCTGCTCTATGAGGGGCAGGTTCTGCAGATTCCCGAACAGCCCGTTCACTAGCCTCACCCGCGTCTTCCGCTACCCCTCTCCACCCCGACAGTCTTTCGTTCGCTCAACTCACCTCACATACCCCTGCACCGAAAGCCTCTCTACCGAAAGCCTCTGCGCCGAAAGGAGCCGTCATGAGCTTCTCCCACCTTCTCCCCCGCGCCCCGTGGACCCCGCCGCATCAGCCTGCACAGCCTGTCAGCCCGTATTCGAAGAACCGCCCGTCCGCTCAGTCTGTGGTTCCGCAGCAGGTGGCTCCGCTTCCCGAGCAGGGTCAGGGCACGATGGCTCTAGTGCAGAGGCGTAACAGCCCGTCGGTTTACTCGCTGTTGCCGCTGCCGCGTTACGAGCAGCATTCGGCGCAGCGTCCGCAGGTGGCTAAGAGGGGCCGCCCGCTGCGTCCTGCGGATGCACTAGCTCGCCAGTTGGAGGGCCGTTGCGCGGGTGTGGCGATTGCTTACCTGGAGATTATGTCGGCTCGTCGTTCGCGTCAGCAGCTGGCGCAGTGGGTGTCAGCGGATTGTTTCCACCGTCTTCTGCCGTTCTTCCCGAAGAACCCGCGCCAGGTGCGCCAGGAGATGCTGTTGACTCTTCCGCCGGTTTTGCTGCGTGTGCGAGCGCAGAAGGTGCACGATGAGCTCTACGAGGTGGTTGCGTTGCTGCGTTGCGCGGATAGGGTGCGTGTGGTGACCATGCAGATGCGCCTGATTCACGGCATGTGGCTGATTACCGCGATTGAGCAGCCGCAGAGCCGGGTTGACGAAAACTAGGCCTCATCGCCCGCTAAATAACTTACAGACATGCAGAGAGGGTGCGAATCCGGTCTTGGATTCGCACCCTCTCTGTTGTGCTTTATGCTCTTTTCACGCTTTGCGGTGCGTCAGCTTTTACGCTGAGGCTACTTCTCCTTCGAGCGTTCCACGTGAACCTGCTCGTGGCCGTCCTCATCCGGGGCGGAGTACTGCAGGAACTTCGGGCGCGAAGGCTCAGCCAGGCGCACTGCAGAAGCCTGGGTACGCTGCTTGGACAGGTCCAGGTTGAACAGGTAGGTCACGGTCTCTTCGCGGATCGCGCCGAGCATCGCCTGGTACATGTCGTAGCCTTCACGCTGGTACTCGACCAGCGGGTCACGCTGAGCCATCGCGCGCAGGCCGATACCTTCCTTGAGGTATTCCATCTCGTACAGGTGCTCGGGCCAGCGCTCACCAATGACGGACAGCATGACGCGGCGTTCGATTTCACGCATGCTCTCTTCGCCAACGCTCTTCTCACGCTCTTCGTAGATGAGGTGTGCGTCCGCCAAAACTTCCTTCACGATCTGGTCGCGAGTGATCTTGGTGCGGTCGCCGGCGTCCTCAGCCAGGTCGTCCACGGTAATGGAGATGGGGTACACCTGCTTGAGGGCACTCCAGAGCTCGTCGAAGTCCCAGTCCTCGGCGTGGCCTTCAGAGACTCGGGCGTCAATGATGGTGGTCAGCACCTCGTCCACGAAGCCGGAAATCTGTTCCTTCAGGTCGTCACCGTGCAGGATGCGGCCGCGGTCCTTGTAGATGGCCTCGCGCTGGCGGTTGAGTACGTCGTCATACTTGAGCACGTTCTTACGCTGCTCAGCGTTACGGCCCTCAACGTTTGCCTGTGCGGTAGCGATGGCGCGGCTAACGATCTTGGAGTCCAGTGCGGAGTCCTCGGGGGCTGCCGCCATGAGGCGGGTTGCCATGCCGGTGTTGAACAGGCGCATCAGTTCGTCGGTCAGCGACAGGTAGAAGCGGGACTCGCCCGGGTCGCCCTGACGGCCGGAACGACCGCGCAACTGGTTGTCGATACGGCGGGACTCGTGACGCTCAGTACCGAGCACGTACAGGCCACCGAGCTTGGTGACTTCCTCGTGCTCTTCGGCTGCGGCGTCTTCGCAGGCCTTCAGGACCTCGGGCCAGCGTGCCTCGTATTCTTCGGAGTTGGTGTTCGGGTCTAGGCCGAGCTCACGCATCTTCTCGACGGCCTCAAATTCGGGGTTACCGCCGAGCATAATGTCGGTACCGCGACCAGCCATGTTGGTTGCGACGGTGACGGCGCCCTTACGGCCCGCCTGCGCAACAATAGCTGCCTCACGCTCGTTGTTCTTCGCGTTCAGCACCTCGTGGCGCACACCAGCCTTCGCCAGCTGGCGGGACAGGTACTCGGAGTTCTCCACGCTTGCGGTACCCACCAGGATCGGCTGGCCCTTTTCGTGGCGTTCCTTAATGTCCTTGACGACCGCCTTGAACTTGGCGATTTCGTCGCGGTACACCTTATCGGGGTTGTCGATGCGCTGCACACCCTTGTTGGTGGGGATGGGCACCACGCCGAGCTCGTAAGTGTTCATGAACTCTGCCGCTTCGGTTTCCGCGGTACCGGTCATACCGGACAGCTTGTCGTACATGCGGAAGTAGTTCTGCAGGGTCACGGTCGCCATGGTCTGGTTCTCAGGCTTGATTTCGACGCCTTCCTTCGCCTCAATCGCCTGGTGGATGCCGTCGTTGTAGCGGCGGCCCGGCAGAATACGACCGGTGTGCTCGTCAACAATCAGGACCTCGCCGTCAATGACCACGTAGTCCTTGTTGTTGGTGAACAGCTCCTTCGCCTTGATGGAGTTGTTCAAGAAACCAATGAGCGGGGTGTTCTTGGATTCGTAGAGGTTCTTCACACCCAGGTGGTCTTCCACCTTGTCAATGCCGGATTCGAGGATGCCGACGGTGCGCTTCTTCTCGTCTACTTCGTAGTCTTCACCGCGCTTGAGCAGGGTTGCGGCAATGCGCGCGAACTCTGCGTACCAGCGGTTTGCTTCGCCGGCTGCGGGGCCGGAAATGATCAGAGGGGTACGTGCCTCATCGATCAGGATGGAGTCCACCTCATCGATAATGGCGAAGTTGTGGCCGCGCTGAACCTGCTCCTCCACGGTCCACGCCATGTTGTCACGCAGGTAGTCGAAGCCGAACTCGTTGTTCGTACCGTAGGTGATGTCTGCGGCGTACTGCTTACGACGCTCGTCCGGCTCCATGGAGGACAGAATCACACCGCACTCCATACCGAGGAAGCGGAACACGCGACCCATGAGGTTCGCCTGGTACTCAGCCAGGTAGTCGTTCACGGTCACAATGTGCACACCCTTGCCGCTCAGCGCGTTCAGGTATGCGGGCAGGGTCGCGACGAGGGTCTTACCCTCACCGGTCTTCATTTCGGCAATATTGCCCAGGTGCAGTGCAGCGCCACCCATGAGCTGCACGTCGTAGTGGCGCTTGCCCAGGGTGCGCTTGGACGCTTCGCGGACTACCGCGAAGGCCTCCGGCAGCAGAATATCGAGGGATTCGCCGTCCTTGACGCGCTCGCGGAACTTGTCGGTCTCTGCTCGCAGCTCCTCATCGGTCATCGATGCGAAGCTGTCCTCGAGCGAGTTCACCGCCTTAGTGTACGCTTCGAGCTGTCGCAGAACCCTCTTATCGCCGGTTCGGAGGATTTTCTCCAAGAAAGATGCCACTGAGCTTCTACTCCTTGCTTGTTTCGGTACCCTCACCAAGGGCGCGCGAAAGTGCGCGCGGTGAGGCCTTCCTACATATTGTATGGCAGAGCCGCCTAATTCGCCCGTCCGAGCTATTTTTTACGCTGTGCGCCCACGAGGTGACATTTGGTGACACTCGAATCTTTCACCCTCCGGTTGAGGCAGAGCCGCCCTATCCGTCTAAAGGAACGTCTAAAGAAACAGATGCGTGGAGGGCAAAGAAAACCCGGGGGCCTGGAGAAACACGGTGTGTGTTTCCAGACCGCCCGGGTCTTGAGCCTACTCGCTGAGTACGCCCCTTCAAAGAGCCTTACGCCTCAGCAGTCAGCAGGTACGTTAGTTTTACTCGTTGTCCAGAGTAATGATGCCGTAGCTCCAGCCCTTACGGCGGTATGCCGCAGCCGGTGCGCCGGTCTCGCTGTCAATGTACAGGTAGAAGTCGTGGCCGACCAGTTCCATACGGTCAACAGCTTCTGCGGGAGTCAGACGCTCACCCTTGAAGCTCTTGTGGCGAATCTCGATGGGAGATGCGGCTTCGTCGGCGAGGGTGACCTCGCTGTTGTCGAATGCTGCTTCTTCAACCGGAACATCCGGCAGCAGAATCTCGGTAATTGCTTCGGTAACCACGGGAATCGAGCCGGTAGCGTCCGCCACGGAGACGGGGTGCTTGCCACCGCGCTTGTGCAGCTTGCGGCGGTCACGTGCACGGCGCAGACGCTCCAGGAGCTTGCCGTAGGTTTCATCGAAGACCGCGAACTTGTCGTGACCCTGGGCTTCGGAACGGAGGACAGGGCCGGTACCAACAACGGTAATCTCAACGCGGATGGACTCGCCACCCAGGTGACCGTCCTTGCTGAACTTGACGTCAATGTCCTTCACGTTATCGCCGAGCTGCGCGAACTTCTGAACCTTGTCGTTCACGTATTCTTCCAGGCGTTCGGTGACCTTGATATTGCGGCCGTAGATGTTGACTTCCACGATCATTCCCTCCAGGTTGGGGGCTTATACCGCGTCCGGTTGGACCCGGTACGGGGGTTCGACTCCAATGCCGTTCCCTTGTATTTATTTTAGTACGAAACATGGTTTATATCACTAGATATGACAAATATTTAGCCCAAATAATAGCTATTCGTCGGTCTGCGAACTTTAACAGCTAAAAATCGTGTATCTCTTGCAACTAACTACAAGAAACGCTATATCTGAGCTTTTTTCGGTACCGCAGCCACCGCACACACACCCAGCACCAGCGACCCCGCATCCTGTAGCACACGCGTCATCTCGGAGGCGGTCGCACCGGTAGTCACCACGTCATCACAGATAACACTCACCCGACCCGCACACAGGGCAGGCTCCATGACGCGCAAGGCACCGTGCATGCGCTCGGCACGACCCACAGCGCCCAGGCCCTTCTGCTCGTTCTGCGCACCGGAAATCGCATCAGAAATAATGGAGGCGCCGCTCCCCCGCCGCGTGCGAGGAGCGTACCCGATAACGTCCACAGCGCGCACCCGCACCGAGGCGGGTAAACGCCGGTTGAGCTGACGCACCGCCTCCTGCGCCAAAAGATTCGCCGGCGCATAGCCGCGGCGGCGCACACTCTGCGCAGACGACGGTGCCGGAACCAACAGAACCTCAACCGGCGCAGAAGAACCGTGCTGAATCTCAGCCCGGCGAGCGCGCAGAAGCTCATACACGCTACGCGCCAAGCCCTCGCCCAGCAGGGGCAGCAAATCAGTGCGGCCGGCGTTCTTCAACGCCAGCAGCGCACGCGGCATGATCCCCTCATAACGGGATGCCGCACGCATCTCAGGGGCACCTCCGCCAGTAGCGCAGTCGCCAGAAGACAGAGGCTGCAGAACCTGCACTCGCTCAACCTTAGCCAACGCCGAATGCAACTGCGGCAGACACGCCTCACACAGCGGAGTGCCGGAACCATAGGCAACCGGCACCGCACAGCACGGGCAAGTGCGCGGCATCAGAACCTCGCCCAAAGACCCGCCGGCGCTCTTGAGAGCACCCGCAAGCCCGGTCAGAGACTTGCTCAAGGACCCGTTCACGGGCTCGTTCAAACCACGCTGTCCTGAACTCACCGAAAGCAACCTTTCCGCGCGCTATACCCGGTGCCCGAGGCTAACCGGCGTAACTAATCTCGTGCAGGGTCGTATCCAAACGGATCCAGCCGCGCTCCTCCATCAGGTAGCACGAACCGTCAGAACGGTGGGCAATAATGTTCGACGTATTATCCGCCGTCGAAATGGTCATCACACCATCCAAACGGTCCAGCTTCGTCTCTTCACCGCTGAGGGAAATCACCTCAGACTCACCGTTCTTCACGTTCACCACCACGACACTCTGGTCGCCAGCCCAACGAGCATTACGCGGAGTCACCGAAGAGCTCAAACGCACCATCTCCGTCAGACGCAGAGGCTTGCCGGCATCATCACGCACAATACCGGAAATAATCACAGCCGACGCGCCCTCAGTAGACGCCACAATCGCCATGCGCGCACCATCGTGAGAAACGTTCACGCTCGTAAAGCTCAAATTACGCTGCCACGACAGACCAATATCCACGCCGCGCTCGCGCTCATTCGCATCCTCAGAGTCCGGCTTGAACGCACGCACAACACCCGTACCATCGGCAGCCCACACCCAACCGTACGCGTCAAAACTGGGGGCAGTCAGCGCGGTACTCTGCCACACGCGGCGGGCAGTACCCTGATACACCGTGTACAGGCTCGCGGCATCATTCGCCAAGCAGGCGTAAACATCCGCAGTGTAGCCCATCGCCGGGGAGCTCAACTGGTTCACGCCACGCAGAAGCAGCTGCTCGCCCGCATTGCTCATATAATCATCACGCGCCACCATCTGGCCGTTCGAATTAATAGCAACCGTGCGGGCAGGAACACCCGGGTTCAGCTTCACCGCAGAGAAGCCGCTCGGTGCATTCTCAGGAATCAAAGTACCGTTGTAGAACACCTCGGTCTTACCCAGACCGGAGAAGTTCTCCAAACCGTGCATAATCTGCTCACGCACACGCGCCAAACGGTTATCGTCCAGGTGCTCACCCGAGAGGCGAACCAGCACATCCTGGTTATCGCTCATGTTAGCGGTCTCAAGGCTCATCGACTCGTTCAACGCCGAGAACGCAACATCCTTCAGGTAGGACGCCGGGCCAGCCATCAGCGTACGCACCAGCAACTCAAAATAGCGGTCCGTATGCGGGAACCAACGAATATCCGGCACAGCATAACGGAACGCACGATCATAGAAGTACAGGCGGCACGGGCTAAACACGCGCTCAAACTCGGCACCATCCAGCCACAGACCATCCGGGCAGGAGCTAATACGCCACTGGTTATCTTCCATAACCATGGTGAAGTCCTGAGTTTCAGTCTGAGCCTCCGGGAAGGTGCTCGTAATACCCTGACTATTCACAGTCGCCGTCTGCTGGAAACGCACATGGTAGGTACCCTCGGCAGCTCCACTATCGTCACTGCGAGGCTGCACCGTATTACGGTACACGCGAGTCGTACCCATAGGATTCCAACGGCGCGCAAAAGAAGAACTCAAATACTGGCGCGCCACAGCATAATTCTCAATGCTATCCACACCAGCACGCACGAAGCCCTCAATAATCGCCTCGGGGGTAGCACCCGCCAGCGGTCCCGGCGCACGCGCCGGAGAAGTATTAACGCTCTTCACGTCCAGACCGCTGCTGTGCTGAGTCACTCGATCGTTCGAAGGAAGACCCGCGCAAGAGCTCACGAGCGTCGCCAAAGACACCGCGCCCCAAGACAGCGCGGCGCGTCGAGAAACAATAGCCCTGTGAGCCATGGAGGTCTTAACCTTCCTCTACGAACAAAGACAAACAATCGCCAACTACCGTTGCAGGCCATCGCAACACGGTGAAAAGATGACCACAGCGAAATAGCAACACCGTGAAAACATATCTGCATTGATTGTACTGGGTGAACAGTGCAAATACGCAAGGATAAGCGTAAATACAGCCGAGCAACACCAACGCACCGATATATGACAGAAGCCTAAAGCCTCTCCCCGTTTGAACCCCTTAGAGCTCGCCCTCAAGGTTCGCTCGAGGAGCAATATTGGGCAGCGTATCCTTCGCGGTCGCCGAACGATGCGCACTCACCTCAGGCTCACCCGTCACCAAAACCGGCGACTCGCCCAAAGGCGCACCGTGAATTAGCGGCAGGTTTATCGTGAAGCAGGCACCGCGGCCCTTCTCGCCCCACGCCTCAATCGTGCCGCCGTGCAGACGCACATCCTCAGCAGCAATCGACAGCCCCAGACCCGTACCGCCCAGGGTGCGCTTACGTGAAGTATCAGCACGCCAGAAACGGTTGAACACCTGAACAGCCTCATCCTCAGACAGACCGATACCGTGGTCACGCACCGCAACACCCAGGTTCGTGGCATTCGCACCCACGTACACGTCAATCGGGCGGGACTCGCCGTGCTCAATCGCGTTGTACAGCAGGTTACGGAGCACACGCTCAATACGCACGCGGTCCATATCAACCATGATGCTCTCATGGCTCGTATGCACGTTCAGCTTAGTATTCGTGCGCTCCAGGTGCGGCAGAGCCTCCTGCAGAATATTCGACAGCACACGCATGAAGTCTTCAGTGTCGATGGTCAGCATTGCGCTACCGGCATCGAAACGAGAAATCTCCAGCAGGTCAGAAAGCATCGACTGGAAACGATCCACCTGATCGTGCAGAAGCTCCACGGTGCGGCTCTGCGTGCGCTCCATCTCGTTACGCGTATCGTACAGAAGCTCCGTACCCAGACGAACCGTCGACAACGGAGTACGCAACTCGTGCGAAACGTCAGAAACGAATCGCTGCTGCAGAGTCGACAGACGCTCCAGCTGAACAATTTTCTCCTGCAGCGAGTCAGCCATCAGGTTGAAGGAATAGCCCAGACGCGCCGCCTGGTGCTCACCGTGTACAGACACACGCTGATCCAGATCGCCAGCAGCCAGCTTCTCCGCCGTAATAGCGGTCTGCGTAATCGGGCGGACCACAAAACGAGTCACAATCCACACCACAGAAAGCACCACAGTAAGCAGTGCGCAGAAACCGCCAAAAAGAACAAAGTTAATATGCGCAATCGTGGCGGAAGAATCCGTCATATCGTACACAAGGAACAAACCGTAATTAGGGTTCTGAGAAATAGAAATATGTGTACCAACAATAAGCACCGGATAGGTACGCTCACGATTATTTTCGACAGTAGTCACCGTAGACGTCTGCCAGAAAATACCCTCTTTATCGCGAACAGTTTGTTTGAAATCATTCGGAATACTCGAAGAATTCAAAGAATTATTACTGCTCTGCTCAGGAATAAAACCCTGCTTACCTTGACCTTCCAAAGGCACAAGAATCCAATTGCGCTTACCCGAGCTACCCGCATCCAGCACGGTCAGGGTACGGCTCACATTACGGCGAATTTCGCTGTCACTACGGGCCTCAGAGGAGTCCAGCACGCTCTGAACGTTACGGAAACCACTCTCCGATTCCGCCAGCGCCTGACCCTTCTGATTCTCAAAAAGACTCGTCGCAATCTGGCTCGACAAGGACCAACCCACCATCAAGAAGCTCAGGAACATCATGATGCCCGCAGTACCCAAAGCACGGAACTGCAGAGATTCCTTCCACAAACGCTGAGCGCGCTGCATCAGGCTCCTACTACTCTGCTTTTTCGCCTTACGCGGCTTGGAAGTGCGGGTACGCGAAGAGGCGGAGGCTACCGCCTCCGCCGTCAAAGCGCCGTGCTCATGGCTCGACTTCGCAACAGACAATCAGGTTATCCCTTCGCCTATGAATAGGTTCCGATTAGCTACCGGAAGATCCCACCAGCTCGGTCGGAATCTTATAGCCAACGCCACGAACCGTCTGAATAAAACGATCCGCACCCAGCTCATCAAACTTAGCGCGCAAACGCTGGACGTGCACGTTTACCAGCGAATCGCTCACATCAGTGTAACCCCAGACCATATCCAGCAGTTCCTGACGGCTCAACGCCTGACCCGGGTGGCGCACCAGCGCAGCCAACAGATCAAACTCCAGAGGAGTCATCGGAACCTCAGTGCTGTGGTACTTGACGGTACGGCCGTCCATATCCATGACAATATCGCCAATAGACACCACCAGCTGGCGGCTCTCACGCGGACGCAAACGGGTACGAATACGCGCCAACAATTCAGCGTGCTTAAAAGGCTTAGCAATGTAATCATCAGCGCCAGCCTCAAGACCCTTAACAACATCTTCAGTGTCGCTTTTAGCGGTCAACATAATAATCGGCACATTAGAAGAACGACGAATTTGCTGGCACACTTCAATACCGTTCATGCCAGGAAGCATCAAATCCAAAAGCACCAAGTCGGGAGTGGAACGCATAAAAGTTTCAAAAGCGCGTGCACCATTTTCGCAAAAAACAGCGTTAAAGCCCTCTTGCGCGAGCACGAGGCCAATCATTTCCGCCAGAGCATCATCGTCATCAACCACCAAAATGGTGTGTGCATCGCTTGCGCTCACAGTACCTCCCTAAAGAATTGTCGTAAATACTTGCATAAAAATGCTGATTATCTAATCATACCGCGCACTCAGCCAATGCACGGGCACACTCTGTCACACGAGCCAGGGAAGCCGTGGCATCCAGCACACTCACTGTGCCCGAGACCAACCCAGCAGACGCGGAACCGCGCTGAATACGCTCATCGGGCATCAAACCCACCGCACTCAGCTGAGCAGATTCAAGACCAACCTCACGCCACAGGCTGTACAGGCGGCGCACCTGATCCGGAACCCGCGCAGAGGTCACCACTGGTAGCCACAGCTGAGCCTGCGCCTCCAGAAGCTGCGCCACGGGCTCCCACGAACGCGGGTCGCTCAGCGGCGGAACCTGCAGCATGCCGGGGCCCTTCGGACGAGCACGGTCGGGGTGCAACAGCAAAGCGCAGGGGGCGGCGCCCTCAACACGCATCGCCTTCACAAGGGCCAATGCATCAAGGGCAGGGCGGGACTGGCTCAGCAGCTTCAGCTCCTGCACAGGTTTAAGCGCGGTGCCATCCACGTCCAGGATGAGTTGCAGATTCAACTCGGCGAAACGCTCCGAGATACGGCGGTACACCTGCTGATAGTAGTGAGGTTGCAAAGCCGGCAGGGAGCGGAAGCCACTCACCGTAGGGATGGCCCCCTCCATCAGACGCTGAAATTCGGATTCATCCAGCTGCACGGCAATCAGCGCCCGCGGAGCTTGCAGAGCCTCGCGCAGAGAACCCATCCAGCGTTCCAGGCCTTCCAGGAACGACTCCAGCAGGTCACGGCTCGCCCCTGCATCACTAATGGCACGCTCGCCGCCGGGCAGATAGATACTGGCGGCAAGAGTCAGCGGACCGACCAGCTGAATCTTATACGCCGGGGCGGAACCCTCAGCACTGGAAGTGAACCTCTTCTTCTGCGCACCCACACGGTCAGCGAGAAGATTGATATCCGAAAGCAGACGGTCCTGCGCCAAGGCAGACTCGCGTGCTCCCCTGCCGCCGCTATGCACCATGCGCCAGCCAAACGAGGCACCGTCAAAAGCAAGTCCCTCACACACCGCCAGGGTGCGTGCCAGAGGAGTACTCCGCCAGCCCAGCGCCGGCAGATGCGGCAAGAACGGCAGGTGCGGGGCACCCATCTCCCCTTCCACTCGAGACATTGCTTCGCCCAAATCATCGCCGGGAAAATCGCCCAGTCCGCTGGCGCGCACCGGCGGACGCTCCGTAGCGAGCGCGGCGAGGTCCTGTTCGGTCAGTTCGTCCCCTTCGGGGGCACGGTACTCACCGGGCAGTAGCAGGCGCTCCGGCGTCGGTTCAGTACGGACGTTCTGGCGGCTGGAAGATTGAGCGGGCATAGGAGTGTGTCCAGAGGGGTCAGATGGAGTACAGGTTCAAACGCAATGATGCGAAAGTTGCGCGGTACTAGCCTTCGGAGTTCTCGGCTTCAGTTGCCTCGCCGTCCTGCTCAGCCTGCTCGTTTGCGATGCGCACGTGGTGGCGAATCACCTCAGAAATAATGAAGTTCAGGAACTTCTCCGCGAATTCCGGGTCCAGGCTGGATTCCTTCGCCATGGCACGCAGGCGAGCAATCTGTGCCTCTTCACGGCCAGGATCGCCAGCGGGCAGGTTGTGCTTAGCCTTCAGGACGCCCACGCGCTTGGTCGCCTGAAAACGCTCCGCGAGGATGTGCACCAGCGCTGCATCGAAGTTGTCGATGGAGCGGCGCATGGCGAAGAGCTCCTCGTAGACCTCCGGTGCGACTTCATCGCCCATGGAGGTGGCGTGGGGGTCAAATTCGCAGGAAGTGTTTTCGGGGGTCATCGGTTTCTCCTCGGATCGGTTGTGGTCTTCTATGCGGCTGCGGCTGCGGCAACGGGGCGGGAACAGCTGAGTGTGGCTATTTTGAGCGGCTAGTCGGCGCTGGTTGAGGCACCGGCAGACAGGGTTTCCTGAATGTCTTCGCGGTCCAGCGAGTAGGCGCGGGCGATGGTGGACTGGCCCAGCACGCGGGTGCCCTGGTAGAGCACCATGGTCTGCCCCGGTGCCACGCCGGAGAGTGGGTCCAGTAGGCGCACGACGGTTTCCAGGCGCAGCGCGCCTTCTTCTTCAGCTTCGGGGTCGGGTGCCCAGGTCATGTACGCCTTGGCGCGGACCGGGTCGGCGTGCGCACGCACCTGTGCGGTCACCTCGAACTCTTCGCTGCGAGCGCCCAGATGCGCGGGCTCTTCCAGGAAGCGTGCCGCCTGTTCCACGGGGACGCCCGCCCAGGTGGCGCGGATACCGCGGATTTCGTGCACGGCAAGCAGCTCGCGGGAGCCGACGATGACTTCGTTTTCCTTGGGGCGCACCTCCAGCACGAAGCGGGGCTTGCCGTCGGCGGCGGGGCGTCCCAGTGCCAGGCCCTTGCGCTGGCCTACGGTGTATGCCTGCGCGCCGGGGTGCTCGCCGAGCACCTCGCCGTGGGTGTCTTTGATGAGGCCGGGGCGCATTGTGATGTGGTCGCCCAGCCAGGCGCGGGTATCACCTTCGGGGATGAAGCAGATGTCGTAGGAGTCCGGCTTCTTCGCCACGGAGAAGCCGCGCTCTGCCGCCTCCGCACGTACCTGCGCCTTGGAGGGGGTGTCCGCCAGGGGGAACCAGGCGTGCTTGAGCTGTTCGTGGGTGAGCACACCGAGCACGTAGGACTGGTCCTTAGCCCAGTCGGCGGCGCGGTGCAGTTCGCGGTTACCGTCTTCGGTGGTGATGACGCGGGCGTAGTGGCCGGTCACTACGGCGTCGAAGCCGAGTGCGAGGGCGCGTTCGAGTAGCGCGGCGAACTTAATCTTTTCGTTGCAGCGCATGCAGGGGTTGGGGGTTCGTCCGGCTTCGTATTCGGAGATGAAGTCGTCGACGACGTCTTCCTTGAAGCGTTCGGAGAAGTCCCAGACGAAGAAGGGGATGCCCAGCTGGGAGCAGACGCGGCGGGCGTCCATGGAGTCTTCGAGGGTGCAGCAGCCGCGGGAGCCGGTGCGCAGGGTGCCGGGCATGCGGGATAGGGCTAGGTGAACGCCGACTACTTCGTGTCCTGCTTCTACGGCGCGGGCTGCGGCGACTGCGGAGTCAACGCCGCCACTCATAGCTGCAAGAATTTTCACTGCCTATCCTTCTGTTGTGTTGAGCCTCTAGGAACGTTCGGAGCGTACCCTGTGTGCGGGCAGACTTTCCGTTACTGTAGCTACCCATTGTACGCAGGGGCTCGGCGGGATATTGGGCAGTGCACCCTCAGCCAGCCCTCAGCGAACGCTGAGATTGCAGGCTGAGGGCGGTTCGGTATCTTCTCTTCTGGGATTTTAGTGCCAGCGGGAGGCGTCCGGCAGCTGCGAGGACAGTCCCGCCTTTGCAGCCTGTTCGTAGGCGGCGGGTAGTGCCGCGATGAGGCGCGCAATATCGGCTCCGGTGGTGGAGTGGCCGAGGGTGAATCGCTGGGCGCTGCGGGCGGTGTCTTCGTCCATTCCCATTGCCATGAGCACGTGGGAGGGGCGGGTCACCCCGGCGTTGCAGGCGGAGCCGGTGGAGCTGCTGATACCCTGCATGTCCAGCACGAAGAGTAGGGTGTCACCTTCGGCGTTTTCGAAGGTGAAGTGGGCGTTGCCGGGCAGTCGCTTCTGTCCGGGGTATTCTTCGGTGAGCGGGTTTTCGCCGCTCAGGTGTGCCTGCGGGATAAGCGCGCTAATTGCCGCAACGAGTTCGTTGCGTAGCGCGGCGATGCGGGCGGATTCTTTGTCGAGGTGCTGTACCGAGTGCACGGCGGCCTCTGCGAAACCTGCGATGGCGGGCGCGTCGATGGTGCCGGAGCGTACGGAGCGTTCCTGACCGCCTCCGTGAAGCACGGGGGTCAGCTGCACGGCGCGGGTTGCGACCAGCGCGCCGATGCCCATGGGGCCGCCAATCTTGTGGCCGGAGATTGCGAGGGTCGCCACGCCGCTGGCGTGAAAATTAATGGGGACCGCGCCGAAAGCCTGCACCGCATCCGAGTGCACGGGAATGCCGTATTCGGCGGCGATAGCAGCGATTTCGGGAATGGGCTGTACGGTACCTACCTCGTTGTTCGCCCACATGACGGTCACGAGCGCGACGTCTTCGGGGTTCTTTTCGATAAGTTCGCGGACGGTCTGCGGGTTGACGCTACCGTGCTCGTCTACGGGGATCCATTCGAGCTGCGCGCCCTCTGCCTTTTCGAGCCATTCGCAGGTTTCTTCCACAGCGTGGTGCTCAATGGAGGAGACGAGAATTCGGGTGCGCTGCGGGTCTTCTTCGCGGCGCTTCCAGTAGATGCCCTTGACTGCGAGGTTGTCCGCCTCGGTGCCGCCGGAGGTGAAAATAACCTCGGCGGGGTCCGCTCCAACAGCGCGGGCGATGCGTTCGCGGGCGTATTCGACGGTGGCGCGGGCATCACGTCCGGTAGCGTGCAGGGAGGAGGGGTTGCCGCCGTTGCGCATCTGTTCGACCATCGCGTCGATGGCTGCGGGAAGCACGTCGGTGGTGGCGGCATGGTCGAGGTAGACGCGGCCGTTCTGACGGTTGGTTTCTGCGCTCATGGTTCCTCCTGCTGGGTTGTTCGGCGGTTTTTCGCCTCGCTTATTTTATCGCGCTCTATCCGCGCTCTTCTAGGTGTGTTCACCTGCGGCTGGGTCGGCGAGCGCTACTGCCCCGGGACGCTCAATGCTGGTCGGGGGCTGCGCGGTACACTTAGGAACGTGTTCAAGATTCTTTTCTATACCCCTGAGATTCCGGGCAATACCGGCAATGCTATCCGTTTGGCGGCGATTACTGGCGCTGAGCTGCACCTGGTGAAGCCGCTGGGTTTTAACTTTGATGATGCGCATCTGCGCCGCGCGGGTCTGGATTATCACGATCTGGCGGTAGTGACAGTGCATGAGACCCTTGAAGATGCGTGGCAGGCTCTGGCTCCGGAGCGTGTTTTTGCGTTCACGACGACCGCTTCGACGTCGTATGCGGATATTGAGTACCGTCCCGGTGACGTGTTCATGTTTGGTCCGGAGTCGGTGGGTCTGCCCGCTGAGGTTCAGCAGGATCCGCACGTGAGCGAGCGTGTGAAGATTCCGATGAAGCCGGGTCGCCGTTCGCTGAACCTGGCTAATTCTGCGTCCATTGCGATTTTTGAGGCGTGGCGTCAGAACGGTTTTGAGGGAGGCGCTATCTAGCATGGCTGCAGCACACCATAATCTGCCGGGGCCTCTGGTTCAGCAGATTCTGGAGACGCGCCCTCCCCTGGCTGAGCAGATTCGCCAGGATCCGCAGAATAGGGAGTTCACGGAGCAGGGTTGGGAGCCGGTTTATTCGGCGTCACCTCATGCTCGTATTGTGGTGATTGGTCAGGCGCCTGGGCGTGCCGCGCAGGAGAGCCGTATCCCGTGGAATGACCCGAGCGGCGTGAAGTTGCGCGAGTGGATGGGCGTGACGGATGAGCAGTTCTATAACCCCGACCTGATTTCGCTGTTGCCGATGGATTTCTATTACCCGGGTAAGGGCGCGCACGGCGATAACCCGCCGCGTAAGAATTTCGCACCGAAGTGGCATCCGCAGCTGCTCGAGCTGATGCCGGATGTGCAGCTGATTCTGCTGGTGGGGGCTTACTCTCAGAAGCACTACCTGGATGGTGTACACGCCCCAAAGGCGCAGAGGAACCTGACGGAGACGGTTCGTGCGTGGGAGTCTTATCTTCCTAAGTTTCTGCCGCTGGTGCATCCTTCGCCGCTGAATTTTAGGTGGCAGGCGAAGAACCCGTGGTTCGAGCAGGAGGTTATCCCGGCTTTGCAGAAGCGCGTGGGCGAGGTTCTCGAGGGCCTCTAACCTGCCCCTATCTGCAACACCAATACAGTTTGCTGTACTAACGAAAGAAGCTCCCACCCCGCATATGGGTGGGAGCTTTCTTTCGTTACACCATGTGGCGCTCTTTTGAAGTTAGAGTTACTGAACGGTAGAGCCGGCTGAGCGGGTGTTTCCCAACCGCGTTTCTACCTGTTCAGAGGCAGAGTGCGTTTTACTTCTGGCTGTTTACTTCTGGCTGTCGGCGTCGCCCAGGGTCACGGTGATGTCATGGGTGGAGGAGCCGCGCTTAATCTTCAGCTTCAGATCAGAGCCTGCCGCCGCGGCACGCACGGTACCGTTAAGCTCGTCGCTCTTGGTCACGGCGTGACCGTCGGCTTCAATCACGACGTCGCCGGATCGCAGGCCTGCTTTCGCGGCGGGGCTGTTAGATTCTACCGAGGCAATTTCAACGCCACCGGGGATGAGCTTGGACGAGCCCGAACCGGTGTCCGCGGGGCTGTTCTTTACGCTCGCGCCCAGGTAGCCGTGGGTTGCCTTACCCTTGGCAATGATCTCGGAGGAGATGCGCTTGGCGTAGTTGGAGGTAATGGAGAACGCCATACCGTCGGCGGTGCCGCCGTCCTGGCTTGCCTGACCCTGCGCGTTAATGCCGACCAGTTCGCCCTTGAGGTTCACCAGCGGGCCACCGGAGTTACCGTGGTTGATGGGCACATCAACCTGAATCATGGGGATGTAATTCTGACCCTTCGCATCGGCGGGTTGCACGCGGTTGACGTTCGAGACTACGCCGGCGGTCACCGATTCGCTACGACGATACGGCGCGCCGAGGGCAACCACGGCTTCGCCGGAGACCAGCTTGGAGGAGTCGCCCCAGGTGATGGGTTGCAGGTCCAGGCCGGAGGGGTTAATCTTCAGAACCGCCAGGTCAGCCGCAGAGTCCAGGCCCACCACGGAAGCGGTGCGTACGGTACCGTCGCTCAGGCGCACCTCAATGGTGGATGCAGCACTGGAAGATGCGAGGGTGACCACGTGGTGGTTGGTGAGGATGTGGCCGTCCTTATCGAGGACAACGCCGCTACCGCCGCCGGAGGTGGAGCCGCTCGACGCCATGATGGTCACGGTGGAGGGCAGGACCTTCTTCGCGGTTTCTGCTACGCCGGCCACGGTGGAGGAGTTGCTGATATTGGAGCTCACGGAGCCGCGCGAAGAGGAGCTAGAGGAGCTGTTATTCGATGCTGCGATGCCGCCTCCGACGCCCGCGCCAACGCCGCCACCGACGAGGGCTGCGAGCAGAGCTGCGGTGAGCACAACGCCAGCACCGTAACGCTTGTTGTTATCGGTGTTCTGGGGTGCAGACTGCGCCGACGCAACCTGCGCGGCAGCGGCCTGGGGGTAGGTGTATCCGGGAGAGGCGTATGCCTGCGGGTATGCGTTCTGACCCTGCTGGTAGTTTGCCTGTCCGCTCACGTTCTGCAGGGGACGGGTTGCATCCGTGACGCCGTCATTGCCGCCGTAAGACCATCCGTTGTTCTGAGTCATAAGTTCTCCTAGAGTCGCGCGTGTGCCTCACCCTGGGCGCACGCTATCTTTCTACTGTAGAGGGTGTTTTATGGCGTTCTATATTTTTTTGCTGTTGGTTATCGGGGAGTTCC
>NZ_CAJZIE010000014.1:0-34808 GCF_916049665.1 uncultured Rothia sp. | reverse complement strand
TGCCCGAAGCGAAGCGAGGGCGGGTGCCCCTGTAGGAACGAGGACGAACACCGCCCCTCAGAACCGGTTAGTTGCCGGTCATACCCAGCAGCTCATTCGCACGAACGCGAGCCCAACGCTCCGCGTTCAGCACCGCCTCCAGCGTCAAATCAGTGTCAGAGACAGCCTCAGCGCTGCCGGTGTGTTCCTCCAGCACGCGCGCAACCGAATCGACAATATCGGTAAAGCGAATCGCGCCCGCGTGGAATGCCGCCACGGCTTCCTCATTGGCGGCGTTGAACACTGCCGGGTGGGTGCCGCCGATCTTGCCTGCGTCCTTGATCATGCGCACGGCGGGGAATGCTTCCTCGTCCAGCGGCTCAAAGGTCCAGGATGCTGCTTTCGACCAGTCACAAGCGGGCACCGCGCCGGGGATGCGGTGCGGCCAGGTCAGACCCAGGGCGATGGGCAGAACCATGCTCGGCGGCGACGCCTGGGCGATGGTGGAGCCGTCCACGAACTGCACCATGGAGTGCACGACGGACTGCGGGTGAACCGCCACGTCGATACGGTCCAGGTCCACGCCGAATAGGTGGTGTGCCTCGAGCACTTCGAGCGCTTTGTTGACCATGGTGGCCGAGTTGGTGGTGACGACCAGGCCCATGTCCCAGGTGGGGTGTGCGAGCGCCTGCGCGGGGGTCACGTCGTGCAGCTGTTCGCGCTTGTAGCCGCGGAACGGGCCGCCCGATGCGGTGAGGATGAGGCGGTCGATTTCGGCGTCGGTTCCGGAGGCGAGCGCCTGCGCGAGGGCGGAGTGTTCGGAGTCGACGGGCACCATGGGGGTGTCCAGGGGGGATGCGTCGACGGCGGCGCGTACGAGCGGGCCGCCTGCGATGAGGGATTCCTTGTTGGCGAGTGCCACGCGGTAGCCGCTGTTGAGGGCGGTGAGGGTCGGTTCCAGGCCGATGGAGCCGGTGATGCCGTTCAGGACGGTGTCTGCCGGGTGTGCTGCCGCCTGTACGGATGCTTCGGGGCCGTGGGCGATCTGCGGGGTGTAGCCGGTGATTCCGGCTTCGGAGGCTGCCGCTTCGATGAGTTCGCGCAGGCGCTGCGCGTCTTCGGCGGTGCCGCTGGTGGCGACCAGTTCGGCGCGCACGTGCACTGCCTGGCGTGCGAGCAGTTCGAGGGAGCGGGAGCCCGCCGAGAGGGCGACGACCTTCAGCGGTGCGTCGGCGGCGGAGGCACTGGTGCCTTTGAGCGCGGCGAGGTGGTCGATGACTTCCATGGCTTGGGTGCCGATGGAGCCGGTCGAGCCGAGGAGGGTGACGCGCTGCGGTGCGCGGGTGAGTTCTGTGAGGGCGTCGGTGAGGCGGTCACGGCTGCCGCCGACACGTGCTGAGGATCCAAACTTCATGGTTCTAGTGTCTCATGAGCTCGCGGGTGTGTCCGGGTACTGGCGCCGCCCCCATCGTAGAGGCGCCTCAGCATAGAAGGAGTCAGCGTAGAAGAATCCCCCACCCTGTCGTCCGGGGCGGGGGATTCTACACGTAACGTTTTAGAGCAGGTCCTGCAGCAGCTCAATGCAGCGGTCCAGGAAGGCGTCCACCTGGGATTCCTCGTAGCTGACGGTGCCCGAGGCGGGGCGGAACTTTGCGTGGCGCACCACGGAGGGGTCCAGCGGCTCCTCGCTGTTGAGCTGGGCGTACACGCGGTCGCAGATGGCGTCCACGTCGCCGACGAAGTAGCCCATGTGGCGGCGCTTGCTGGGGCGGCGGAAACGCTCACCGGCGGGGCGTTCCAGGCGGCCCGCGAGCAGTTCGCCGGTCTCTACGAGGGAGCGTTCCCAGTTGTCCAGGCCGTACGCCTCAATGTAGCGGCTGCGTTCGAGCTTGGCGAAGCGTTCCTCAATCTTTTCGAGGGCTCGGTCGACCACGTCCAGCTGGTAGCCGCCGGGTTCTTCGCGGAAGACGACCTGGCGGATTCGTCGGGAGGTGTAGAGGTCTTCGGGCAGTTCGGAGGCTCCGCTGAGCTTCTCGTAGTCCTCGGCGAGGCGGGTGAACAGGCGGTCTACTTCACTGCGCTTGTAGCCGGGTTCGGTTTCTGCTGCACGGGCAAATCCGCCTCCGCGGGTGGTGCTTGCCAAGGTGGGCTCCTCTCGACGATTGAACTTTAAGAATACCAATGCGCAGGCTACCTGACGCAAGGTTGGCGTGCGGTGTCTTAGATATAGTCCCTTGCTTTCCTGACTTCTGCGCCCCTATTCAGCGGGTACAGCAAAGCCGGATACAGCAAAGCCGGATACAGCAAAGGCGGGGCGCCCCTCCCCCACTCGTGGGAAGAGACGCCCCGCCTCCGAGCAATAAAAGCTTGAAGCTTTAGAGCGGCATAATAAACCGGAAAATCAGGCAGCCAGCCGCCGCAGCGAAAAGGATCGAATCCAGGCGATCCATCATGCCGCCGTGGCCGGGCAGGATATTCGACATGTCCTTCACACCCATACGGCGCTTGAACACGGACTCCACCAGGTCACCGGCAGTCGAAGCGACCACCATGACCGCAGCTAGCGGAATAGCCCAATACCAGGGCGAACCCATGACCGCCAACGCGATAGCGCCAACCACCGCCGAGCCGACGAAGGAGCCAGCCAGGCCCTCCCAGCTTTTCTTCGGGGAGATCTTCGGCGCCATCGGGTGCTTACCCCAATTCACGCCGGCAATAAAGCCGAACGTGTCATTGCAGATGGCCATCAGCAGAATCATGAGGACGCCGCGCTCGCCGTGGTCGGTCTGGAAGTAGACCATGGCGATGCCCAGCATCAGCGGCACCCACAGCAGCGCGAGGGCGCTACCGCTCAAAGACTTACCCAGTGAGACCTGACGGTCAGCACGCACGAGCGCAGAAGAGAGCAGTAGCACCAGCAGGCTCACCGCCAGGGCGATGCCCAGCCCGGTAAAACCGAACAGGTAAGACACCACCACAATCACGCCGGACAGGCCACCGAGCAGATACTCCGGGATGCCGTAGCCGCGGCGGGTATTGAGCACGTGCCCAATCTCCCAGGCGCCCAGGCCAGCCGCAGCAGCTGCAATCACCACAAAAATCGGCTGGTAGATCAGACCAAGCACCAACAGCACGCCGAAACCAACACCCACACCAATGGCGGCGGGCAGGTTACGACCTGCTTTAGCGCTACGCGACTTCACGGGGGTTACCGCCGTCTGCGGGCTCTGATGTGGAGCCGGCGGCGCGCCTCTCTCTTCTTTCGCTTCTTTGCGTGCACTCATTTGGGGTTTAGACCTCGAGCAGTTCAGCTTCCTTGTGCTTGTACAGTGCGTCGACCTGGTCGATGTGCTTCTTGGTCAGTGCGTCCAGTTCCTTCTCAGCGCGTGCGCCTTCGTCCTCACCGATTTCGCTGTCCTTGACCAGCTTGTCGATAGCGGTCTTAGCGTGGCGGCGGACGTTACGGATGGAGACACGGGACTCTTCAGCCTTGTGGTTGACGAGCTTGGTGTATTCCTTACGGCGCTCAGCGGTCATTTCGGGCATGACAACGCGGATAGCTGCGCCGTCGTTGCTGGGGTTAACACCCAGATCGGAGTCACGCAGAGCCTTCTCAATAGCTGCCAGTGCGGTCACGTCGAAGGGAACGATCTTGACGGTACGTGCGTCCTCAACGTTGAAGGACACCAGCTGCTGCAGCGGGGTCGGTGCACCGTAGTACTCTGCGGTCAGGCCGCTGAAGATTGCGGGGTTCACACGACCGGTACGAACCTTAGCGAACTCAGTCTTGGTTGCTTCGATGGTCTTTTCCATCTTCTCGCCGGCTTCGGCAAGGATTTCTTCGATCACGAAAGGATCTCCTTTGTCGGAATTCTGGGGTGCCAGAATTGTCGGTGGGCGCACGCTCAACCCTCATGATTTCTCACCGGCTCCACGGCGCATCCGAGGCAAAAACCTTAGGAATAACACAAAGTCGGCGGGAAAGAGGCAGAACGTCGTATTTGATATAAGTCTAGACGGTACCGGCGGGCATAAGCGAGTTTTAGCGCCTACCCGCGCGGTACCGTCCAGAATAAGTCCGCGCTATCGAGCACGGTCACAATCAGAGGGGGCATCAGGCATGCCCCAACCTAAAATTTAGGTTTTAGCGAGTAACGAGGGTACCCATCTTCTCGCCCAGGATTGCGCGGGTCACGTTGCCCTCGCCCTGCATACCGAACACGCGCATGGTCACGTTGTTGTCGCGGCACAGGGAGAACGCGGTCTGATCCAGCACGCGAATGTTACGCTGCATAGCCTCATCGTAGGTGAGGTTGTACAGGCGCTCAGCGTTGGGGTCCTTGTTCGGGTCAGCGGTGTAGATGCCGTCCACGCCGTTCTTAGCGACCAGAACCTCATCCGCGTGGATTTCCAGGGCGCGCTGCGCAGCCACAGTGTCGGTGGAGAAGTAAGGCAGACCCGCACCAGCACCGAAGATCACGACGCGGTCCTTCTGCATGTGGCGAATCGCGCGGCGAGGAATGTAAGTCTCAGCAACCTGCGGCATGGTGATAGCGGACTGAACGCGGGTGTCAATACCCTCCTGCTCCAGGAAGTCCTGCAGAGCCAGGGAGTTCATCACGGTGCCGAGCATACCCATGTAGTCTGCACGGGAGCGGTCCATACCCGCCTGAGAAAGCTCAGCGCCACGGAAGAAGTTACCGCCACCAATCACGATGGAGGTCTCAACCTCGCCAACGGTTGCGGCAATCTGCTTAGCGATGCTGCGCACGACCTCGGTCGAAATGCCAACTTCACCGCCACCAAAAACCTCACCGGAAAGCTTGAGCAAAACGCGGCGGCGGCCGGTCTCGTCACGGTGCATCGGGCGGGGATTCGCTTCAGTCATGGTTCCTCCAGTGGCTTACCTAGGGATTGTTATGGGTGATTTGGGCGGGCTCCTGCCGCCTAGTCCTTATCAAGGATACAGCAAAGCCGGGTAGCCACCAGTGGTGACTACCCGGCTTCAGGCTATAATCCCAACCTCATACGATTTCCCTTACCGGGAACCCGTAATACGGGAGGGTAGAACTGCATCGAGTCCTTATGCACCCACGCGGAAACGTGCGAATGCGGTTGCGGTTGCGCCAGCCTCGGACAGAACCTGTGCAACAGACTTCTTGGAGTCCTTTGCGAAGTCCTGATCCAGCAGGGTGTTCTCCTTGAAGAAGCCCTTCAGGCGACCCTCAACGATCTTGTCCAGAATCTTCTCGGGCTTACCCTCAGCGATTGCGGTCTCGCGAGCAACGCGCTTCTCGGTCTCGATCTGGTCTGCGGGGATGGACTCGGAATCCAGGTACTTGGGGCTCATTGCAGCAATGTGCACTGCAACGTCGTGTGCGATCTCGTCGGTGTTCTCACCGGAGACAGCCAGCAGAACGCCAACCTGTGCGGGCAGGTCCTTGGAGGTCTTGTGCAGGTAAACTGCAACGTTCTCGCCCTCAACGCGTGCAACGCGGCGGACAACGATCTTCTCGCCGAGCAGTGCACCAGCGTCGGTGGTCAGCTCCTCAACGGTCTTGCCCTCGTAGGATGCAGCCTGCAGCTCTTCCAGGGTGGAAGCGTCAGCAGCAATAGCAGCCTCGAGCACGTTCTGGCCGAAAGCGATGAAGGGGTCGGACTTTGCCACGAAGTCGGTCTCAGAGTTGACCTCGATCATGTAGCCAACGCCGTTCTCAACGCGTGCAGCTACCAGGCCCTCAGCGGTTGCGCGACCCTCGCGCTTGGTGATGCCCTTCAGACCCTTAACGCGGATGATCTCGGCAGCCTTCTGCTGGTCGCCGTTAGCCTCGTCCAGAGCCTTCTTGACGTCGAGCATACCTGCGCCGGTCTTCTCGCGCAGTGCCTTGATGTCTGCTGCGGTGTAGTTCGCCATTGTGAACTCCTTGTGTTGCTGTAATAAATCGGGATGACATCCCGGTGGTACAAATGGCGGACGGCGCCGCGCCCAGGTCAGGGCGGGCGCCGTCCGAACGTGGTCCCCACAGGCGGGGGCCACAAAGCATAAAGCTTAGTGGGCTAAGAAAGCTTACTTAGCTGCCTCTTCAGCCTTTGCAGCCTCGTGCTGCTCCAGGAGCTCGCGCTCCCAAGCTGCCATGGGCTCCTCAGCTGCTTCAGCCTTGCCGTTCTTCTTAGCGTTGCGCTCGATCAGGCCGGCTGCCACTGCGTCAGCAATCACGCGGGTGAGCAGGTTGACGGAGCGGATAGCGTCGTCGTTACCGGGGATCGGGAAAGCAACCTCGTCGGGGTCGCAGTTGGTGTCGAGGATAGCAACAACGGGGATGCCCAGCTTCTGAGCCTCGTTAACTGCCAGGTGCTCCTTCTTGGTGTCAACAACCCACAGGAGGGAGGGAACCTTGGACAGGTTGCGGATACCGCCGAGGGTCTTCTCGAGCTTCTCGAACTCGCGACGCATGAGGAGCAGTTCCTTCTTGGTGTAGCGAGAACCTGCTACATCGTCGAAGTCAATCTGCTCGAGTTCCTTCATGCGCTCAATGCTCTTGGAGATGGTGCTGAAGTTGGTCAGCATACCACCGAGCCAGCGGTGGTTCACGTAGGGCATGTTCACGCGGGTTGCCTGCTCAGCGATAACTTCCTGAGCCTGCTTCTTGGTACCCACGAACAGGATGTTGCCACCGTGTGCGACGGTCGACTTAACAGCCTCGTATGCCTTATCGATGAAGGCGAGGGACTGCTGCAGGTCGATGATGTAGATGCCGTTGCGCTCGGTCAGGATGAAACGCTTCATCTTGGGGTTCCAACGGCGGGTCTGGTGACCGAAGTGAACGCCGGAGTCCAGCATTTCACGCATAGTTACGACGGGCATGTCGTCTCCTTTGTGGTGCCGCGCGGACCTCCCATTCGGGCTAGCCCAACGCGCGCATAGTAGTTATCAGTTTCTCCTGGCGGCGGTTAGCGTTCACGGTTACCCGTTCAGCTCAGGCCCTAACCACCCCGTATGGGTGGACCGAAGGTCCCTTATCGGCTCCCCGTGGTGAGGATGCCGCTCACGCCGCGCGTCGTCAGTGATGCTGTGCGGAACCCCTTCGAAGAGGGAAAATACCCGCGCAGGCACACTGCAATACGACATTGTACCGTATATTCCGCGATTAATCCGCCGGGTCGGGGTTAAAACCTGCGTGGGCGGTGCGGGTGTGTGCAGGGGCACTGTGGATAACGGATTTTAAGGCGGAAACGGCGGAGTTATCCACAATTTTTCGCGAGGCGCTGCGGGGCGGGGCGATTCGTGATGTGCTCAGAAGATGAAGAAGAGCATTAAGACTTTAGAAGCGGCACTGCGGCACGCTGTGCTGGTGGTGTGCTGCCTGCTGGGCGCGCTCGTGTGTGCTGGTGGGCAGGGCTACGCGGGCGGGCAGGATTATTCGGGCGGGATGGGCGTTACGGGCTGGACTGGTTTTGCAGACGGCGCCGCCTCAAGTGCACATGTTCCCGACAGTACGCAATTTCCCAGCACCGTTGAGCTCGCCGCGAGCCGGCTACGCTACCGCTCCCCCACCGCTGAATCCAGGCCGCACGTGGTCCGCCCCTTTGAGAAGCCCGCCCAACGCTGGAGTGCCGGGCATCGCGGCGTAGACCTCGCCGTACCCGAACACGACCGGCGCGTCTACGCACCGGCACCGGGAACAGTGGTGTTCAGCGGCACGGTCGTCAACCGCAAAGTGCTGGTCATTGCGCATCCGGATGGGCGGCGCAGCACCTTCGAACCCATGGACGAAGCACTCACCGTCGGCACCACGGTTACAGCCGGTGAGGTCATCGGCACCGTCGCCTCCGCCTCCGGCGGCAACAGCGAGCGCCCCTACCGGCGATGCTCCACCCCGTGCCTGTACTGGGGTGTACGCCAGGGAGGCGCCCGCGGGGACGGCAGCGGCAAGGAAGCCGAGTACATCAACCCCATGAGTCTGCTGGGGTCAAAGGAGCCGAGCATTCTACTACCCGTGCCGGGTGGATATTAGACGGGTGCTGGCGGGGGCACCCATTGGGTACAGCTGTGGCCCGTCACCTCCCCAAAAGGAGGCAACGGGCCACAGAATCCAGCCTAGATTGCGTTCTCTAGCGGGGTACTAGAGTCAGCAGCTTACTGGAGGACGTCACCGTCATCAGCACCGAACTGGTTCGGCTGTACAGGCTGCTGAGCAGTCTGACCGGGCTGAACCGGCTGTGCAGGCTGGGTGGGCTGAGTAGGCTGAACCGGCTGTGCGGCCTGCGCATCGTACGCGGGCATTGCCTTGGTCGGTTCGTTCTCGCCGTAGTTCAAACCGTGCTGCGGGGTGAACACCTGAGTCGGCGAATCATCACCCGCGGCGTAGGCGGTGTTCTGCGCCGGGTAGCCGGGCTGAGCAGCGTAGCCGCCCTGTGCAGGGTAAGCGTTCTGAGCTGCGTAACCGTTCTGTGCAGCGTAGCCGCCCTGTGCGTCAGCCTGGGTTGCACCGTAACCGGTCGCAACACCAGCCGCAGCACCCAGCGCAGCAGCCGAAGCGGCACGACGCTCACGGCCCTTCGCGCGAGCCGCCGCAATCTTCTTGCGGAACAGGAACAGCAGAATCAGGATGAGCAGCAGCAGACCCACAATAACCGCGTCCACGATTACGTCAGTCATGCTCAGACCTGACACCGGAACAGTCAGACCGGAGGTGCTACTGACACCGCGGTCGGTCTTGACGCTCAGCTCGCCACCGTTGACGGTGAGCTGCACGTGCTGAGAGTTCTTCGCGAGGCTGTTCGCGGCATCTACCTTCTGCTGGTCCAGCGAGGAGAAGGTCGGAGCCTTGAAGGTGAACTCGAAGGGAGCCGAGTAGTAGTTACCCAGCTTCGAAGAGAGCTTGATTTCAGGGGTCACCGTGTAGTCGGAGCCGAAGGGGTGGTAGCCACCGGGGCGGGTCACGGTAATCTTCGAGTCGGGCAGGTATGCGTTCAGACGCTGGTTGAACTCTGCTTCGTCCTTACCGCGAACCTTGACGCTCACGATGGTGGAGTCGCCGTCCTGGCGTACCTCGGTCTCGTCATCGCCGCCGCCCGCGAATACGTCCTTGAGCTTCTGCTCAGCGCCCGCAACATCCTCGGTCGGGAATGCGTAGAGGAAACGCGCTTCCATGGAACCGTCCAGGCCCAGGGAGGTAGCGACCTTCATGCTCTTCATCTCGATCTGGCGCGAAGAAACGCGGTCAACCGCGATGAGAGTGCTACTACCGCCAGAACGGGAGGAGCTAGCACGGCCTTCGGGGTCAACCATGTAGGACTTGTCGTTGCTGTCCACGATGGTCAGGGTCAGGCCATCACCGTTCGGGGAGCACAGCAGGGAGCAGTCCAGCAGACCCGAAATCTTCTTCTGAACGGTGAAGGTGTTGTCCTTCGCCACTACCTCACGGCTGGCGGAGAAATCGGTGCTGCTTGCGCCAAACAGCTTCTTGAGACCGCTGCCCAGGTCCTCAATCGAAGAAGCGCTAAAGGTCAGGGTACGACCCACTTCTTCCTTGGCGCTGGCAGTCGACGCGGAGGGGGCGTATGCCTTCGCCTGCGAGGACTCCAGGCCCTTCTTCAGCTCGGAGCCTTCAGGCTTGACCTGGTTCAGGTAGGCGTCGACTGCCGAGGCAGTCTCGGTGTTCATGATTTCCTTCGCGACGAAGGAAACCATCACGGAGTAACCGCCGTCCTTCTCCTTCACGTCAAGAATGACGTTACGGAAACCGCGGTCCTGAACATCCTTAGCGGAAATCTTAGACCCACCGGAGTTCTTCACTTCCTTCTCGCCAAACTTCACAGTGGTTTCATCACTACTGCTGAGAACGCTGTTCTTGTTGGATGCAGACACCACACCGTCCACTACCAGAGCTTCAGGAAGCCAGCCCAGCAGGTCGCCCGAGCTGAAGTTTTCCTTCACCTGAATACCCTGCACCAGGCCCTGGTCAGAGTTGACGATGCTGATCTGCGGCTTGATGTCGGAGCCGGAAGCCTTCAGCAGGGAGGTCACCTTGGAGTGGTACTCGTCCACGGAGGAGAAGGAGACCTTGAAGGTCGCACGAGCCTTCTCGCCCTCAGACTGAATACCTTCGTACTCCATGCCCTCGGGCAGGTGCTTACGAACGGACGCATCCAGCGCCTGGGTGCCGCCCTTAACCTTGTCCTGGTTATCCTTCATGTTGAAGGAAACCAGAATCGTACGAGTACCCTTCTCGGCGCTCTCAAGACCCAGCTGGGTCTCAATCTTCGCGCTACAGGCACTCAGAATCAGCGCTGCAATGGTCAGCAGAACCGCCAGGAACATCCAGCGCTGACGAGCCGGTGCAGCCGGGGTATGAGTCATCGCGTGCATTCTAGGCTCCCATCAGGCGAATAGCCACGTAGTAAACAACCATGGATGCCAGAACCCATGCGGTGCTCAGCGCCGCGTGCATGATAATCGGGGACTTCGCGAAGCGGCCCAGACGGTTCAGGCCCAGGTAGGTCAGAGCCTCACCCGAGAACACCGCAAAAGCAAGCACCAGAACCATGAGCATGGTCAGGAAGAACGCGCCGTCACCGCTACGGGTGAGGCGCAAGAAGAACACGAGCAGGTTCAGCAGCAGGAACGAAGGAATCAGCACCAGAGAAGACACCGACACAGCGTGCATACTCGCGGTGAAGGACGCCGGCGCCTTGCCAATGCGCGCGGTCAGCTGCAGCTGCACACCGCGCAGAACCTGCACGCCGAAGATGGCGAGAGCCATCAGCACGTACGCCAGAATCATGCGTCCGGTCGGCACAGCCTGTGCGGCGTAGGCACCACCGTAGGCAGCACCACTTCGGCCACCAAACATGTAGCCCAACATGGACATCATGACAACCGCCGCCAGAATTACCAGCTGGCTGAAGAAGAACGCGCCCACCAGCGCCTGCAGAGTCGTGGGAACAATCCAACCCCACGCACCTGCGGAAGAGATGCGAGCGTGCGCGGTCGCCGGGTTGCTGGAGAAAACGTCCAAGAACGCGTTCCAGGTAGCACCCAGTGCCTTCACCGCCGGATGCGGTGCGCTCGGCGCATAAGTTGCCTGGCCGGGCTGACCCGGCTGCGCTGCACCGGGCTGAGCAGTACCGGGCTGTGCAACATCGGGCTGGGGTGCGGCGGCAGGCTGACCGGGCTGTGCGGGAGCTGCCTGAGCCTCAGCATTCGGCTGTGCATTAGCGCTCGCCGGAGCGGGCTGGGGCGCCTGCTGCGACTGAACGGGCTCAGGCTGAACGGGCTGCTGAGGTGCTACCGTTGCGGCAGGCTGAGCAGCATTACCCGGCTGGCTCGACTGCACGGGCTGGCTCGGCTGAGCAGCCTGAGCTACATTACCCGGCTGAGCAGCCTGGCCCGGAAGCGAAGCGTCCTGTGCGGGGTGTGCGCCGGCGTCGTAGCCGTAGCCTCCGGCTACACCCTGCGACGGGTTGTTGGGAGTGTTCTCCGACATTGAGATCCTCTCGTATGGTGTGTGGAAGCAACACCGCCAGCAGAATCGGCACCTACCGGCAGCATCGCCCTGCCTTTCGTGACAAGACCCTTCAACCCTACCCTATCGAGAACTATGATGCGTCTTCGTTCGTCATTTACCCATTTTCATCACCGTTGATGCATTCCATGCACGAAAATAGGGCGCGAAAAAGCCCCGCCCGCCGACAAGTGGGTGAAGTCGACGGGCGGGGCCGTAGGGAGTGCGGGGCTCGAACCCGCGACCAAGGGATTATGAGTCCCCTGCTCTAACCGGCTGAGCTAACTCCCCATCCGGTGCAGCGACGGCGCGCAAGGGGCGCCAGCACCATCCTCTAGAGTACCTGAACAGCGACTGAGAACGAAAAACGCTCAATCAACTACTCAGCACCTAAAGAAGCTTATCGGCGCGAATCCAGGTAACGCTGGTACGGAGCGTCGCTCACGTACAGCTCCTCGAAGGTACGCCAGGTGTTCTCCGCACTGTGGAAGCCCACGATGCGGCGGGACTCGCGGCCCATCTGCTCACGCTCAGCAGCAGGCAGGGAGAGCACAGCCTCCAGCTTCTTCGCCAAATCCTGAGCGTTATTGGGTTCGAAGAGGTAACCGTTCACGCCATCCTCCACCAGGTGCGGCAGAGCCAGCGCGTTCGCGAGCACCACGGGGGTGGAGGCGCTCATCGCCTCCAGAGAGACGAGAGACTGCAGCTCAGCGGTGCCGGGCTGGCAGAACACGTCAGCCATCTGGTACACCTCGGGCAGATGCTCATCCGGAACGAAGCCGCGGAAAATCACGCGGTCGGACACACCGCAATCGTGCGCCTTCTGTTCGAGTGCCTCACGTAGCTCACCGCCACCGGCGATATCCAGCACCACGTGCTCGAGGGTATCGGGCAGCAGGGAGAGCGCCTCGATGAGCACGTCCACGTTCTTCTCTTCGGCAAGGCGACCCACGAATGCAATACGCAACTCACCGGGGACCTTACCGGCGTCGGCGCCCTCAGCCAGCTCGTAGTCACTGATCTCAATACCGTTAGAAACCGGCATGACCGGGCGGTCAAAATGACCCAGGTCGCGCATCGCATCCGCACCGATCTGGGTGGGGGTGGTGACGACCGCGGTCTTGGAGAAGCAGAAACGCATGTCCTTCCAGGTCACCTTCTCAATCACGCGCTTCACGGGAGAGGGGAACGGCAGGAACGGATCCAGGTTCGCGGGCATGAAGTGGTTGGTTGCGATCACGCGAATACCGCGGCGCTTTGCCTGGAAAATCAGGGCGCGACCAATGATGTAGTGGCACTGCACATGCACCACATCCGGGCGGACCTCGTCGAGAATCGCGCCGACCTCGGACCAGATCTCCCAGGGCAGGCAGATGCGGTTCGTCTCGTGGGTCGGGGGCAGGTGCGAGCGCAGGCGGTGCTCCACGATGCCGCCCTCTACCTCGGTACGGTAGCTGGGGCCGGGGATGGGGCTGGCGGCGACCACGTGTACGGAGTGGCCGCGCTTGAGCATGGAGGTGGCGAGGCGGTGACCGAATTGTGCTGCACCGTTGATGTCCGGCGGGTAGGTTTCTGCGCCAATCAGAATCGTCTTTGCCTGTTCCATGACGGGGCTCCTCATCGGGGTGTAGTGTGTCGGTGACTTTGGGGTTTCGGGTGCGACGGTGCGCCGCTTCTACCTCTGTCTGCCGCGTGCACCGGGTGGGTCCAGTACGTACAGCACTTGTCTATTCTACCTGTGAGCTGCGTCCTTCTCCGACTTGTGGCGGGCGGCTTTGGCTGGGAGTTACCTCTAAACCAACCGTTGAGACAGGCGCCGGGAACCTGCCCGTAGACGCACAAACGCCCCGATACGAATATCGGGGCGTTTGGACGCTTGGCGTTAAACCCTTGTGCCGGTTTTAGCGGCGAACCAGGCGGTTCAGGAAGTGCAGGACGGTTGCAATGGATGCACCCAGTGCTGCGAAGGACTTCCAGCGTGCCTGCAGAACCTCGGGCTTGCGCACGTTCTCTGCCAGGCCGCGGCCGGTAGCTGCTGCACCTGCAGCAACCTCGGAGGGCACTGCCTTGAGTGCATCCAGAGCCTGCTGGGTGTTGGACTGAACGTCGCCGGTGTAGGACTGCAGGTCGTCGCGCAGGGCTGCCAGGTGCTGGCGACGCTCTGCGGTGCGCTGCTTGAGCTCTTCGAAGGTCGGCGGCTTGGGCTCTTCCTCACCGCGTGCCTTGCGCTCTTCAGCTTCCTTACGGGCGCGTTCTGCTGCCTCTTCGGCTTCCTTAGCCTTCTGCTCGGCGCGCTCTGCCTGTTCCTTCTTCAGGCGCTCAGCGGACATGGCGGTACCTTCCTTGAGTACGCCGAGGTCGAAGAGCAGACCGAAGATTGCGGATTCGGGCTTGAACGGCAGCTGAGCCTTGACCTTCTTCAGACCGACCAGTGCGCAAATTGCCAGGACGATGAGGAAGATGAGGGCGAAGATCAGCGCGGATGCCCAGTAGGGCATGACGGTGCCGAGGCCGAGGATTGCTGCGGCGACCAGCGCAATGATCAGGAACAGACCGAAGACTGCTGCGACGCCGAAGAAGGCTGCGCCCTTACCAACGGCGATGCCCTTGGTCTTCAGCTCGTGCTTTGCAATCTGGATTTCGTCCTTGATCTGGCTGGGTCCGAGGGTCTTGAAGGTTTTGCCAGCGTCGATGATGTTCGCGACGCCGGACTTAATCCCGCTGATGCCAGCAAAGAAACGCTTGGGTGCCTTGGGATTAGTAGTAGTGGTCATGACCACCTCTCCGTGACGTGTTTTTGGAGGCTTCTTTTTCGCACTCCACCTCCTATAGTTTAGCCCCTTATGGTACCCCCGCGTGACCGTTTGAACGGGGGTTTACGCTATCTCTTCAGGTATTTTCGACTTTCTGAGGTCTGTATTGAGCTGCGGGCGTAGCATTCTGGGCTTGGTTGCGTCTGTGGATTTGCTCTGGAGTAGGTGTAAGAGGGTGCCGGAGGGGCACTCCCCCGCGGTATCCGGGAGGCGGGTGCGGCGCGTGTGGACGGGGTGAACTTTTCGGTGCGTTAGACTTCATATTTTTGCGCGGTGGGGCATCTTTGCCTCGCCGGTGACGTAAGCCCGAGGGGTTACTGGTGCACGGTTTAGAGGGAACGTTCCGACTGGACTCGAACCAGCGAGGCAAAGATTTTCCGAGCGCGCGAGGAACCAAAAATCTCAACCACCCCGTATGCCACTGTTGCTCTGGACTCGACACAGCGGGGTGACGGTTTTTCCGAGCGCGCGAGGAAGTAAAAACCGTTATCCCGCCGAGGGCGTAAGCCCGAGGGCCTGGAGGGAGCGCCCCAGCGCTCACGTAGGGTGGAGTGGTTACTGGTTCGAGCCAGAGGAACAGATAAAGCAAGAACCCCCGAGGCGAAGCCTCAGGGGTTCTTGCTTTATGCGCTCCCCCGACTGGACTCGAACCAGTAACCCTTCGATTAACAGTCGAATGCTCTGCCAATTGAGCTACGGGGGATTATTTTGTTTTCGTTGCTGGTTTCCCTTGCAACGAGTAATAACTATACCGGGACTGCTTGGGCTCCGCAACTTGAAATGCTATGAAGTGCATCACTCTTTGGGCTGCGTGATTAGAGTGGGGCTTAGGTTCCGGTTAACCCGCGCTACTCCCCCAGCTGTCTGCGGAACGTAAAACGCTCGGCAGACAGCCGGGGCTCCCATAAGGAATCGTGCTTAGCCGCGCTGGGCGCTGAGCTGTCGGCGGCGCATCTCCAGTTCCAGGAGCTGACGCTGTACCGCCTCGAACTCTTCGTCGTCCGGGTTAGCGCTGAGCTGTTCCAGGCGCATCATCAGGTCGGATTTTTGGCGGGCAATCTGCTGTTCGAACAGGGCGTTGAGCGCGCCGGTGACGAAACCGGGCAGACGCTCGGCACTGCTGACCGGTAGCGGTGAGACGGCGAGCTCCGCGATGGCGGGGTGTACGCCTTCTACCGCGCCGGAGCGCACGCAGTTAATCCATTCGATGCCGGGGGTGGGTGCCATGACGGTTGCCGCGTGAATAATGCCGGCGGCCACCTCGCGGTGGGTGCGGTAGCGGAACTGCACGGTGGCGAGGTTACGCCACTGCTCCACGCTGATGAGCTCGGGGTGCTGCAGGGCAATCTCGAGCGCAGCCTTTTCGAGGCGTGCAACCGGGTCGCGCGGGTCGGGGGTGAGGAACTCCTCGACTGCGGGGGCGGTCGCCTCCGGCTGGGGTGCGGCGGGCTGAATGCTGCTCGGCGGGTGCGCGGCGGCGTTCTGCCCGGCGTAGGCGCTGGGCGCGGCGTAATCCTCCGGGGGCGGTGAATCGTAGGCGGGGTCGTAGGGCGCGTCGGTATGTGCCATACCGGGCTGACCCTGCGAGCCTTCGTTCAGACGCTCGTAACGCGGCGTGGCGGCGGTAGCCTCCGCCTGCTGGGTGCGCGAAAGCTTCGGGTGGTTCTGCGCGTACGCCACGGCACGCTGAATCTCGTCCAGCTCCAGGCCGAGCTGACCGGAGACCTTACGCATGTAGGCGGGACGCAGGTCGCGGTCCTTGATGCCGGCGATAATCGGGGCGATGGCGCGCATCGCCAGCACGCGGCCTTCAAGGGTCGCCAGGTCGTACTTGGCGAGGGTCGAATCAATCGCGAACTCGAACAGCGGGCGGCGCGAAGCAATCAGCGAGCGCACGGCGGCGTCGCCCTTGTGCAGGCGCAGGTCGCAGGGGTCCATGCCGTTCTCGGCAACCGCCACGAAGGTCTGCGCGACGAAACGCTGATCCTCCTGGAAGGCAGCCATGGCGGCTTTCTGACCTGCGGCGTCGCCGTCGAAGGTGAAGATAATTTCGCCGCCGGAGCCGTCGTCGGTAATCATGCGGCGCACCATCTTGATGTGGCCGGGGCCGAAGGCGGTGCCACAGGTGGCTACGGCGGTGGTGACGCCGGCAAGGTGTGCCGCCATGACGTCCGTGTAGCCTTCCACGATGACGACCTGCTTGGTCTTGGTCATATCGCGTTTTGCCAGGTCAATGCCGTAGAGCACCTGGGATTTCTTATACAGCTGCGTTTCGGGGGTGTTGAGGTATTTGGGGCCCTGGTCGTCATCAAAGAGGCGGCGGGCACCAAAGCCGATGGTCTCCCCGGCAATAGTACGAATCGGCCAGATGATGCGGCCGCGGAAGCGGTCGTACAGGCCGCGGTTGCCCTCGGAGAACATGCCGGTCGCCTTCAGCTCCTCGTCGGTGAAGCCCTGGGAGCGAAGGTGCTTGAGCAGGTGGTCCCAGCCGCGGGGTGCGTAGCCGACACCGAACTTGCGGGTTGCGGCGGGGTCAAACCCGCGGGCACCGAGGAAGCGCTGCGCCTCCTGCGCATCAGCGCTATAGAGGTTGCGTTCGAAGAACTCGGCGGCAATCTTGTGCGCATCGAGCAGGCGGCGGCGCATACCCGCCTCGTAGCGGTCGCCGGGCTTACCGCCCTCATAGTGCAGGGTGTAGCCAATACGGGCGGCAAGACGCTCCACCGTCTCAACGAAACTGGTGTGCTCCATCGCCATGACGAAGGAGTACACGTCACCGGATTCACCGCAGCCGAAGCAGTGGTACGAGCCGACCTGCGGGCGCACATTGAAGGAGGGCGTGCGCTCGTCATGGAACGGGCACAGCCCCTTGAAGGTGCCTATACCGGCGCTTTTGAGGCTCACGTAGCCTTCAATGATTTCGCGGATATCGGTACGGGCGCGGACTTCGTCAATGTCTTCTTTGCGGATTAATCCAGCCATAAACTCAATTCTACGGTGGGGGTCAACAGGTAGCGCCTGTGGGCGTTACGGGTGCACAAAATAGGGGCAGAAAAGGATGCGCCGCGACGCGCAAACAGCACGCCGCGGCACACAAGTACAGGGGGTTAGCCGCCGGAAATGTCCAGCTCAGCCTCCGCCAGGCCCAGACGTTCAGCATCGCCGAGGATGCGCGAATCCAGCCAGCCGTCGGGCAGGTGCGGCTGTTTGGGGCTGCCGGCGCGACCGCGCGAACCCTCCACGGCGGCACCCGGGTAACCAATCGAGTGGTCCAGCTGAGCAATCAGCTCACGGAAGGTCGCCAGGTCGGGCACCTGAGCCATTTTCGCGCGTAGCTCGCCGCCAACCGGGTAGCCCTTGAAGTACCACGCCACGTGCTTGCGAATCTCGCGCAGGCCTCGGGTCTCATCGCCGAAAGTCTCCACCAGCAGTTCTGCATGGCGGTAAATCATGTCCGACACCTCAGTCAGAGTCGGGCGGATACGCTCCGACGAACCCTCAAACGCATTCTGCAGGTCACCAAACAGCCACGGGCGGCCCTGGCAGCCGCGGCCAATCACCACGCCGTCCACGCCGGTCTGCTCAACCATGCGCACCGCATCCTCAGCGGAGAAAATATCGCCATTACCCAGAATCGGCACGTCCGGAATCAGCTCGCGCAGCTGCGCAATGGAATCCCAGTCAGCCTTACCCGAATAATGCTGAGCCGCAGTACGACCGTGCAGAGCAATCGCCGCAACACCGGCATCACGCGCAATCTTGGCGGACTCCAAGAACGTAATGTGGTCGTCGTCGATGCCCTTGCGCATCTTAATGGTCAGCGGAATATCGTTGCGGGACGCCTCTTTCACCGCGGTCTGCACAATCGCCGTGAACAGGTCAGTCTTCCAGGGCAGGGCGGCACCGCCACCGCGGCGAGTCACCTTAGGAGCCGGGCAGCCAAAGTTCAAGTCAATGTGGTCGGCACGGTCCTCTTCAACGACCATGCGCACAGCCTTACCGACGTTGACCGCGTCCACACCATAAATCTGGATGGAGCGGATCTTCTCGTCCGGGTCATGCTCAATAATGCGCATGGACTCGGGCTTACGCTCCACGAGGGCGCGCGCAGTCACCATCTCGGTAACGTACAGGCCGCCGCCATATTCACTGCAGAGGCGACGGAAAGCCTTATTGGTCACGCCAGCCATCGGGGCGAGAACCACGGGAGTATCAACGGTCAGTTTGCCCAGTTTCAGGGGCGGAAGGGTAAGACGGGGTGCTTCAGAATTCACCCCTATATTGTGGCATACGGGGGCAAATCGAGAACCGGACTCAGCTGACGGGGTACAGAGGCACAGCGCAGGCGGATTTTTTGGAGGCGCGGTGCATGCTGAGCCGCAGAGGCGCCCGGCGGCGGTAGTCGGCGGCGAGCGCAGGTACGCGAAAGGGGCAGCACACAAAAAAAGGGGCAGGGAAGCATTCCACTCCCCCGCCCCTCTCAGCAAGAGCCAGCCAGCAGGCTCAGTACCGAGCATCTACTCGGAATCTACCCGAGAACCTACTCGGTCACGTAAATATAGGTCGGGTCACCCTCCACCGAAGCAGTGCCGGCACGCAGCAGCACGTCGGTCACCTGAACCAGCGCCTCCATGGCGTCATCAACCTCAACCAGCACCGGGTACTTAGCGCTCAGCAGGGACAGCACCTGCATAATCGCCTCCACAGCGCCCTCATTATCGAAGTCGTAGCCCAGCAGCAGCTCGGTGGCAGTGTTCTCGTTTACCAGCGCCGCCTCCGGGTCGGTCTCGAAGGGGTGGTAGCTCACCGCAAACGCCACAATCGGGCCCTTCTTACCCTCAGCAGCCGCCTCACGAATATGGTCGCGAAGCACCACGGCACCAAAAGCGCGCACCTCATCCGAGAGGAAGTAGCGGTTCACGGTACCCAGACCCACCTCGGCGGGCACATCCCACTCGTGAGCGCGGCGGTAAAAATTCCACAGCGCAGAAGTCAGCTCCACCGAACCGGTCGCCAAATCCTCAATCGCCTGAGTCTCGTTACCGTCAGCATCCTCACGCAGAGACACCGGGGGAATCGCGCCCGGCTCCACACGCACCATACGGGAGCGCTGAATCAGCTTCATGCCGGCAGCCTGCGCGAACTCCTCACCGTCGCTAAACGGCGCTAGCTTCACGCGCAGAGCAGTGGTCTGACCGTGCGCCGCCGCAATCTCACGCAGCGCATTCAGCAGCGCGGTACCAATACCCTGACGGCGGTGATCAGCCGCCACCTCAACATACGACCACAGACGCGCCGGATGCAGCAGCGAAGCCACCACGGTACCCGCCGCCACCGGAACACCCGAAACAGTCACCACCAGAGTGCGGCTAAACGGCGCATCCGTATCCGGGCCGAAAAGGCCACGCTGGCGCTCCTCAACCTCATTGCGGGCAGAGTTCCAGATTTCAAGCAGGGCAAGGTCATCACCCTCCTGCCAGGGGCGAATCTCAAATTTTTCGCTAAGGCGTTCAGCCATATCCGTGTGCCTTCCTTCGCTCGCGTCTATCGTGCCAATCAGTCTAACCAGGGTAGCCCAAATACACGACGGCGGGTAGCCTCTTTCGCTCTAAGAGGCTACCCGCCGACCGTGTGATGAATATTTTTAGCCTGCCAGGCGTGCAGCCAGGTAGGACTTCACCTGATTCAGAGCCACACGCTCCTGGTTCATGGTGTCACGCTCGCGGATGGTCACAGCCTGATCCTCGAGGGTATCGAAGTCCACGGTGATGCAGAACGGGGTACCGATCTCATCCTGGCGGCGGTAACGGCGACCAATAGCGCCCGCCTCGTCGTAGTCCACGTTCCACAGGCCGCGCAGCTCGTTCGCCAGCTTGGTTGCCGGCTCAGACAGTTCAGCCTTCTTGGACAGCGGCAGAACAGCAGCCTTGACCGGTGCCAGGCGCGGGTCAAGCTTCAGCACGACGCGCTTGTCCACGCCACCCTTGGTGTTGGGTGCCTCGTCCTCAACGTATGCGTCAACGAGGAACGCCATCATGGAGCGGGTCAGACCGAAGGACGGCTCAATCACGTACGGCACGTAACGCTCGCCGGTAGCCTGGTCGAAGTACTCAAGCTTCGCGTTGGAGTGCTTGTTGTGAACGCCCAGGTCGTAGTCGGTACGGTTCGCAACACCCATCAGCTCGCCCCACTCGGAGCCCTGGAAGCCGAAGCGGTACTCAACGTCAATGGTGCCAGCCGAGTAGTGTGCACGCTCTTCCTTGGGAACGTCGAAGCGGCGCATGTTGTCCGGGTTGATGCCCAGGTCAACGAACCAGTTCCAGCAGTCCTCAACCCACTCGTTGAAGTACTTGTCAGCGTCGTCCGGGTGCACGAAGTACTCGATTTCCATCTGCTCGAACTCACGAGTACGGAAAATAAAGTTACCGGGAGTGATCTCGTTACGGAACGACTTACCAATCTGGCCAATACCGAACGGCGGGCGCTTACGAGAAGCAGTGACCACGTTGTTGAAGTTCACGAAAATACCCTGAGCGGTCTCCGGGCGCAGGAAGTGCAGACCCTCCTCATTATCAACCGGGCCCAGGTAAGTCTTCATCAGACCGGAGAAGTTCTGCGGCTCAGTCCACTCACCACGAGTACCGCAGTTCGGGCAAGCAATCTCTTCCATGCCCTCAGCCGCGCGGCCCTTCTTCGCCTCAAAGTTCTCCAGCAGGTGATCCTGACGCAGACGCTTGTGGCACGACAGGCACTCAACCAGCGGGTCGGTGAAGGTCGCCACGTGACCGGACGCCTCCCACACCGCACGAGGCAGAATAACGGAGGAATCCAGGCCAACCATGTCCGCACGGGAGCGGACGAAACGCTGCCACCACTGCTGACGGATGTTTTCCTTCAGTTCTGCACCGAGGGGGCCGTAGTCCCATGCGGAGCGGGAACCGCCGTAAATTTCACCGGCCTGGAAAACAAAGCCGCGGCGCTTCGCGAGCGCAATAACGTTATCGAGGGTGGACTTTTCAGCCATAGTTACTCCTTCTGCCCCGCCACCGGCTGTGACGTGCGTGAGTTCGGGTTCATAAGGGACGCCGCCCAGAACGGGGCGCCCGCATTCGCGCTCATCGGCGCAATATGCACACTTTTTGATGCAAGACACTAGGGTACCATCACCAACCCGCCCCTGGGTATGCCCACCCGGCCCACCACTCCCCCATTTTTGCCGAACACCAGGATGCACCCGGCGGGATAAACTAGGAAGCATGGAAGAAATTTTTATTCGCGACGACATGATCCGCCTCGGCCAGTTCCTCAAGCTCGCCAACCTCGTAGAGGACGGTGCGCAGGCACGCGAGGTCATTCAGCACGGCCTGGTCAAGGTCAACGGCGACATTGAAGAAGCACGCGGCAAGCAGCTGCACCCCGGCGACACCGTCAGCTTTAACGGCGTGACCGTGAAGGTTGCGCACGAGGACTAGCACTCCCCTTAACGCGAAAGCTTGAGGGGACAGTGTACGTCCTCGTTCCTACAGGGAACCCGCCCTCGCTTCGCTTCGGGCACCCTGATGTCACTACGGACGACACCGCCCCTCCGCGCGCACCAAGTCGCGTACTGCGGACAGCCGGGGTAGCTATACCCTCCGGAAGCGACATCAGGGTGCCGCCCCGGGCGCTCTCCGCAGCGAAGCAAGGAGAGGGCGGAGCGTCCGGGTGCGGCGGGTGCCCCTGCAGGAGCGGAGGAAGGGTATAGCATCCCACCCACCCAGCCCTGTAGGAACGAGGACGATAACCGCCTTTCAAACGGAAGCAACCGGAACGCCGTATCCCACATGGACGCAAAAGCTAAACGTAAAGCCCCCGAGTTGATGACCCGGGGGCTTTACGTTTAATCGATTTACGCGTCAGAGCCGTCAGCGGTGCCGGTCGCCTCCGCAACCTTCTGCGCACGAATACGCGGCTCCTTACCCTGCACCTTCACCTCCAGGAACTCGCCCACATGGCGAATCTCCATGGGGCCAACGCCGTGGCCGATACCGGCGTACAGCACCTTAATGCCGTCGGTGTACTTGCGGATCCAGTCGTAGGTGTAGTTCACCATCTCCTGCGGGATGACGGGGTCTTCCTGGTCGCGACCGAAGAACACCGGCAGCTGGGTTTCCTTGAGCTCCTCGTCCTTGAAATAGGGCGAGTCGGAGTCCACCGCGTAGCCGGACAGGCCCACCACGGCGGCAAACTCGCCGGGGGCGTGACGCACCATCGAGGTTGCGATGCCCATGCCCTGCGAGAAGCCCAGCAGGGTCACCGAAGCGTACGGTTCACGGTTTGCGCGCACCCACTCCAGCACGTAGTCGCTCGCCTGTTCAATGGCGCGCTGGTCAGATTCGAGCTGCTGGTTCAGCGGGTACCACTGGTAGCCGATAGCGTCCGCAGCAATGTAGGCGCCGGTCGAGTCCGCGGAGAACTGGGTGCCAACCGGCTGCGGTGCGCGCATGGAGGCGTAGGTGAAGCCCTCCTGCGGAAGGTGCGCTGCCAGGGACAGCAGGTCGTGCTCCTGGGAGCCGTAGCCGTGCAGCATGAGCACCAGGTGGGTGCCTGCGCGTTCGTTCTCGGGGCGGGTGTATTCGACGACGTATTTGTTTTCGCTCATGCACCCATCTTAGCGAGGACTCCCCCACAAACCTGCACCGCGGGTTCCGCCGCTAGCTTGACCCTCACCTAACGTCAGGTTCTACAGTGAAACCATGGACGCGAACATAACACCGCCTGACGGGCAGCATGAATACACGGTAGGAGAAGCGGCATCATTGCACGGGCTAACAGTCCGCACCCTGCACCACTGGGAGCAACGAGGCCTACTCAACCCGGCACACGATGAGTTCAACGGGTACCGATACTACACCGATGCAGATCTTGAACGAATCACCGTCATCATGGGATACCGCGCCACCGGCATGAGCCTTGACGCCATTCACAACATACTGCAGGACGAAGCGAACAGTACCGAGCACCTACTCGCTCAACGGGATATGCTTCAACGCAAAATCGTCGCGTACGGGCGCATGCTTGAAACCATCGAACACCTTTTGGAGGACGCTATGGCACCTAAGAATGAGCAGCTCAGCGCTGCCGAAAAAGCAGAAATTATGGGTGAGGGGTTCAGCCTCACCCACCAGCAGGAGGCGCAGGAGCGTTACGGAAAAACTGACGACTGGGCCGAGTACCAGCGCCGTACTGCAACGATGAACCGTGCCGACTGGCAGAACGGCAAACAGCAGGTTGAGGAGGTGGAACAGGCCCTCGTCGAGGCGTTCAACCGCGGCGTGAAGCCGGGTAGCGAGGAGGCGAATGCGCTCGCCGAGCGGCACCGCGCCTCCCTGTTCTTCTTTGAGGTGACCCCCGCTAAGCACACTATTTTGGCTCGCGGCTACGTTGAGGATGCCCGCTTCAAGGCTTACTACGAGAAGCTTGCACCCGGGCTTGCGGAGTGGCTGCGGGAGGTCATCTTTGAGAACGCTCGTGCACACGGTGTTGATCCGGAGAAAACTACTTGGGGGTAGACTTTCGGGGTAAAGATACCTCGTGTCTGAGCTTGAGTAGTTGAACACGAGCAGCTGAGCATGATTAGCTGAGCACAGAAAAACGCCCGGTATTCCCAACGTTGGGAATACCGGGCGTTTATACGCGTCTGCAGAAGACTAGTTACCTAGCGGGTGCCGTCGAGGTGACGGCGGTGCTCCTGAATACGGCGATCCAGGTGCTCAAGGTTCTGCTGCAACCCCACAATCTCATCCTCAATCTTCTGACGGGCACGCTCCATCACATCAATAGATAGGGCGTGGTCGTCCGGATTGCTCAAAATCGTGCGAATGTCGGCAAGACTCATTCCGGCCTGACGGCAGGTAGCAATAAACCGTGCCGAGGAGATGGACTCCTCGTCAAAAACGCGAGTTCCGTGAGCATCACGGGGCACAGCAATGAGCCCCTCTTTCTCGTAATAGCGCAGGGCGTGGGTGCTCACCCCCAACTGCTCCGCTACCTCTTGAATGCTTACCACAACTTTAATGCTATGGGGTTAGAGCGGGTCTAAAGCAAACCGAGAACCCTTACCTTCCAGTGCAACAGGAGGCTACTTCCGCGGTATCTCGCGGAGGTTTCGCAAAGCACCCGGAAAACCGGAAAATATTCCCTGACTTGGCACAACACACTTCATAAAGATAGAAAAAATGCCGGACGCTCGCATCATACGAACGCCCGGCATTCTATTACATAACCCTAAGGGTGAAGGTTAATTCACGGTGAGCGGAAGGACAGTTGAGAATACCCATTCATTCCCTCACAATCCCACACCCACTGTTTGGATAAAACAACATTCAGCAGGATGCGTGAAACGCCTTCGGGTGCCGGTTGAGTTAGCGAGTAACAGCGCCGTACAGACGAGTCATCGATTCCAAAGCTTCACGTTCACGCTGCGCCTCACTCGGGGCGGCGGATTCATCTTCAACGCCCAGGGCGCGCGCCAGAATCTTCTCCACCTGCTTCGCCTCGATCAGGAAGCCATCATGGCCATGGTTCGACTCAATAATGTCCACGGTAACCGGGGTGGGCAACGCCTCCGCGAGACGGTGCGACTCGTGCGGGAAGAATAGACGGTCCGTATTCACCGCCGCAATGGTCCACTCACAATCGGTGTGCGCCAGCGCCTGCGCCAGGGTGCCGCGGCCACGAGCCACATCGTGCGAAATCAGCGCCTCGTTAACCGCCAGGTAGCTGTTCGCGTCAAAACGCTCAACCAGCTTGGCGCCGTGGTGGTCCAGGTAGCTTTCGATGGCGTAGCGACCGCGCGGCTCACCCAGGGAGCCACCCACGGTGCTTTCGCCGCGGTTTTCCTCGCGACCGAAGCGGTGCTCCAGCTCGGCTGGGCTACGGTAGGTGGTGTGCGCAATACGGCGCGCCAAGGCAAGACCCGCAGTCGGCGCGGGACCGTTGTAGTAGTCGCCGCCGGCAAAGTTCGCGTCCGAACGAATTGCAATGTTCTGGGTGTGAGCCCAGGAAATCTGCTCAGCAGTAGCCGAAGGACCGGAGGCGATGACCGCGCATCCGCGTACCAGCTCGGGGTTAGTCGCCGCCCACTCCAGTGCGCGAGCGCCACCGAGGGAACCACCAATTACGTAGCGGAAGCTGGTCACGCCCAGGGCACGAGCCAGGTGCGCCTCCGCACGTACCGAGTCGCGGATACTGACCTGCGGGAAGCGGGAACCCCAGTGCTCGCCGGCACCCGGGTAGCCCTCGGGAATGATGCTTGCCGGGCCGGTGGAGCCGTAGCAGCCGCCCAGAATATTGGGGGCAATCACGAAGTAGCGATTAGTGTCCACGACCGAGCCGGGGCCCACGATGCCTTCCCACCAGCCGTCCGATTCGATAGCGCGAATCAGCGGGGCGGGCATGTCGGGGGTGGGCACGCCGCGAGAAACATGCGTGTCACCGGTGAGCGCGTGCAGAATCAGGATGGCGTTATCGCCAGCATCGTTGAGGGTGCCCCAGGTTTCGTAGCCGATGGTGACCTGCGGCAGGGTTACGCCGGATTCGAGCTCCAGGTCGCCGATGTTCAGCTGACGCAGGTAGCCTTGCGCTTCGGGATGCTCGCGCTGGGTGCCCGCCACGGGGATGGGTGCGGTAACAGGCTGGTTGGTAGTGGTGGAGTTGAGCGGGGTAGTCATAGGGTTCCCTCCACGGGGTTGGCCGGCGGGATAGTGCCGGGTGTGAGCGGGTACGCTCCTGCGGACTCAAGTACTGACGGGGCAGCCAACGCTACCCGCTACGAAAAGTGCTGTAACAGGGAATCCGCAGGTGGACCGAAAAACCGTAGTCTTTCCGGTCCACCTGCGGGTTGCATCACCGTTTAGGAGAGGGTGTCGAAGCCCAGCTGCAGGTCGGCGAGAATATCGTCGATGTTCTCAATACCGACTGCCAGGCGGACGAAGTTCGGGTACACGCCAATCTTCTCCAGCTCCTCAGCGGAAAGCTGGGAGTGGGTGGTGGAGGCGGGGTGAATCACGAGCGAGCGCACGTCACCGATGTTCGCCACGTTGGAGTGCAGCTTCAGTGCATCCACGAAGTCGCGGGTCTGCTCCAGGGTTGCGCCCTTGAGGGTGAAGCCGAGCACCGCGCCGGGGCCCTTGGGCAGGTACTTCTGTGCGCGCTCGTACCAGGGGGAGGATTCCACGCCAGCCCAGATAACCCTGTCGACCTGCGGGTTTGCTTCGAGCCAGTGGGCGACCTTAGTGGCGTTCTCAATGTGGCGTTCGATGCGCAAGGAGAGGGTCTCCAGGCCGATGCCGATGTTGAAGGCGTTGGTCGGGGAGATTGCGGCGCCGGTGTCGCGCAGTAGGGAGACGCGTGCCTTCAGGATGTAGGAGAGGTTCGCGCCGAATGCGGAGTCCTTGCCCAGGTCGCGTGCGTAGACCAGGCCGTGGTAGCCGGGGGCGGGCTGGTTGAATTTGGGGAACTTCTCGGGGTCTGCACCGTAGTCGAAGTTACCGGAGTCAACAATCACACCGCCGATGGAGGTGCCGTGGCCACCCAGGTACTTGGTTGCGGAGTGGACCACCACGTCCGCGCCGTGCTCGATGGGGCGCAGCAGGTAGGGGGTGGGTACGGTGTTGTCCACGATCAGGGGCACACCGTTCTCGTGCGCAATTGCGGCGATGGGCTCGATGTCGAGCACGTCGTTGCGGGGGTTGGGCACGGACTCGCCGTAGAAGAGCTTGGTGTTGGGGCGGACTGCGGCGCGCCATGCGTCCAGGTCGTCCGGGTCCTCAACGAAGGTGGTTTCGATACCGAGGTCGGCGAGGGTGTACTTGAGCAGGTTGTAGGTGCCGCCGTACACGGAGGGCGAGGCGACCACGTGGTCACCGGCACCGGCAATGTTCAGGATTGCGTAGGTGATAGCTGCCTGACCGGATGCCAGCAGCAGCGCGCCAACGCCGCCTTCCAGGGAGGCGATACGGTTTTCGATAGCTTCCTGGGTGGGGTTGTTGAGGCGAGTGTAGATGGGGCCCAGCTCGGCGAGGGCGAAACGGTTCGCTGCCTGCTCGGCGCTGTCAAAGACGAAGGAAGTGGTCTGGTAGATGGGTAGTGCCCGAGCTCCCGTTGCTGCATCCGGCGCCTGACCTGCGTGGATCTGGCGGGTTTCGAACTTCCAACCGGCGGGGTTGGCGGGAGTCGGGACGGTAGTGTTGTTGCTCATGCGTGGCTCTCCTAAGGGGATAGTTAGGGGGCCGCATGCCGATTGGTACAGGAATCGTCGTCGAATGGTCCTGTCACGATTGATGTACCGGTTTCGGTCACATCGGTCCCGCGCTTGCGTCACGCTTGTGCGTGCCGCCCGGTCTTCACCCAGGGCACCCCACCGCGGAGGAGGGTTGCCGGCCAGCTAGCTGGGGCTTATCGCTGGCGCTCTTGACCTGTTATTTAGAGTGTCACAGGGCACGGGGCGGGGTCAAGAGGTTTGTGGGTGCGCGGTACTTTAAGACATTTCATTGCAAAGATGACGTTTTTTAACGTCCGTAACAAAAACCCGCCTGCAACAAAACGTTGGTGACAATACCGGGCGGCAATCGAGGGGTTTGGAGACCCCCTTCCACATACAGTAACCCCCATCACTTTTATCCGCGCTTTTCGGTACACTGAGACTACAACGCTGACTACACATACATTCACGCAGGGCGCGGCGCACTCCGCCGTTTATCCTGCCCAGCTTCCCTCCGGTACAGGGGCCAGAGGGTCATACCCGAAGGTTACCTACCATGTCTCTTGTTCTTGACGCCGCGCAGCTCAGCCGCGTCTTTGGCAAAGGTGAAAACGCTTTTACCGCCGTCGACCGGGTGTCGCTTCGCGTTAGCTCCGGCGAAATTCACGCCCTCCTCGGCCCCAACGGTGCGGGCAAAACGACGACCGTGCAGATGTGCTCGACCCTGCTCACACCCACCAGCGGTAGCCTCACCGTGAATGGCGTTGACGCTATCGCTCACCCGCAGCGGGCTCGCCGTCACGTGGGTCTCGCACTCGGCGGAGACAGCGGTTTCTACCCGCGCGCCAGTGCCCGCGATAACCTACTCTTCTTTGCGGATGTTGCGGGGGTTTCCGGGCGATCTCGACGGCACGAGGTGGACCACGCCCTAGCTCGTGTGGAACTTACCGACGCGGCAACGCGGCCCGTCCAGGAGTTTTCCCGCGGTATGAAGCAGCGCCTGCATATTGCCCGCGCGCTGCTCGGTTCCCCTTCCCTGCTTCTGCTGGATGAGCCGACCAACGGGCTCGATCCCGATATCGCCCTGACCGTGCGCGCGCTGATCCGGTCCCTCGCGGAGGACGGCGCTGCCGTTCTGCTGACGAGTCACCTGCTGGGCGAAATCGAGGATTTGGCGCATACCATCACCGTTTTGGGCGCCGGTTCTGTCGCCGTGAGCGGTAGCCTCGAGGACGTTGCCGCGCACGCAGGTATTGCCGCCACGACCGTGGTACAGGTCGAGGCCACCGCCACCGAGGGTCTCGATGCGTTGCGCAGCTTCCTCGGCGATCGGGCGACAGTACTTTTTGCCCCGCGCGGATCCGGCTGGGAGCTGACCCTCTACTGGCATGGCGAGCGCACCACGTTCGAGGCGGGCGAGGCACACCGCATCCTGGCGGAGGGGCTTGCCGCCTCACGCATCGGGGCGCGTACCGAACCGTACACGCGCCCGGCGACCCTGGAAGAGGCATACCTGGCGATGGCGGAGGGGCTCAAGCGATGAACGCACAAGGTGCGCACGGTGTTGAAAGTGCGGAGGAGTCCCAGGACCAGCAGTACGACCTGAGACAGGAATGCGCCCGCCAGCTGCGGCTCATGGGCTTTAGCCTGCGGCAATTCCTGACGGTCCCGTACTTTATTCAGCTGCTTATTAGCACGGTGCTCGGGTCGGTCATCCTTCAAGCACTCGCCGTGCATGCGGCGGCGCAGAGCTCCGCGGGTCACTCCGTTAACCCGACCCTGGCGTGGACCCGCGCGGGCATTGTGGGCATGTGGTCGGTCTGCATTGTGTCTGCGGGCATCATCAATTTTGAGCGTTTCCGTGGGACCCTCGTCTATCTGTGCTCGGGGTCGATTTCTCCGGTGCGGGTACTGGCGGCTATCGTTTCGAGCGCCTCCATTGTGGGTCTGGCGGCTTTGCCTCTATCGTGGGCGGTTTGGGCTCTCGTAACGCTTAACCCGCAGGTCACGGACTTTTCTGCCCTCTGGCCGCGCTATGTTCTGGGTGTTCCCATGCTGTGGATTGCCTGTCTGTCGGTCACGTTCATGATTGCGGTGTTCTTTGTGGCGACGCCGAACGCTATCGCCTATGAGGAGCTGCTCCTCGTGCCTGTGTTTATTCTTTCCGGGGTTCTTTTCACGACCGTTGAGGCGCCCGCCTGGCTGGATGCCGCGGGTGCGCTCATTCCCCTGCAGGCGCCGGTGCACCTGCTTCTTGGGCGTACTGCCATAAACACCCCGGCAGATGTGCTCCTACCCGTAATCCAGACGCTCGCCGTGAGCTTCATCTGGGCGGTATGTGCTTTCCTCTTTGCTCGGAAGGCTCTCGCCTCCGCCCGTCGTCGCGGCACCCTGGGGGCGATGTAGCGTGCGTGTTATTGATTCCCTGCCCGGCGTGGTGCGTCGGGCACTGTCGACCGCCTCTATTGGCTGGTCGTCGTCCATTACCTTCGCAACCTTGGGAACGGCTATTACGACCCTGGTGCTCGTGCCGGGCCTCAACGTGCTTTTCACGGTGCTTCTGGGTGCCGACCTCGCCGCAAACGATACTGTGCGCATCGGCTGCGCGACCGCACTGATTGCCACCCTCAGCTCGGTGGCCGCCGGCATTGTCGCGCGCGTCGCTACCGACCGGTGGATTGGCGTCTTCGAGTACGTCTGCACGGCACGCCCGGTGGATGCGGGCTACTGGCTGGGCGCGGCGGCGGTACCCGCGTTGCTGGCTTCCGTGACGGGGCTGAGCAATGTGGGCATCGTGTGGCTGCTATCCCTCACTGCGCCCTCCACCGGGGCGACCTCTGGGCTTCTGCTCGGCGCCATTGCGCTGATGCCGGTTGCGGTTTTGGGCGGGGTCTGCCTGGGCATTTTTGCTGCCGGGCTGGGCCTGTACCTGTCCGATCCGTACACGGGGTCGAATTTCCTGTCGATTATTCTGCCGGTCAGCGCGGGTGTGATCGTTCCGGTGAGCACCTACCCCGCGTGGCTTGCGTGGCTGTGTTCCTGGGTTCCCGGCTCCCGGCTGGTGCAGGCTTTAGACGCCTCTAGCGGTATCGCGGACGGCGCCACCCCGGAGCTCTTCGCGTCCCTGGCGGCAGACGCGGCACTGGCGGTACTCTACGCCGCAGTGGGGTTGGGGCTGACCTTCCTTGCCGCCCGCCGCATCCGCGCCGGTGCCCGCGCCTCGCTGCTATAAGACCTGAATCCGAGATAAAAAGAACGAACCTTTTAAACGCCCCCTCCCCGGCGCGCTATCCGGGTATGACAACCAACCGGGCGCCGCAATCCAGAAAGACTATTCCTGTGACCGTTACTCCCGCCTCATACACCTTAGAGACCCTCGGCTTCGACCCCTCCTGGCGGGGCTCAGCAATCCGCGCCGCGTTCACCCTCAACGGTACTCTCGAGGATTTCACCCTCGCCCGCGTCAGCGCCGTGCACCGCACCCGCTGCGAGTTACTAACCTGCGAGCAGGGCGAACTCGTGAAGCTCTCCGCTCCCCTGCGTCCGGTCGAGAACGACTACGGCGAAGAGGAATACCCCGTCGTGGGCGACTGGGTGCTCGCCCAGCCCATCCCCGGGACCGGTAGCGATAGCCAGCCCGCGGAGCATAAGCCCCTCGCGATTCTGCCCCGCCGAAGCTACCTCACCCGCCCCAGCGCCACCCGCGAATCCTCGGATCAGCCTGTTGCCGCTAACGTGGATATGCTCTGCATTGTTGAGCCGTGCTTCCCCGAGCCGTCCATCGGGCGAATCGAACGCTACACCGCCCTGGCGCACGCTTCCGGGGTGCAGGTCGCGCTGATTCTCACCAAGGGCGATTTGGTGACGGCGGAACAGCTCGCCGGGTATCGGGAGTCCCTGGGTAGCGGCGTGGATGCGGTGCTCACCGTCTGCACGGATAACGGCTACGACCCCGCACCGGTCGCGGAACTCGTCGCAGGGCGTACCGCCGCGTTCCTGGGCCGCAGCGGTGCCGGTAAATCCACCCTGGTTAACGCCCTGCTCAACCCCGGAGTTGACCCCCGCGAGGACAGCTCAGAAAACCGGGTGCAAGCAACCTCCGCGGTTCGCGATGCCGACGGCAAGGGGCGCCACACCACCACCAGCCGCCAGATGATTGTTCTGCCCGGTGCTGGAGAATCCGGCACAGAGCCCTCACTCGGCACAGTGCTGATTGACACCCCGGGCGTGCGAGCGCTCGCCGCCACGAGCGATAGCGCCGCCATTGACGAAACCTTCGACGACGTCTCCAGCTACGCTTCCGCCTGCCGGTACAGCGACTGCTCCCACAGCTCCGAACCCGGATGCGCGGTGCAGCAGGCGCTCGCCGACGGCACCCTCGACCCCGAGCGCTTCGAACGCTACCGCAGGATGATGGCGGAATCTGCGCGCCTGCGTCTACGCTCTCAGGAGCGCGAGTACCGGCAGAGTAACCGCGCCTTCACGAAGGCGAACAAGGCGGGGCGCCGCACCCTCATGTCCATTAAGGGGCGCGCCAACTAGCCGCCGAAAGCGCACGTTGCGGCGAGGCTTCGGTGAGACTTCGGCGGGGCTTCCACAGGCTGAGCCGGGCAACCCCGTACAAGCCGCAATATAGTAGCCTGCCTCACTCTTCGATACACTAGAACTAGGCGTGCCCACAGTCCCCCGCACACCCGCACTGTCACCGCGGCGGCGCAGGAACGCGGGCGCAGACGGCACACACCATTCACAAACCCATAACTCATTGAAAGAGGTGGCAGCATGGCTGAACAGAACCTCACCCCGCCCGTACCGAAGAAGGTCGAGCACCGCCGCGAACACCACGGCGACGTCTTCATCGACCACTACGAATGGCTCCGCGACAAGGAAAGCGAAGAGGTCCTCAACTACCTCAAGGCAGAAGCCGAATACACCGAAGCTGTCACCGCAGACCAGCAGCCCCTCCGCGAGTCCATCTTCAACGAGATTAAGAACCGCACCTTGCTGTCGGATCTGACCGTCCCGAACCGTATCGGTGACTGGTGGTACTACAGCCGCATGGTGCCCGGCGGCCAGTACCCCGTCTTCTACCGCTACCCCGCCCTGCACGAGGGCGACGAGGTGGTGCGCTACACCCCGCCGACCGTCACCCCTGGTGAGGTGCTCGAGGGTGAGGTCGTCATCCTCGACTGCAACGAATACGCCAAGGACATGGAGTTCTTCTCCCTCGGTAGCTTCCAGCCGGCACGTAACGGCAAGTTGCTGAGCATCTCCGTGGATGAGAAGGGCGACGAACGCTACGAGCAGCGCTTCCTCAACATGGAAACCGGCACTTTCCTCGAAGACACCATCCCCAACATTGCGGCTGGCTCCTTCTTCATCAACCACGCCGAACAGCTCATCTACGTGGTCCCTGACGATTCCTGGCGCCCCTGGCGTGTCTACGTGCACGACGTCGGACAGGGCACCGAAGATCACCTCATCTACGAAGAGCCGGACAACACCATGTGGCTCTCGGCGGCCATGAGCTCCGACCGTTCCTCCGTGGTGCTCACCAGCTCGAACTCCGAGTACACGGAGGTGCGCATCGTCCCCACCCGCGAACCCAAGGGCGAGCCGACCTTGCTCATCCCCAAGAGCGCGGGCATCGAATACTACGCTGAGCCGCTCAACATTGCCGGCGAGCAGCACCTGCTCATTCAGCACGACTACAATGCGCTGAACTCCGAGCTGGTGCTTGCAGATATGCCCCGCGAGGGCGAAAGCCTCGAGGAGTACGCGCAGCGTTGGGTACCCGTCATCCGCCACAGCGAGCACGTGCGTCTGGAGGGCTTCACCTTCACCGCAACGCACCTGGTCGTCACCGCCCGCGCAGACACGACCACCCGCATCTTCCTTGCACCGCGTGAGCAGCTGCCCATCCAGTGGCGCCGTCGCCGCCCCGCCGGTGTGACCTTCATGGAGCCCGCCGGTTTCGACGAGGAGCTGTACACCGCATCCGTACTGCGTGCAGAGAACTACTCCCCCGTGTTGCGCATCGCCTACACCTCGTACCTAACCCCGCGCCGCGTCTACGACTACTTCCCCATGTCGCAGACCCTGCTGCTGCGCCGTGAAACCCCGGTGCTGGGCGGCTACAACCGCGAGGACTACCGCGCCTACCGCGACTGGGCACCGGCGGCGGACGGCACGCTCATCCCGATTTCGGTGATTCACCGCGCTGACCTGGACATGAGCCAGCCCCACCCGGTCATCCAGTACGGTTACGGCTCCTACGAGTCGTCCATGGACCCGATGTTCTCCATCCCGATGCTGTCGATCCTGGACCGCGGCGTCATCTACGTCATCGCGCATATTCGCGGCGGCGGCGAGATGGGCCGCTCCTGGTACCAGAACGGCAAGAAGCTCGCGAAGAAGAACACTTTCACCGACTTCGTGGACGTCACCAGCTACATTGCGGCTAAGCCTTGGGCTGATGAGGCGCGTATCGGCTGCTACGGCGGTAGCGCGGGCGGCCTGCTCATGGGTGCCGTGCTGAATCTCGCCCCCGAAAAGTACGCCGCCTGCCTGGCAGCCGTGCCGTTCGTGGATGCGCTGACCACCATCCTCGACCCGGAGCTGCCGCTGTCGGCGATGGAGTGGGAAGAGTGGGGCAACCCGATTGAGGACCCCGAGGTCTACGCCTACATGAAGTCGTACACCCCGTACGAGAACATCCGCCCGGTCCGCTACCCGGCGATTGCCGCGGTGACGAGCTTGCACGACACCCGCGTGCTCTACGTGGAGCCCGCCAAGTGGATTGCGGCGCTGCGTGAGCAGATTGACCCGTCGTCGCCGGTGCCGCTGTTGAAGATTGACATGTCGGGCGGTCACGGTGGTGGTTCCGGCAGGTATACGCGTTGGCGCGAGATCGCGTGGGATTACGCATTCTTGCTGACTCACCTGGGCGTTACTGAGTAGGCTATAACCAACCAAGCCATGCTTTAAAAAGAACGCTCCGTCTGTATCTGGGTGATACGGACGGAGCGTTCTTCGTTTTCGTTCTGAGTATGAAGGGCGGGGCGCCGCATATTTCCTCCGCGCCTACGCAGGGGCACCCGTCACCCGGACGCTCCGCCCCTCCTCGCTCCGCATCGGAGAGCGTCCGGGCTGACACCCTGAGGGCGCATCCGGAAAACACGGCCGCACCCGCACAGTACCCCAGCGCGGAAAGGCGGTATCGTCCGAAAGTGACATCAGGGTGCCCGAAGCGAAGCGAGGGCGGGT